>JANYLA010000162.1 GCA_025361485.1 Bacteroidales bacterium
GTTTTTTCAATGTCGGGAATAATTTTAAACATTAATTGACCAGAATCCTCTGTTACCTTAACGCTGTGGTTAGCGAGCTTAACAATCTCATCAGCAGCAATTTTACTCCTTTCGGCGAGCTTTCGAACCTCGGCTGCAACAACCGCAAATCCTCTGCCATGCTCACCTGCTCTTGCCGCCTCAACGGCGGCATTTAGCGCAAGGATATTGGTTTGAAATGCAATATCGTTAATTATACTAATCTTCCCTGCAATTGCATGCACCGACTCAAGGCTCTCTTTTGCTGAAATACTTACCTGATTGATTTCCTTGGAAACTTGAAGAGCAATTAATTCAGTTTGCTGAGCATTGGAGGTATTACTATCGATATTAGCAGCCATCTGCTCCATGGTTGACGATACTTGCTCAACACTTGATGCTTGCTCGTTAGCCGACTCGGATAGTTGCTCTGAAGTAGAACTCAACTCACTACTTGCACTGGCAACATTTTCAGCACCTCTTTTTACTTCGCGAACCACATCATTTATATTATCGATCATTTGCTTAATTGAGGTACTAAGAACACCAAGTTCATACTGTGCATTTGTACCCTTGATTTGAATGTTAAGATTACCCTCTGAAACTTGCTTTACATTCTCAATCATACTCGTAAGAGGCTTTTTAAGAACACTATTTAGGTAGAGGTAGACAATCGTTCCTAATACAAAACCGATTGGTGTTGACCAAATAATGCTTTTTATTCCTAATGAACCAACAACATAGTACAAAAGACACATCGATAAAGTAAAACCGACAGTCCATATACCCACCGTTAACATAATAGACCTACCAAAAATTAACCTTAAAATAAAATAAGCAGGCACAATACTTCCTACCGTTACCAGCGAAATAATAACATACTGATTCATAATATATTAATTTAAAAGGTTAGGAATTACTTATTTTACAAGTTAACATATTCAAGATAGTTTCAAAGAAATAAGTTAAACAATTGTTTAACTTGTAAAGAAAAATCTTTCTTTACTTAATCAAAATTAGAATAATTTTTCGAATTGATAATTTCTTACTTTTGAATTTGTAAAAAGAAACCGATGAGACTAAGCTCACTCATAGCATTTTTTGTTTTAATAATCTCTGTGCAAAGCATATTTGCACAGGACAAAGTAAAAATCGATAGTTTAAAGGTAAGATTGGAGAATGAAACTATTGATACTATTAAAATACGATTATTAAAGGAACTTTCATCAATTTCTATTAAGACAAATCTTAACCTTGCCCTAGATTACTCCAAACAGGCTTTAGAAATTGCAAAAAAAAATGGAAATGAGAAGGTGCTATCAAAAGCATACACTCAAGTAGCCAGTAACCTGATTTTTATTGGAATATACGATGAATCGTTAAAGTACTTTATTGAAGGATTAAGGATTGCAGAGAAACTGGGTGACGAATCTATACTATTTCCGCTGTACCACAACATTGGTGTTTTAAAGGATAGGCTTCAGCAATTTGATGAAGCTCTAGATTACTATTTTAAAGCCCTCGCCTTATTGGATAAGAGTTCTAAAAAGGATATAAATGCAAAATCAGACTATAAATACCCAACCCTATACAATAGCATTGGAAATATTTATGGTTCAAAGGGTGATAAAAATTCGGCTAAAGAATACTACCTAAAAGCATATAATCTTGCCAAAGGAACAAATTTTGAAATTTTTGGAACCATATGCAATAACCTAGGGAAGCTAGGAATTGAAATGGGCGATTATGGTAATGCGTATAAATACTTAACTGAGTCGCTTAACTTTAGGATGAAAACAAACGATCAGTTTGGGATAGCCAAGACCTCTATTTTCCTATCATTATACTATAAAAGCACTAAGGATTATCCAAAGGCCATTGAGTTTGCAAACAAGGCGCTAACAATTAGTAATAGCACAAAAGCTATGCTAACAATGCAAAACGCCACAAACATGCTTTCGGATATTTACTTTGAAATGAAAGATTATAAGAAATCATTAGAATACTTTAAGCAATATAATACTTATAACGATAGCTTATTAAACGATAAAAAGTATAGTGAAATCGCTAAACTTCAGCTACAATACGAAAATGAAATTACCGATAGGGTTAAGGAAGTAAAAGACCAAAAGAGACGATTGGTAATGTTTATAATCACCTCAACGCTCCTACTAATTTCAGTAATAATGGGGCTATTATATTTCCTTTCAAAAAGCCGAAACAAGCGAATCAAACTTGAGAACGAGAAGTTGGAAAAAGATATGCAGCTCAAGAATAAAGAGTTAACTACAAATGTGATGTATCTACTCAAGAAAAACGAATTGATTGAAAGCATCACCAATAGGCTACTCAAACTCAAAGGAAATTTAAAAGAAGAAAATATTGAACCCGTTCAGCGAATTATTCATGAGCTACAATCAATTACTGAGAAGGAAGTTTGGGAGGAATTTGAATATCGTTTTCAGAGTGTTCATGAAGAATTCTATAAAACCCTTCAAAAAAAGTTTCCAGATTTGTCCCCATCTGAAATAAAACTCGCAGCATTCCTTAGGTTGAATATGACAACTAAGGAGATTTCCTCTATTACAGGTCAGAGTATAAATAGCCTTGAAACAGCCAGATATCGTTTAAGAAAGAAATTGGGTATCACAAACCAAGAAGTTAATCTCGTTAACTTTTTACTAAATATTTAACCTTTCATTTTTTCCAACCTATTCTTCTAACAATACGACACTTAGCAAACCTCTGTAGGGGTATTGCTCAGGTATTATTTCTACTTGTACAGTTTTTTGATAGGCTCTCTTCCACCCTGTATCAGTTTTACTCAGGGACATTATTTCCTATTCGCTTGCAATGAACCTAACATTGTTCAAAGATTTTAATATTGACAGTATGAAAGGCATTGACAAAAAAATAAAAACAACTGATAAAGAAGATATTATCTGCAATGAATGCATATCAGTTAATGAACAAGACTCCGAAATTCTTCAATTAATGCAACAAAAAAAAGAGGAGAAAGAGGCATTAAAGAAACTTCTTGTAAATCTAAATGAACCGATTATAAATAATAGAAAACACCACAAATAAAACTAATACTAATCTAACCAAATCTCTATGAACAAATTTTTACGAATTACAGTAAAAACCTGTATTATAGGAATGTTTGCATTGCATTCATTTACAGGATGGACACAGGTTTACCAAAATGGGATTAGAAAAGGTATGGTTAAGGTAAAATTCTCACCAACCATATCAATATCTATTAGCAAATCTCAAGTAAAGGGATCAACCAAAATTCTTAAAACAGGAATATCCTCCTTTGACGCTGTTGCAAAATCGACTTCCGCCACAAATTTGTATCGGCTTTTCCCAGCCAATGCGAATAACGAGAGCAAACTCAAAAAACATGGGCTCGATTTATGGTATGTGGTTGAAATCAACGAAAACGTTGACCCAAAAGTTGCCGTTGCCCAATTCAAACAGCTAAATGAAGTTACAATAGCAGAAGTTGAACTTGAAAAGGTACTATCACCTTTTAAAGAAACCTCTTACACTCCTTCATCAGAAACAAAGGATAATTTGCCATTCAACGATCCATACCTTAAAGACCAATGGCATTACAATAACACTGGTCAATCGGGTTATGGCGATGCTGATATCAACCTTTTCGAGGCATGGACAAAAACTGCCGGCGCAAATGATGTTATCGTATCAATTCGTGATCAAGGGGTTGATGTAGCGCATAAGGATTTGAAGGAGAATATCTGGGTAAACACAGCCGAGTTGAATGGTGTTGCTGGTGTTGATGACGATAATAACGGATATATTGACGATATTAACGGTTATAACTTTCAGAAGAACAAAGGAGCCGTTGATGCTGAATTCCATGGCACTCACGTTGCTGGTACTATTGCTGCTGTAAATAATAATGGCGTTGGAGTATCGGGAGTTGCTGGTGGTAGTGGCAAAGGTGATGGTGTAAAAATTATGTCGCTCCAAATTTTTGGTGGACTATTTGAGAACTCATATATCTATGCTGCCGATAATGGTTCTGTAATATCTCAAAATAGCTGGGGCTATACTAATCCATACGCATACGACCAGTCAGTAAAAGAGGCCATCGACTATTTTGTTGCCGAAGCAGGAAATTATCCTGGAAGTCCAATGAAGGGCGGTATTGTAATTTTCGCAGCAGGAAATAGCAACTATGATAGCGAGTGGTATCCCGGATACTTTTCGAATGTTTTGGCAGTTGCTTCAATTGGTCCAGAATGGAAAAAAGCTAGCTACTCAAATTTTGGTAGCTGGGTAGAATTATCGGCAACTGGTGGCGATCAGGATACCTACGGAACAAAAAGCGGAGTGCTAAGCACTGCTCCTAAAGATCAATATGCCTATTTACAGGGAACATCAATGGCTTGTCCACATGTTTCGGGGATAGCAGCATTGGCGTTAGCCAATAGAACCAAACAGCTTACAAACGCTGAACTCTGGAATAAACTTGTAACAGGTGTTGTTGACATTGAGCAGTACAACCCCGATTATTTAGGCAAATTAGGTTCAGGCGCAATTGATGCTTCATTGGCCATTGCAAACGATCAGGGTGTTGCTCCTGTTACAATATCAAACTTAGCAGTGACGGGTATTGCACAGGAATTTGCTACATTATCTTGGACGGTTCCTTCTGATTTAGATGATATAAAACCAACTAATTTCCAACTATACTACTTTACTGAGCCAATAACCGCTTCGAATCTAAATTTAGCGACCAAAGTAGTTCTCAAAAACGATAAAAATGCTGGTCAGAGCTACACCTATGAGGTTAACGGATTACTTGGTCTAACTACCTATTATTTTGCAATAACTTCAACCGACCGTTGGGGCAACATCTCTGTTCTATCAAATGTAGTTTCAGAAACTACCAACCAAGGTCCATCCATTGCTGTTGATGAAAACAGTCAATCCATCAATCTGGAAATTGATGCAGCAAATACAACAACAGCATCGCATGAAATCACCATTCTTAACAATGCAACTGGTCTTTTACGCTGGAACCACTTCATGCGCCATAGCAATACCTCTTTGGCATACAATGCAATTGGGCTTAAATACCCAAAAGTAAGGAAGCAAATTGGCATTAACGATGTACATGTTAGGCTTCAAAACGCATCAGTAAATAACAATAAGCTAAGAAGTAAAACTTCAACTTCTTCGTTTACCGAAATCGAGAAATCATACATAAGCTATGTAACCAATATTGTTGGCGATACCGATACGAGTTTAACCAATTCATCTGCAACTAAATTTTATGTTAGCGAAGCTAACGGTTTCAACTTAACTCAGGTTCAAACCTATATTAAACATGATCCTTCCAAAGGACCTGTAATTGTTGAAATATACAAAGGTTTAGCGTTATCTAAAAGCAATTTAATCTATGCTCAAGAGTATAGTAACAATTCAACCGAAGAAGCAACTGGTTACATAACCTTAAATGAACAGCTCTACTTTGAACATGGTGAAACATTCTGGGTAGTAGTTCATGTTCCCTCAGGAAACTTATACCCGCTGGGTATTGGCCCTGAGGCTGATGCAGCATACTCAAAAAACTGTTTCATTTCATTTAACTTAGGTCAAAACTGGGTATCGCTAGAAGAAGCCCTCAACGATAAAAGGTTTGTTTGGGCAGTTACTGCAGTTAGCCAGAATGAGCACTTGGGTAGTTATCTGACTTTAGAACCGGGCTCAGGAGATGTTGAAGGTAATTCTCAAACAACAGCTCTGTTAAGTGCAAATGCAACAACCCTTATTAATGGTTCATATAGCGCCAACCTTGTTCTAGCATCAAATGATGTAAACAAAAAGGAACTTAGAGTGCCTGTAAATCTAACCGTTTCGGGTCATCAGCCAAATATTAAACTTGTTGATATTGCTGAGTTTGGAAATATTTTCCTAGGTTCATCAAAAACTTTAGAGCTGGTAATCGAGAACCAAGGTCTTGGTAATTTTAACGATGTTGATTATAGCGTAGGCGGTTCAGAGTTTATTATTGACGGATGGAATCCATCTCAAATAAAAGCTCGCAACGAGGTGGTTCTGAAGGTGAAATTTACACCAACTCAAATCGGGAATATCAACGATGTGCTTACCATTACCAATGGTGCGCTTACATATCAAATTTCGCTATTCGGAGTTGGTGCTGAAACATCAAAAATTGAAATTACTCCTTTAACCCAAACTGTCGATAATATTACGATTGGTGATGAAATATCTGCAACTATTACAGTTAGCAATACTGGTGCTTACCCATTAAAGTACTTCATTCCAGAGTTCGATACAAAGGGTGTTAGCAATAACTGGCCAACAAAATACCATAAATATGGGTATAAGCAAAGGTCGAACAGGGTAACTGAGGCTAACCCAATTGCTTTTGATTTCAACGATATAAAAACAACAGGTATTGAAATTACAAGCCAGATAAATACAAATTTCAAGTATGCTACCATAAACTTAGGTTTTGACTTCCCTTACTATGGTCAAAATATGCAAACTCTTTACGTTGCAAAGGGTGGTTTCACAACATTTGACAATTCTGTAAATCCAGTAAATACACCAAGGCTAAACGATTCGTGGGGGCCTAAAGGTTATATCTCTCCATTGGGTGGTTACTTCTCTTTTGTTTCTCAGGGTCAAGTTTTCTATCAAATTGAAGCAGACAGAGTAATTGTACAGTACGATAAGGTTTGCGATGGTTACAATTTGGATGACTATTTCACTGTACAACAGGTTCTGTTTGCCAACGGCGATATACGCTTCTACTACGATCATGTAGGAACAACCGATTATCTGAATATCCTAATTGATAATTTAGATCAAAATGATGGGATACTAGTTCAAGATTATAGCCAACTAATAGAAATGTATGATGGGCTAGCATTAGGTTTTGATTATCCTGGACCAAGTATAATTAAGAGTATTACGAATGGTTCTGGTATTCTTGCTCCAGGTAATTCGACAACTGTTAATGTAACCATGGAAACATCTTCTTTATCTGAAGGAACCGTAAATCGATACATTAACTTCATTAATAACGATCCTTCAAATAGTCAGGTAAATGCATTAGTTAAATTGAACATCAACGATGGTGGTATTGTAAAGCCAGAGGTTTCAACAGATACAATTGCCTTTGGAGATGTATTTCAGGGAGCAGTAAAATCGAGCATGTTTAGTGTTAAAAACTCGGGCACTGCAAATGTTGACATTTCAAATATGGCTTTTGTTAATGGAAGTTTTAACATAACCGGAGAGTTAACCACATCAATAAAGCCTGGCCTATTCAGTAACTATAAGATAGAAGTGCCTACAAATACTTTAGCAACGTTGGAGGATTGGCTATCAATTAACTACGCTGATGGCTCACACGATACTATCTATGTAACTGCTAAAATAGTAGATGCACCGGGTATTAATATTAACCTCGACTTAATGCAGCAAACACTTGCCTATGGTGATTCGCTAAGTGTTCCTTTTTCTATAGAAAACACAGGATTAGGAAAACTCGAAATAACTACAAAAGGCAAAGAGTGGTTGTCATTCGAAGCACCAACCTCAACACCCGAAGATGTTACTTATACCTATGAAAAGTACAACCAGGGTGAAGTATATCAGTGGATCGATATTCGTAAAACAGGAATACAACTACCTTTCTATGATTTCAACAATTACCAAGAGACTTTCTGGAGAAAACTTACTCTTCCCTTTGCCATTGAATTCTATGGGGAGAAGTATACCTCCTTTAAGATTGGTGATAATGGTATAATCTCGTTCGAGGAAAATCCAGAAGCTTCATTTTTCACAGACTACATTCCTACTCAAACTCATCCAGGTCCATGTATTATGCCTTATTGGACATTTAGCGGTTTCTCTGATTATATGTTCGCAAAAGAGGATATTGGAATATTCTACAAGTTCTACAACGATAAGATAATAGTAACATGGAGCTACTTTGTAAATAATTTCGGTGGAATGGGTGATCCTGTTTCTGCTCAAGTTATATTCTATAAAAATGGAACCATGAAATTCCAGTACAAAGCCGAAGAGGGTGGTGCAGATGCTACATCGCATTTCTCTACCATAGGATTACAGAAGGATAGCAAAAATGGAATCATGATTTCTGAATATCAGGATCTTGATTACGGTAAGGGCCTTGCCTACGTTCTAGTTCCAGCTAAGAAACTAATAATTGAGCCAAACAGTACCTTAACAGGTCAACTAAACCTTGATGCTCGCAACGTATTTGGTGGTATATACAACCAAGCGTTAAAGATACAAACTAATGTTCCGGGTAAAGAGAATTTAGAGAAACCTGTAGAGCTAACCGTTACTGGCGATGCGATATTTACCGCTGAGACAATGGTTGATTTTGGAACAAAGATGGTTGCGTTGGAATGGGGAATGCCAAAAGCAAACTTTAAAGAATTTACCATTAAAAACGATGGTGCTGCACCATACGATATTACTTGGGCTCAGATGGCCAATGGTACTATGGGGCTAAGCTTACAAATTTACGCATTGGTTGATGGTTGGTTTGGGCCAGAATGGCGTTGGGCTGATATTTCGGAAATCTATTCGCCTTGGGCTATGTCTACTCCTACTTTTACTGTAAAACCTGGCGATGAACTTAATGTAAGAGCTACTTTTGCTCCAGGAGCAGCAGGCGATTTCACCGACGACCTGGTTTTAACAACTAGCATTGGTGAAAAGCACATAACGCTTAAAGGTTCTGCGATTGAACCTCCTGTTATTAACGTGGTCAAAACACCTATTATCGTTTCGATGAATACTTTTAGCGAAACAGCCGATAAAAATATCAGCTTTGGTAATGTTGAGGGTAAATCTGACTTAGATTATGCTATTAGTATAGAGTACGGAAGAGTTGAGGCTACAAGCACAAACAGCATCAAAAATGTATCAACTGCAAGTAAACTATCGCTTAAATCAACTATAGCATCTACAAAAAATAGCGCTCAGTCTAAAACATCTTACAATAGGGTTATTACCTACACCGATAAGAAAATTCCCAATACTTTTATTGGTAACGGTGGTTCATCATCACTCACCATTGCTACAAAGTATAATGCTGGCTCACAAGTGTTCAACCTATCTCACATAGAAACATTTATGAGAACTGAAGGGCTAATTAGCGGTACTATTGAGGTAAATATTTTAGCTGGTGGATCATCAATCGGAAATGCATCAAAGATAGCGCAAGGTAAACTCGAATTTACTGGTTCAGGTAGTGATGAGTCAGGTGCATGGTATCAGGTAAAGATGGATAAAGCGGCTAAGATTTATCCAAATGAAGACTTCTACGTTTCAGTGACTTTCCCATTTGGTATTGCTTACCCGATTGGATCAATCACTAATTCCGAGATAGTTGCTGGTCGATACCTGTATTACAACGAAGGGAGTTGGGGAGATATACAGCTAATTAGCGGATTTGAAACCATTGGCTGGTTAATGTTTGCAGCAGAGGAAACTGCCGATAATTCATCGTGGTTAACAATCACATCGGCTCAAGAGGGAACATTAGCAATGGGTGATGCTAGTGATGTAAACCTTCACTTCGAAAGTGCTTATGCACAGCGTGGTGATCAAATTGCTAACATAGTATTTACCTCAAACGATCCTAATTCGCCAGTTGTGAAAGTACCAGTTAAACTACACGTTAATGAAGGTCCTCATTTCGAAGGCTTAACAGATAATATAGTTGTGGCAGAGAATGAGACTTTATCATTAACATATAAAGTAGTGGATTTAGAAGGAAATACATTTACTATAGCGCCAGAAACCAGCTATAGCAAATTGAGCTACAACTTTACCAATGGTAAACTGACTGTTACTTTAACACCAACCTATGGTGATGCTGGTCTTTACACTTATACATTCAAAGCAACCGATGAGTTCAATGCCATCAGCGAGCTAAAACTTAATGTTGAAGTAACACCAACCAACCGTGCGCCAATATTTATCGGAACAAGTAAAGAAATAGTTTACCATACTACTGGTAATTTAGTTGAATATGCTCTAAATAATTTCTTTAATGATCCGGATAACGATGCAATCACTTTCAGTGTAGTTAGCGGTAATAGCAATGTATTAGAAGTTTTTGCTTCGACAAATCAGTTTATTGTTAAACCTAAAAATTTAGGCAACACCACTTTATCATTTACAGTTAAAGATAGCCATGGGGCTGTTTTGAATGATGTAATTAACGTTTTGGTAGATGGAACTAGTAGTATTACAAACGAAGAAAACGATGGAATTAAAGCATTCCCTAATCCAACCAACGGAAACTTCTATGTAACACTACCTCAGGGTACTGACAATAACACATCCATAAAAATTACGAATGTTATTGGTTCGGTTCTATACGAGGCCAAAACGGTTAATACCTCAAACCCCAATAAACTTGATATTTCTGGTTATCCAAATGGAATATATTTTGTGAAAGTAACGGGAAGTGGATTGGATTCAACGATTAAGGTGGTAAAAAACTAAACTTAATCAAACAGAGGAAGACTCCGATAATACCGATTGGAGTCTTCCTTAATTTAACTATTGAATTATGGAACTCAAAGCAAAAGCAAGATATTTATTAATTGAAGTTAATCAACCTAAACTTTTTGGAATCAATTCAGGCATTGAATTGACTCAGTTAGAACCAAGATATAGCAATGAATACTCAGGATTCATAATAATTGACAGAAATAATAATACTCAAATCTGGAGTCCCCACTTTTTTAAATCACTAGGATTCCTTCCGAATGAAATATCGCCTTCGTATGAGAGTCTTGAAAAAATAATCCATCCATCGGATTTCGAGATAATCAAAAATATTACTCAAGAGATGGGGAATCTAATAAGCAAGGCTTTTATGATTAAAATAAGATACAAAACAAAATTCAATACTTACAGAGTGTTGAAATCAAGAGTGAAATTAATAGGCCAATAGATAGGTTCGATTAATTGGTTTGGTTCTCCATCAAAACCATAGTTTAGTTAGGTTTTTAGGTTAGTTCCGGAATGAGGATTCCGGAACTTTTTTTTATAAATTAACTCTTATTCTTTTTATTCTTGGTTTGCCCATAATGATATCCATACCCATAATTATTGCCATAGTAACCATATCCAAAATATTTTGTACTCAAATCATTTGCGGCAATGGCAACTTTTTTAAACTCCTTTTGCGATATAGATGATAATATCTTCTCAATACTATTAATTCTACTGTGATTATACCTTACAATAAAAAGCAACAAATCAGAATTTTGAGCAAGTATATAGCTATCGGCAACAATACCAATCGGTGGAGAATCGATTACAATAATCTCGTACCTCTCTTTTAATTTACTCAAAAGCTCTAGCATTTTGGGCGAGTCGATTAGTTCAGTTGCATTGGGTGGAACTAAGCCTGAAGAAATGAACGATAGATTCTCAACTTCAGATCCCTGAATCAACTTCTCAAAATCGGTATTATTACTTAGATATGCACTTAAACCGCTTATCGAATCATTCTTAAAGAAGAACTCTTTCTCAGGTTTACGTAAATCACAGTTTACCAAAACCGTTTTATGTCCAGCCAATGCAAAGCTTGCAGCAATATTTCTCGACACATAGCTTTTCCCTTCTCCTGAGAACGTTGAGGTAACAAGGATAACTTTTGACTCACCACCACCTATTAAAAATTTTATATTTGTTCTCAACAACCGATATGAATCTGAGAAAACTGAAATTTGCTCCTGATTAACAACGAATGGTCCGTCTGAATCTGAATGAATTAGTTCACCAACTACTGGGTATCCTAACTTATCAAGTTGACTAGAATCTTCAAATTTATCAATTAGCTGCGAACGCAGGTATATAATTAAAAAAGGCAAAGCAACGCTAAAGAAAATAGCCATCAACAGGTTCAGTCGCTTATTCGGAGATACAATTACAGCCCGAACAACCGATGCTTCATCTAAAACCTCATTCTCTGGAAAGTTAGAGGCTGACGCTATTTGTAACTCAGACCTCTTGGTTAAAAGGAAAGTGTAAATTTCATCATTTAGCTTAAACTTACGTTGAAACGAAAGCAGCTGCTTCTCTTTCTCGGGTATCTTAGAAACTTCCAGCTGGTATTTTGAAATACGATTATCTAGGTTTTTAATAGCAATTTTAGTAGAATATATTAATCCATTAATCGTTTCGAGAACAGTTTTTTTACGCTCTTCAATTTTGTAGTCAATAGCCCCAAGCATAGGATTTTCCTTCTTTGAATTTACTGTAATCTCAGTTTTTTCAGAATAAAATTGAATTAGGTCTAAAACCAATTTATTTAACACCTCATCGGCAATTCCCATCGATGAAGGAACCACCAACTTGTTTAACTCAAGATTTTGTGTTATTGAACTCCTTAAATAATCGTAATAGTTCAGAAATACTGTAGATTGTGCTTTATCACGCTCAAGTCCATCAAGCAACTCATAAGCCTTTTGTGTTTGAAAGTCAAGATTGGTAGCACCCTTAATTCTGCGAAACTTCTCCAATTGCTCTTCAGAATAATGCAATGAATCAGTAACATTTTCAAGCTGATTTTCAATAAATCGAATAGTATTTAATGCAATCCTGTTTTTACGTTTTACGCCACGGTTAAGAAATGATTGTGAGAGAGCATCAAGAAAATCAGCAGCTCTTTTAGGAGATTGATCTTTAAACCGAAGGGTGATTGTTGAAGAAAATTTTTCTTCAATAAGTTCAACTCTATTGAAACTAGATATTAAGTTCTCTTTAGAATTAAGTGAAAGCTGATAGTTTTTACCAATTGTTTTATTTGAATTGGGAATTATTCTAAAGCGGAAAGAAGGTGATTCAAAGTAACTTCCAAATGTAATAGTGTCTGATACTTTCTTCTCTGCATCAACATCAAGATAATCAATCACTACTCGTGTTTCGTCCAACGACAAAACTGACAGTATAATATTTTTATTCTGAAAATGGGTAGAGTCAATTGAAATGCGAAAAGGAGGTGGATATACCAATTTGGTTTTAAAACCATCTTTATACCACCAATTCGCTTCTAGCGGAAGCTTTTGAAGCGCCTCAGAGGTTAGAGAATAACTCCCTAATACCTGCATCTCCTTTTTAACCTTGTAGGAATTTGGGGCGAAAGCTTGACTAATCATCATCTGAGGATCCATAAATGTTGAACCCTCATCATTAATCAATATTTTTGTTTCAACCTGATAAATTGGTATCGAAAAAAAAGTCCATAGAAATGCAGCCGTTACAAAGAATGCTATTGATGCTGTAAACCAATACCAATTTCTGTAAAGTATTCCTAATACCTTCTTAAAGTCTATTGTATTCTCCTCCCTTTCAACCTCTCGGTGATTCATATTTTTTTACTTCAAAAAGATATTCAAAGCAAGTAGGGCCAATGAAAGAGTTGAAATTAGGAGATAGGGAGCAGAGCCAATATTAGTTTTAGCTTTTACTGGTTGGATGTAAACAATATCATTTGGCATTAAATAAAAGAATTCAGACTCTAATATTTTCTGATTGGTCATATCAAGTACCTGAACCTGAGATCCTGTATCAGTTTGTCTTACAAGAGTTACCTTTCTAAGGTTACTAAAATCTTTAGCTCCTCCGGCAAGTCCTAATGCTTGAAAAAGATTAACCTGCTCCTTTTCAATAGTAAAAGAGCCTGGGCTATTTACTTCACCAAGGACGGATACTTGAAAACTAACAAGTTTTACAACAACCGTACACTCTTTAAAATACTCATTCAGCGCTTTCTGAATCAAATTTTTAGATTCCTCAATCGACAATCCCTCAACAAGCAGTTTATCGATAAATGATACGTGTATGAAACCGCTTTCATCAATCGTATAGCTATTGAGGAACATATACGTTTGATTCATCAGGTTTGGTAAATCGCTCTGGAAAAACTTTGAAGTTTTTTCATCAACGCTATAAACTTTAATGTAAAGGTTATCGCCCTTATGCAACTTGTACGAAGCTTTTCCTGAGTTAGTAAAAGTTCCTGTTTGCTCAGATAAACCTTGAAGCATCAGAATATTTTTCCGAGAAGCACATCCTGTTAATAGTAGCGCTGGCAACATTAGTACTATTGCCATTTTCAGAAAATAAGTGGTTAAGTTTTTCATTGTATTGTTGTTTTTCTATGGTTTTATGCGTAAGCCGTTTTTATAGGTTGCAATAAATGCTCCCTTAATACCAATCTTTGCTGCCACCTCTTTTGCAACAGTAAAATTAGTAAATGCAGAAATATAATACTTGTACCAACCATCCTCAAATTGCATAGTAAGAGGATAATCTACTTTAATAATATCACGGATAATCTGTAACGGTAAAGGTTTTCTTGATGCTGCAACCTGAACTACATAAATTGAGTTCTCATTCTGTTTAACTTTCAAATCCTCCATCGCATCTTTTCTTGGCCATTGAATTCGTTTCTGATTTTGATATGGCATTAAGAAAGCATCTTTAGTACCGCACGAATCTCGAGTAATTTTTGCTTCATTGAAGTAAATGAAATCACCAATTGAATATCGATACCATCCATCTTCTTGTGAAACGTTAACAGGGTTATAACCCTTGTAAATTGTTGCTATTAATTCGTTGGACAATGGTTGTCGTGAAGCAGCAATTTGAACCCGATAAACAATTGAATAGGCAGAGGTATCGAATGAGGCGTCTATTTGATTTTTAATACTTAAAATGGCGATTCTTCCTTTAGATTTGCTGTACCCCGAAACGAATCCACGGGTAATACACGGCTTCGCTAAAAACTTATTGGCAGAATCAACAGAACTAAAATGACCTATTAAGTATTTATACCAACCATCCTCATTTTTTTCCTCAATCATAAGATTGGTACAGTACAATTCGTTTTTAAGTTTTTCAATAACAAGCTGTTTTTTACTCGCTGCAATTTGAATTGAAAAATAGTCAACACCAAGTGTATTAATTCTCGATTGAGAAATCAAACTTTTAATTTCAAAATGGTTCGCTTCTCCTTTAATCGAATAATTATGATTCTTCCCATTATTATTCCACCCACCAGTTGTTCTATTATTTTTACCACCAACTATATTATCGCTCTGAGATTTTGATTTATCAATACCTATATCATCTTTATCCGAAGTAGTATTTGTTGAATTAGTTGCCAATAAACCCTGTGTAGAAATATCCTGTCCTGCGACATTCAATCCAACATCTTTTTTCTTTTCATTAAATCGATCTTTATATGAATCGGCAAGCGATTTAGCAGCAAATAGTTTTCGTTCAGTAGGTTTGTACACCCATTGGTCATAGGTCATTGGAGCATTTGCATCATTCCATACTTTCCGAAACCGCTCTATCATGTCAATATTGACTACAATATCAGGTATATCATTAGGTTGTCCAAGTTTGTTTTGGCCTTCTCTAACACAACCCAATAAAACTTGCAATCCAAATTTTTGTAAAATAATCACTTGATGAGATTTTTCAACTGCAACCAATGCGCTTTTTACCGTTTTAAAATTGGGCTTTGAAAGATTAATAGTATCAGTTAACTCCTTGTATGCTCTCGACGCTTCGGTAAAATATTTTGAAGAATTCTCCTTCGATATGCTATCCGATTGCTCCCAAATCTTACTTAATTTCTGTTCAGCTGCTAACTGAATCTTAAAAAGTGAGATTAACTTCTCCATTTTTTCCTGATCAGTAAATGTGTTTTGAGTAACATCGGTATATATTCCAACACCAACCTTATAGGATTGCTCTATTGAATTAATAGTATCCTTGTATTTACTTGGTATACAATTAGTTAAATCATCCAAATGCAATTCACTAATCTGTGAAAAGACAGATTGCGAACATAAAAAAACGCATATTGATATAATGTACTTAATTCTCTTTATCACCACAAAATATTTTTTCGCATATTAGTAATAATCTACAAATATACAGCTACTTTAATAATTGATATAAATCATCAATGCATATTTATTGTTTTAATGCATTATTTTGTAGCATGTTATTAATAATAATATTGTAAATTAATTATTATGCTAACAGTTAGTATGAATAACAAAGATTTGGACTCAAAGTAAAATTATTCAAAATCTATAAATCCTGGAATACTATCAACCTTCATAGGTCTACCATTATTTAAGCCTACCCCAATTACTTTTGCATGAACAACATGTTTATATTCAGGTAATTTATAAATATCCTGCTCGAACACCAATCGTAAATTTCCTTCTTTACAGGTATTCACTTTCACAACAAAGGTATCATCGCTCGACAGGGAGTATTTGTAGTCAATCTCAATTCTTGATACAACCAAGTCAATGCCCTCAGTATGCAGTTTTGCAAAATCTATCTTTTTATTCAGCAGGTATTGATGTCTTGTATGCTCAAGGTAGTTTAGATACACTGCATTATTAACAATTCCCTGTAAATCGCACTCATAATCTCGAACAGTAAATTCAAGTTCGTACTCGTACTTTTTTTCTTCTTTTATCATCTTACTATCAATTGAATTATTGATTATCTCGAGTTTAATAATAATTAACAATCTACATTAAAAACTATTAGAGTATTTAATTGTTAATAGTTTGCAATAAACCGAAAAATCAATAAAAATCAAATAAATGGAACAGAAAAAGCTATTCAGCAGCTATCTTTTAGGAAAGGCTGAGTTAAAGAATCGAATTGTAATGGCTCCAATGACCCGTTCAAGGGCAATTGGAAATATTCCAAATGATTTAATTGCAACCTATTACGGGCAACGTGCCGGTGCAGGACTAATAATTACCGAAGGAACCTCTCCCTCTCCCAATGGTTTAGGATATTCAAGAATACCTGGCCTTTTTAGTGCCGAACAGGTTAATGGATGGAAAAAGGTAACGTCATCAGTGCACGCAAAAGGTGGAAAGATATTCGTTCAGCTAATGCATACCGGAAGAATTAGTCATCAATTAAACCTTCCAAATGGCGCAATAGTATTGGCCCCCTCAGCAGTGAAGCCTGCAGGACAAATGTGGACCGATAGTAACGGTATGCAAGACTTTCCAACGCCAAAAGAAATGTCATCGGTTGAACTATCTCTAACAAAAGAAGAATATGTAACTGCATCTAAGAATGCAATTGCGGCAGGTTTTGATGGAGTTGAATTGCATGGAGCAAATGGCTATTTGCTTGAGCAATTCTTATCACCAATAAGCAATATTAGAACTGACAGCTATGGAGGAAGTATTGAAAATCGTTGCCGGTTTGTGATTGAAGTTGCCGAGGCAGTTAGCCATGCTATTGGTAAGGATAAAGTTGGCATCCGGCTTTCGCCTTACGGAGTTGCAAGCGATATGCCCCACTATCCTGAAATCGATGAAACGTACACATATCTTGCAAAAAAAATCAACGAATTAGGCTTAGTTTATATTCACCTTGTTGACCATAGTGCAATGGGTGCACCTCAGGTTCCATCTAGTATTAAAAAGACCTTTAGAGATATCTTTAAAGGAACTTTAATTCTTTCAGGTGGGTATGATTTTGATAGAGCGACAAGGGACATCGACAATAAATCAGCAGATTTGATTGCTTTTGGTCGTCCGTTCATTAACAATCCTGATTTAGTTCAAAGATTTATGAAAAGCAAACCATTATCCACTAATCTTGATATGAATACATTCTATACACCGGATGAAAAAGGTTATGTAGATTATGCTTTTTTAGAATAATTTTCTAAGAGATGATATTACTTATTAAATTAATTCATATACTTGCAATCGAAATTAAACCAATTTATGAATAATCGTTTGGCCACTTGCACTATAAAACATGACATTATGCTTAAGAAAAGCATGATGAATAAAGCCATGTATATGTGTAAGAAGCACCACATGCTGTGCAGGCCAGGATTAAAGGATTGATGTGAAAAAACTATAACATTAATATAATAAGACTAGGGCCTGCAGAATTCTGCAGGCCTTTTTTGTTTAACTCTTAACCCAATAAAAAATGAAAGTATTGAAGTTTGGTGGTACATCAGTTGGAACCGCCCAACGAATCAGAAATCTTGCGGAAATTATTCCGGCAAATGAACCCATTATTGTTGTTCTTTCAGCAATGTCGGGCACAACCAATTCATTAATTACAATTGCCGATGAGGCAAAAAAAGGTAATTCCGAGAGGGCAATGGATTTGGCAAAGGAACTTGAGGCTAAGTATTACAATACTAGCAATGAGCTTTTCTTTACCAACTTATATAAAAAACGTGGTGAAGAGTTTATCAATGATATGTTTAGCAAAATTTTCAGGGATATTAGAAGAGGTTTTAACGGTAATGTGTACAACGAAACATTGGCCGCAGGAGAACTGTTGTCTACAGGTTTGTTTCATCAATATCTAACAGAGCAGAAGAGAAGTGCCGCATATATTTCAGCTTTAGAGTATATGAAAACCAACGATGACCAAGAACCTGATTACAATTTTATCAGCGATAACATAGATCGAATTCTTGATGATTACATTGGAACAAAAATATTTGTAACCCAAGGATTTATCTGCCGAAATAATCAGGGCGAAGTTGATAATTTAGGTCGTGGCGGAAGCGATTATTCAGCAGCAATTATAGGCAATGTAGTAGATGCTAAAGAGGTTCAGATTTGGACCGACATTGATGGAATTCATAATAACGATCCTCGATTTGTGAACGAAACATCACCAATCCGTGAGTTATCGTTCGATGAGGCGGCAGAGCTTGCGTATTTTGGTGCTAAAATACTTCATCCGTCTACTATTTACCCTTGTAGCAGAAAAGGTATTCCTGTAATTCTTAAAAACACACTTCAACCCAGTGATCCCGGAACAATAATCAGCCACCATTATAATCCTTCGGGAGTAAAGGCGATTGCGGCGAAGGATGGAATCACAGCCATCAAGATTCGCTCATCCAGAATGCTGATGGCTCATGGATTCTTGAAGAGAATTTTTCAGATTTTCGATGAGTACACTACTGCCGTTGACATGATTACCACATCGGAGGTTGCTGTATCGCTAACTATTGACAACAGGAAAAATCTCGATAAAATTTTAGATGAACTTAGCGTATTCTCCTCCGTTGAGGTTGATGAAGATCAAACAATTATCTGTATTGTCGGTGATTTTGTTGCCGACAAAAATGGTTACGCTGGGAGGATCTTCAATACGCTAAAAAACATTCCTGTAAGAATGATATCATACGGAGGTAGTAACCATAACATTTCAATCCTTGTTAGCAGTAACCATAAGATTGATACCCTAAGAGCATTACATCAAGTTGTGAATGAAAACAATCTAATCGAAGCGTAAGCCATGATAACAATAGAATCGCTCGGCAAGCTGGAATCAACTCCAACGCCGTTTTATTTTTACGATACTAATCTACTCGACCAAACCCTGCAAAGGGTAAAAGAATCATCAGGGAGATATGGTTTTGAGGTACACTATGCAATTAAGGCTAACGCAAATCGTAAAATTCTTACACGAATCGCATCATTTGGTCTTGGTGCCGATTGTGTTAGCGGCAATGAGGTTGAACTGGCCATTAAATGTGGCTTCGATCCTAAAAAAATCGTTTTTGCTGGAGTTGGAAAAACCGATTCAGAGATTGAACTTGCACTTGATAGCAGTATCTTCTGCTTCCATAGTGAATCGGTACAGGAATTAATTGTCATCAATCAATTAGCAGCACAGCGCTCAATCATTGCAAAGGTTGCATTGAGGTTAAATCCTGATGTTAAGGCAGGAACTCATGCTCATATTACCACTGGGATGATTGAAAATAAGTTTGGCCTTTCGGTTGATGAGGTGATTGAAGCAAAAAGAATTCTACCTAGCTTGAAAAATATCAATATAATTGGGCTTCACTTTCATATCGGCTCTCAAATAACCAACATGGAGGTTTTCAAGACGTTATCGTCAAAAGCAAATCAGCTGAAAAATGAGCTATTCCCTAAGAATAGTTTCAATTACATCAACATGGGTGGTGGTTTAGGAATCGACTATACAAGACCAAACAGTAACCCTATCCCGGATTTTGAGGGATATTTCTCGACCTTTAACCAGAATCTCGTTTTAGAATCAAATCAAAAGATTCATTTTGAGCTAGGTCGTTCAATTGTTGCTCAATGTGGGAGTTTGATTACCAAAGTAACCTATGTCAAAGGAAGTTCAAAGCATCAATTTGCTGTGGTTGATGCTGGGATGAATGATTTAATCAGACCTGCGCTTTACGACGCAAGCCACTCAATTGTTAACCTCTCATCAAATGGTAATATTTTAACATATGATGTAGTTGGTCCAGTTTGTGAGTCAGCCGATTGCTTTGCAAAGGAAATTCCTCTCCCACAGGTACAGCGTGGAGATATTCTAGCAATCCTTTCATGTGGTGCGTACGGAGAAGTAATGAGTTCAAGATACAACATGAGGGAGATTCCTTACGCTGTTTATTCCCAAGAAAAACTTGAACCTGCGTAATCAATAAAAGTTTAAATAAATAAAAATGAAAATAAAAGTTAGTCAAACCGACAATACAAGTATAGCCGAAATAATCTCAGAGGATGTTATAATAAAAGAGGTACAAGATGCTTTGGATCTTATGGCAAATTGCAGCTATCAGGGTTCAACTAAGATAATTATTCACGAGAAGAATATCATTTCCGATTTCTTCGACCTAAAAACGAGAATAGCAGGAGAAATTCTTCAAAAATTCTCCAATTACGATGTCTGTCTTGCTATAGTTGGCAACTTCTCAAATCTTTCGAGCAAAAGTCTTAAAGAATTCATTTATGAAAGTAACAGAATGGGTCGAATAAACTTTGTTAGCACTCTAGATGAGGCTAAGGCAAGATTAGCAATGCATTAAAATTAAATGAGTATTTGTTGTAAGCATTAGTTATAAATGAAGAAACCACGCTAGGCGCGATAATTCAAATATGAATTAAAACATCTAGTGTGGTTTCTGTCTTCTGTCTCCTGTCTCCTGTCTCCTGTCTCCTGTCTCCTGTCTTCTGTCTCCTGTCTTCTGTCTCCTGTCTTCTGACATTACAGTTTTTTCTCAGTAAGATACTTCCAAAACCTCTTAGGCATAAAGTTTTGCTGACATTTTAAGTTGGTTCTCTCTTTAATTGCAATTCCCTTAAAGTAACTCTTCCACATCTCCTGCCACTTGTCTTCGTCAGGATGCGTTACTTCACTATTGAGTTGACCTGAGATAATATTGAAAGCAGGATTATCAATGGTTATCTGCTCCATTTTTTTTGTATCGAAGAAAAAACCATAATTCCTTCGGGTGTCATAGATCAACCAGGGCTGATCTGCGAATCGTTCGCCGAAATGACCTGTGATTAAAGGTAGAATATCGTATTTAGGATAAATTGGTGCAAACCAAGTACCATCTGCTGCTTGTTCAAATCGGATGAACATCACAAAATGCTGCGCCTCCCGAAGAATCTTCTTTTCAAGTTGACTTACTTTCAGAACGAATTCATTAGCAAAGTTTGTAGAAATACAAACTTTTTGAGAGAATAGCTCTCGGCAATAGTTTAAGATAACCATCTCCACATCTTCATCGAGCGATAAAAAGGCATGAAAAATCTGCTCACAGGTAATATCACCACCATAACGCTTAATGCCATCCCAAACCCTTGACCCCTTATGCTCATCGGTCTTTATCTTTACTATTTCACCAAACAGAAGCCCTTGCTTTTCGGGGCGAATAATGGCCTCCGGCCAATTTTTCGACTCGTATGCATGAAAGATAACCGTAAGCAAACCCGGGAAAGTGCCGTCGTAAGAGTAATTTGACATTTATTCAATTTGACAATGAGACAATATGCCAACCAAACTTGCAAATTCAGCGGAGCTAATTGGTCAATTTTCTTAATTTTATGTATAGGTTACTAGTCTTTCTTTCTCATTTCTCATTTCTCATTTCTCATTTCTCACTTCTCACTTCTCACTTCTCACTTCTCACTTCTCACTTCTCACTTCTCACTTGCCACTTTTTTCTTCCCATACTCTTTACAAAACTCCCTCACCCCACACTCAGGACATTTAGGTTTACGTGCTATACAAACATATCTTCCATGCAGTATTAGCCAATGATGGGCAATTGGTATAAGTTCTTGTGGAATAAACTCAATAAGTTGAAGTTCTGTAGCCAATGGAGTTTTAGCATTATGACTAAGTCCTAATCTTTTAGCTACCCTGAAAACATGAGTATCAACGGCCATTGCAGGTTTATTGAATGCTACAGAGGCAACAACGTTAGCAGTTTTTCTTCCAACTCCGGGTAACTTTTGAAGTTGGTTTATATCAGAGGGTATAATACCACCAAAATCAGCAACTAGCATTTTCGCCATCCCCGAAAGATGGTTCGCCTTGTTATTAGGATATGAAATTGATTTAATCAGCTGAAGAATCTCTTCAACTGGTGCCTTTGCAAGATGATTAACTGTAGGATATTTCTCAAAAAAATGGGGTGTAACAATATTAACTCGCTTATCGGTACACTGTGCAGAAAGTACAGTTGCCACAATTAACTCGTAAGGTGAAGTATGGTCAAGCTCTGTCTCTGCAACAGGCATATTCACCTTGAAATATTCAATTATCAGTTTAAAACGTTCTTTTCGGGTCATTGTTTTCAATTTATCGTTATAAAGATAGAGAAATATTGTGTTGCAGTGATGCTGTTTCATTTATTCCATCTTTCCAATACTCCATCATTCCATTTCTCTCCCATTCCCATAAATTAAACTACTTTTGCAAAAATTTTTATTGATGATACCCTATCTACAAGTTGAGAATTTAACCAAATCGTTTGGCGATTTAGAACTATTTAAAGATATAAAGTTAACTATTGGACAAGACCAGCGGGTAGGTATCATTGCACGCAATGGTGCAGGGAAATCTACGCTACTAAAGATAATTGCAGGAAAGGATACAGCTGACTCAGGTAATATCATTTTCAAAAGCGATTTACACATTGGTTACCTTGAACAAGAACCTGAACTAATTGAAAATGCTACAGTTATTGAAAATGTTTTTGCTTCGAATGATAAAGTTGCATCGGCGATTCGTTCATACGAAAAAGCCCTAGCCAATGATGATAAAGATCTACTTCATCATTCAATTGAGGAGATGGATAGACTTTCAGCTTGGGATCATGAGGTGAAAGCTCGACAAATCCTATCAAAACTTCGATTGGATGATTTTAATAAACCTGTCTCGCAGCTATCTGGAGGACAGCGAAAACGCGTAGCGCTAGCATCCACTTTAATCAATAACCCTGATTTTCTCATCCTCGATGAGCCTACAAACCACCTCGATTTGGATATGGTTGAGTGGCTCGAAGAGTATCTGCTAAAAAATAAAATTACCATACTAATGGTAACCCACGATAGGTTTTTTCTTGATAGGGTTTGTACAGATATCATTGAGTTTGACCAAAAGGAATTATACTGGTATAAAGGAAACTATGCCTATTTCCTTGAAAAGCGACAGGAACGGATTTCATATCAAAATGCTGAGGTTGAAAAAGCATCAAATCTACTTCGAAAAGAATCGGAATGGATGGGTAGAATGCCACAAGCAAGAGGTACAAAGGCTAAATATCGTATTGATGCATTCTACCAAATTCAAGAAAAAGCAAGCCAACGCCGTAACGATTCAGAGGTTGAAATCAACGTTAAATCGTCGAGATTAGGTAAGAAAGTACTTGAGATTAAATCAATATCTAAAAGTTTTGGTGATAAAGTGATTCTTAAGGATTTCTCATATATGTTCAATCGTACTGAGAAACTTGGTATCATCGGACAGAACGGTACAGGAAAATCAACTTTTTTAAATATCATTACAGGAAACCTCCTCCCCGATTCAGGGGCTGTTGATCCTGGTGAAACACTTGTTGTTGGTTACTATAGGCAAGAAGGAATGAAAATCCGGGAAGACCAAAAGGTCATTGATGTTGCAAAGGAGATTGCCGAAGTAGTAACTCTTGGTGATGGTAAGGTTCTTACCGCATCGCAATTCCTAAATCTATTCTTATTTGCCCCCGAAACGCAATACTCATTTGTTAGTAAACTTAGCGGCGGTGAAAAAAGAAGACTCTTCCTTCTAACAATATTAATGCGAAACCCTAATTTCTTAATCCTCGATGAGCCAACAAATGATTTAGATATCCTTACACTCAATGTTCTAGAAGATTATCTTCGAAATTTCGCAGGGGTTGTTATTGTGGTATCGCACGACCGCCATTTTATGGATAAGGTTGTAGATGGCCTCTTAGTATTTGAAGGAGATGGAGAGATAAGCGGATTTCCAGGAAACTACTCCGATTATCGTGAATGGGCAAAGGAGAATGAGGTGAATCAAATAAAAGCGGTCAAGAAAAGTATTGATAAAACGGAAAAATCTAAGCCCGAACGGGAGAAGGTTAAAAAATTATCATTTAAAGAGAAACAAGAATTAGAGGCAATTACAATAGAAATAGCCGAATTAGAAGTTGAAAAGATTCAGCTTGAAACCGAGATTAGCAGCGGAACCCTCCCACACAATACGATTACTCAGAAATCGGCCAGATATGGTGAAGTTATAAAAGCCATAGAGCATAAGAGTGAAAGGTGGTTTGAGCTAACCGAGATAGCCGAGGGTTAAGTAAAAGATGACAGGTTTTAGATGAAAGAGGAATGCCAAATGTTTTTTGTTTTCGGAGAAACCTTAAATCTATCGTCAATCCTTTTTCCTACAACCCAAATAATTTCATCATTCGATGTCAAAACATAAATTTGGTCTTTCTCAACCAACGAAATTTTTTGGTCAATCAAGAAATCGCTTATCTTTTTGAATTTATCCATTCCAAATGGCATAAACCTATCACCAGGCTGCCAAGGTCTAAGGTTAAGTGGAAAAGCTAGTTTGTCGTAGTCTAAAACTGCAATGTTTTTATCTCGCGGAATTTCATCTAATTCAGACTCTTCTGATATCCTAAACCTAAGTTTAATGGGAAAATCAATTGATTTGCATTCCTTCTCGATCAGAGCAATTGATAAATCAATTTCTTTCTTTTGAGTCAGAATAAAAAAATCCCTATCGCGAAGAAGCTGATGCGAAGAGGAATAAAATACCTTACCCGACTGACCATGAATTGATGCCACAACCTGCTCAAGCGTTTCATACGAAAATCCAAAAGGGCTGAGTTCTTCAAACAAAAAGAGTTTGCTATACTTTTCATTCGACAAACCTCTAATATCAAAAAGAACCCGATCATTTTCCTGTTTAACAAGTTTTCCTTTCAGATTAATAAGATAATCTTCCACAAGATTCCATGCTTCATTGATATGCTTTGCCGTTTCGAAAATAGATTTCTTGGCAGATGGATTTAACTGCTCTAGTTCAGGAATTACTTTATGCCGGATTCTATTTCGTGCATACTTTACCGAAGCATTGCTAGAATCGTTTCGAAATGAAACATCATTTTGAACAGCATAGCGGGTAATCTCATCTCTGCTAGCAAAAAGTAAAGGTCGAATAATTTTACCATTAACGACTTTAATCCCCGACAAACCCTTTAAACCAGTTCCCCTAGTGAGATTAAGAATTAGCGTTTCAGCAACATCATCACGATTATGGGCAATGACTATTTTGGAGTAGCCAAATTCATCGCAAAGCTTATTAAACCAATTATATCGAAGATTTCGTGCAGCAACTTGAATGGACAACTTATGCTCCTTTGCATAGCTTTCTGTTTCAAACTTTATTCGATGAAGCTTAATACTATTTATCTCGCATTCATGCTCAACAAGCATTTCATCACCATCGGACTCTTCGCCCCGTAATGAAAAATTGCAATGTGCCGCCGAAACAGTAAAACCTGCTTTACGAAACAAACTAAGCATTACCATAGAGTCTATTCCACCACTAACTCCAAGTAATATCTTATCGCTGGCTGAAACAATATTATTATCTCGAATAAAATCGACAAACTTACTTTGCATCAATTATTTCAGCTTTTAGGGTGGTAAGAATAGCTCTAGCTTTGAGCAAACACTCCTGATACTCTTTCTCAGGATCGGAGTTAATCGTAATAGCGCTGCCTACGCTAAACGAGAGGTATTTTTTATCTTTATTATAAAGGAGGGTTCTGATTACTACATTCAAATCAAAATTATGATCAGGTGTTATATAACCAATGGAACCTGAATACAACCCTCTTTTTGTTCTTTCGAATTGCTCAATTAGCTGCATTGCTCTAATTTTAGGAGCTCCTGTCATTGAGCCCATTGGGAATGTAGCGTTAAGAACATCAACAAAATCATGTTCCTTTTTAAGTTTACAGGATATTGTTGAAATCATTTGAAATAGTTGTCGAAATGGGTATACACCACAGAGCTCATCCACGTTAACAGTTCCAACTTCAGCAATTTTCGATAAATCGTTGCGAACCAAATCAACAATCATTATATTTTCTGCACGTTCTTTCGGATCGTTTTTTAAATGCTGTTTAAGGCTCTCATCCTCTTCAGGATCGATGCTACGAGTTATTGTTCCTTTAATTGGTTGGCTAACTATTGTATGACCTTTCTTCTTTAGAAAGCGCTCTGGGCTTGCAGAGATGATATAATTGTTCCCTTTTTTCAAAAAAGTAGCATAAGGGGTCGGAGAATATTTATTAAGGGCTATAAAAGTATCGGCAGGGTGTAATTCTGCATTATCATTATAAAACTCTTGGCAAAAATTCATCTCATAGATATCACCACGCTGTATGTGATCCTTAATCTCGTTTACTGAATTGATATACTCCTCTTTCGAAAATCTCCCCATAAAATGATTTACAGTACTTCTGAAATCACCTTCATCCCTTGGTCTATCAAAAAGTACTACAAGTTTATTCAACTCTTCAATGCCTGTTGTTTCTGGAAAGTATTTAACATTAAGCTTATCCTCTTTAAATAGCATTACTATTTTAGGTTGAAAAAAGAACAGATCGCTAAACCCTAATCCATCAACATTTTCTGAGGTAAGCTTTTCAATTTCATTCTTAATATCATAACCAATATACCCGAAAATCCAATCGTTAACATCTGAATACTTCTGTCTTAAGGTATTTAATTTTTGAGTTGTTGGTTTACAGATGGTAAGGGCAGATAATCCGGCAAGAAAATCATAGCTGCTACGCACAGAGTTTTTATCCTCTTTAGATAAATAGCTGTTGCTTCGGAGGATAATTCCACAATCTATCGATTCAATATATCGAGTTAAATTATCGGCAAAATCCTCTGGATATGTTAGGTCATATTTTAGGATTTCTCTCATATGCACAAATATAATACTTTGAGAGAATAATCAATACTATTAAAACAAAAAAGCCGCAGCTAAAAAAGCTGCGGCTTTAATCTATAAATTATAAAGTGACTAAAGTACTTCGAGTGCCTAGAGTACTTTTTATATAAACTATTTCCTTTCCGAAAGAAATTTTGAAACACCCTCTTGAGTTGGTTTCATAGCCTTATCACCCTTTTTCCAATTTGCGGGACAAACTTCGCCATTCTGTTCAAAGAACTGCAAAGCATCAACAATTCGTAATGCCTCATCAACACTTCGGCCCAAAGGCATGTCATTTACCAATTGATGACGAACTACACCTTTTTTATCAATAATAAATAAGCCTCTATAAGATTGAGGAGTACCAGCAAATGAAACCTCTCCATTTTCTGCGTATTGATAATCACCAGCTAGCACATCATAATTCTCAGAAATGGTTTTCGCTAAATCAGCTACAACTGGATAAGTAACACCTTTTATACCACCTTCATTTAATGGTGTTTGCAACCACTTCCAGTGAGAGAATTCGGAGTCAACAGAGCATGCCACAACAGCTGTATCGCGTTTTGCGAACTCACCGAGTTGCTCCTGAAATGCAAGAAGTTCAGTTGGGCAAACGAATGTAAAATCTGCAGGGTAAAAGAAAAAGAGAACATATTTTTTATTTAGGTATTGATCGAGGGAGAAGTTGTCAATAATCTCATTCCCGTTTACGACTGCTCTTGCCTTAAAACTTGGTGCGTTTTTTCCTACTAATACTGCCATATCATTTATTTTTTATTGTTTTTATTAAAAACAGAAATAACTCATAATTTGTTCAAGAAAGACAAAAGATAAAGGTTATTCGAAAGGAAGTATTTGAGGCTCATTCGGTCTAAAATGCTCAAATCTAGTTCTTTGTTGCCCTGTTATCAACCAATAGGCTACATCTGCATTTGAAGGTAGCCTTGGGTAATAACCTAATCGAATACTGATTGCATTTAATACTAAGTTTTCATTTCGAATCCTAACACCAATACCAAAACCCGAGAATGATTGGTTGCCAATAACATAATCTTTTGCTGAGCCAATCATTCCAAAATCCCCAAATCCAAAAAAAGCGAAACGAAATCCATATAAATACAAAGGGCTGAAGGCAACCGTTTCGAGGTTAATAACAAGCCTTGTTGTCCCACTCATATCTCTACTCGACAATCCCCTAATCCCATTATTACTGTCAAGAAAAATTGATTCTCCTTCTTCGCCAGCACCATAAAAACGACTTATCCCTCTTGTATAATCGATTTTAACGAATTGCCTTAGCCGAACATTTCCTAATCGAAACAGGTTAGAAAAATAGGTTGTTCTTAAATTGGATGTTACCTGTTGAATTTGATTTTGAGTTGTTAAAAAACCACCCAGTCGAGCCGACGAAAAAATATATCCCCAAGGGGTTAGTTCAGCTGCTGAAAACTCATTTCCAATATAGTATCTGTTTTCAAATTCTCCTCTCTCTAATCCATTAGTAAACTGAATCCTAAAGCCAGTAGGAATATCCTCAGTAGAACCTAAAGAGTAAATTAAATTTGCTCTGAACAAATCCTGCTTAGTTAAGCTTAAGCCAATTAGATAGTATTCCTTATTATGAAAAAAATAGTTCTGATTTGCTCCCACATTTGGGCGAACACTAAAGTATTTACTAATAAATCTAAAGCCTAAAACAAGGTTATGAGGCGATTTCAAAAAATCTTTCCTACTTACCCTAAACGATCTTCCTATCCAATAATCGTAGTTATTATAGCGTATTCTTTGAGTTTTATCAATGGTAAGAAAACTATACGGTTCGAAGCTTTTAAGAATACTTGCACCACCACCATATTTTGCTTTTGAAGCATAAAAATCTCTTTTAAAATTAAAGGCATATGTTTCGTATCCTTGTCCCCTACGTTCCCAAACATTTCCATCAATGAATGAACCACCAATATTAAAAACACTTAATTCATATTTTCGACCAATATTTGTTTGTTTTCGGGAATCATAGTATAAATCACTGCTTAAATAAACTCCTAGGCCACCTAAATTTTTATCGTAAAGTTGAAGTTGACTAGAGTATTTATTTCCATAACGATAATCAATACCAATTGACCAAGCATCCTTGGTTATTACATTTACATCTACATAATTTGAATCGTTAGCACATGCTGCAACAACAATGTTAGCATCTTCAATAAAATCATGACTACGTAAAAGTTGTTCTGACTCTGCAAAGTCGACTGGGTTTAGAAAATCACCGACCTTGAAGAGTAATGTATTTCGAATTAAAAAATTTGCAGTTTTAATATGTAGTCTATTTCCTGAATTCTCGAGCCAAGAGGTTGGTGTGAGAGTAGAATCATAAACCGACTGTCCGAACGCATTTAGGCTTAAAAATTTGATGCTGTAGATTTTTTTTTCTTTATACTCTATGAACTTATCCATAGCGCTTGCTTTTGAAAATACTCTAGCCGCAATATCGATATTCTGCTTTCGAAAAAATAGTCCGTACAACTTTCTGGTTACATAATTCTTATTCGAACTTTTTTGAAGCCTAGTATAAATATCTTCCTTTTTATTCCGATTGTTTTGAAGAGTATCGAGGTTAATTTTCGTAACAATGGTATCCTGTTCTAAATTAACTTTTGTATATTCTAATCTAACAAGATACCTTATAATATTTGTTGAATCAGGATTTGCTTGAAGATAATGACAATGAAAAAAAACCATCTTCAAAAGTAAGAAGATGGCTAGCCATTTATTTGAGATTATTTTTCTTTTACAATTCATCTTAACATTTAACCTAGGCTGTAAATAAAGGGTTAAATGGTTTCTTTAGCAAATTTTTTTGAGTTAATCTCAACTTTAAGAATAAAAAAGAAGTTTTCCTCATCGAGGGGAAGAAATTGGTAATCTAATGTTTCGCCCGTTTTTCTAGCAATGTCAATTAGGCCTAAACCAGCACCTCCCTTATTTGAAAGGCTACCCTCTTTGATTTGCCGTTTGTACATCTCTTTTAGTTCCTGAGCATTTGCACTATTAACAGAAATCAACGCTCTTTCAAGATGATCCTTATGATTTCTTGCTACTTTATTTGAGGTTATAACATAGTATGTATCATTCTTTTTACCGACAATAAATAAACCGTTTCCGATATTACGTTCCTTGATTTCATCGGAATGTTTATTCATATTCTGTAATGTTTCTACCATTACATGATAAACCTTGCGTTGTACCGATCTTTCTTCGCTATTCTTCTCCATATCAGATTCGGCCATTGATGTAAACATCTTGGTTATTTCATGACTAAATTCACCTAAATAAACCAATGAAAATCCATTCTCGATCATTTCATCATAAATGTTCGAAATCGACTTAATAAAGTTAAAAGTAAGGTTCATGCAGATAGAAGTTAAGTTTACCGTTATTGACTTTTTAGCATCCGGTTAAAGATAAATAATGATTAAAGAGTTTCCAAAAATTTTACTAAAAATAAAGAATCACTTAAATCCTCGACAGAAAAACAGTAAATTGTTGTACAACTTCATGAACCTTTGTATCTTATAACCTTTATTGCAAAACAAATAACTGCCGCATTGCTTACGCTGAAGCTTCAGCGAAGGCGCAAAGACTCAAACCTGCAGGCAGGCAGGTGCACAAAGTGATACTAAATTATTTTTGATATATTACTGACATAATATATATTATGCAATTAGTCTCTCAACCCTTAATTCGCAGTTATAAGGATTATCTATTCAAGCACATCGTCTGAGTTAAACTTAAAACCTAAACGTTTACCCGTTTGAAGTTTTGAGTTCTCAATCTTTGTATTCATTTGATTTACAGATGCTATTTTAACTACGTCGTATGGAGGGACAAGTAAATCAAATTCCAACGTATAAAGGATTGATGACTGAATAATACTTATCAATGCCTCTTTATCAATGGTTGCTGAACCAAAATTATTGTAAAGAAAACCCATTTGACGTTTTCCTTCTACAAAATAGTGATAGTCTTTATTAATAAAAATCCTTCCGATTAGGTAACCTAAATCGTCCAAACGATTATACTTAAACGAATCACGCAGAAAGTTATAAACATTGATAATACCGCAGTACGATGCATTTTTACCATCCTTCACATAGGATAACTTCCAAATATTGTGATCGCGATCAAACTGGAATACGTTAGAATGCATGCTGAATATTAGAATATCGCCTGCAACCCTTATCTCTGCTTCAAACTTACCTCTATCATGATATTCGAGTTTCACCCGTTTGTCAACCCCCTTAAAAGCAGCATTATAGTCTGAAGCCATTTCATGAAGAACCTCTTTAATCAGGTTGAATGTTGCAAAGGTATTATCATACACCAGCTGCTTCATTCCCGATTTCTCTGAAAGATTATTCAGAATCAACTGCCTAGTTTCTTGTGGTTTTTGTTCCATTGCTTCGAGAATTGATAAAAAAATATTTCAATTGAATAATTTAAAAATTATTTTGATAACTAAACTAATAAGAACGAGCAAAAATTACTCTTCTATTCGAGGGTTTACCGGTTAAAATACACTTTCCATCCTCACTTATTGCATCAAGGGGTATGCATCGAATTGTTGCCTTGGTTTCCTCTTTAATAACCTCTTCGGTTTCTTTTGTACCATCCCAATGGGCAAGAATAAAACCTCCTTTGCTATCAAGCACCTGCTTAAACTCCTCATAGGTTTCAACTTTAGTGGTATTATCGGTTCTAAAGTTAACTGCTTTATTGAAAAGATTATCCTGAATATCATTTAAAAGATTCTCGACAAATTCGGCAACTTCAGTCTGGTTCACAAACTGCTTAGTTAAGGTATCACGTCGAGCAATTTCAACGGTACCTTTTTCCAAATCTTTAGGCCCAATTGCGATTCGAACTGGATATCCTTTCATTTCATACTCAGCAAATTTGAATCCTGGCTTTAAATTATCTCTATCGTCATACTGAGTGGTAATTCCTTTAGCCTCTAATGATTTTTTTAGCTCGTGAACCTTTTCGCTAATTTTACTCAGCTCTTCGTCGGTCTTATAAATAGGTACAAAAACAACCTGCGTTGGAGCAAGCTTCGGAGGTAATACTAAACCATTATCGTCCGAATGAGCCATGATTAAAGCCCCTACCAATCGGGTTGACACCCCCCACGAGGTAGCCCAAACATAATCAAGAGCACCCTCTTTACTTGTAAACTTTACATCAAAAGCTTTAGCGAAATTTTGACCAAGAAAATGTGATGTACCAGCCTGTAAAGCCTTTCCATCTTGCATTAACGCTTCAATGCAATACGTTTCAACAGCACCAGCAAATCGTTCCGATTCTGATTTTGTACCGATTATAACTGGCATCGACATCCACTCCTGCGCAAATTTTGCATAAACGTTGACCATTTGTTCTGTTTCCGCAATAGCCTCTTGTTTAGTTGCATGTGCTGTGTGTCCCTCCTGCCATAAGAATTCGGCGGTACGCAGAAACAATCTTGTACGCATCTCCCAGCGAACAACGTTAGCCCATTGGTTTATAAGAATAGGTAAATCGCGATATGATTGAATCCAAGTACGGTATGTATTCCAAATAATTGTCTCGGAAGTTGGCCTAACAATCAATTCCTCCTCAAGTTTTGCATCAGGATCAACAATAACCCCTTTACCATTCGGATCATTTTTTAATCGGTAATGAGTAACTATGGCACACTCTTTGGCGAAGCCTTCAACGTGGGAAGCCTCTTTACTAAAGAATGATTTTGGTATAAACAGCGGAAAATAGGCGTTTTGATGCCCTGTTTCCTTAAACATTTTGTCGAGTTGTGCTTGAATTTTTTCCCAAATTGCAAATCCATAAGGTTTGATAACCATGCATCCTCTTACGGCTGAATGATCAGCCAACCCAGCCTTTAGAACGATGTCGTTATACCACTGAGAATAATTCTCACTTCTACTTGTAATTTCCTTAGCCATCTGTACTTACTTGGTATGATTTTTGTTTTAAATCAGTTAATTGTTCAACAACAAAAATAACTAAATAAAACAATCTATCATAAAACTGGAGGTACGTTATGAAAACCAAACTTCAAATAACCAGCATTGCTCTAATAGGTTTATTATTTGCCTCATGCTCATCGAGCATGTATATGAGCAAATCATCTGCGTCTTCGACGGATGATATCTATTATACTCCTAGTAAAACATCATCTACGACAGCTGATTCAGACAAACTCTCAACTTTAAAGGACCAGAATCAAGAGCCTGAAAAAATGAATATTGATCAATTAGAGAAAAAGTATTCTCAAATAATATCTTCCTCTGATTCAGCAAGTATTGACACACTCATATACAAAGATGAAAGCACAAACCCTTTCGAAAGTAGAATAAGGGCTCGAAACTATAGTTTTGGAATGTCGGATTATTCTATCTATTTCTCAGATGATTTTAGATGGTATTTAAACGCATACGATCCTTCCTTTTACTATCTTGCAATAGTGGGTGATCAGGTTTGGGCGGCGCCAAGGTATGGCTTATCAATGTATTATAATTCATGGATAGGGTTAGGATTTGGCTTGAATTCATGGTATTCAAATTATTATTCTCCATATTATGGTTACAATAATTGGTACGGTTGGAATCCATATTACTGGAATAGTAATTATTACACCAATGTAAACTTCAACAACAATAATTACTATTATGGCAGACGATCGGATTTAGCTTCCTCAAGTATAACTCCTAATTTCCGTACAAGAAATACTTACGAAAATCAATTCATTTCATCACGCAGAACAACTGGAATCACAACTGGGTTTAGAAGTACAAGAAACGTTGACATAAGAACCAGAAACACAAATCAAAGTGATGTCACACGTCTTGATGGTCAAGAGGTTACTGTCAGGAGTAACCGCAATGGTGATATAAACACTACACGTTTAAGAGGTGAAGCAACAACTCGTAATATTAATTCCACCGAACCAACCCGACGAAACAACAATACCTATCAAACCCCAAGATCTACTACTACTGATAGATATATAAGAACTGGTACGAGAAATCAAAATAACGAAGTCACAACAAGAGGTAATAATACTCGAAACACAACAACTACAAGAGAAACTAGGAATACTTCACCTACTTACAATAGACCAAACCGAGTAGAAACTTCTAACGATAGACAAAGGACAACATCGACCAACAATTCTAATCGTGAATCAACAGTATCTCGAGGATCAAACAGCAATACTTCTTCGGGAACCAATGCAAACTCAGGTTCTAACTCAAATTCTCAAAATAGCAGTTCGTCAAGCAGCAGGGAAAGAAGAAGATAACTTATTGTAGTCAACTGAATAATTATTATGAAAATAATTTTAAAGCCTTCATTGCAACAACTATCATAATTCTATGAAAACAAAAATATTAATATCGATAATATTCTCCTTGTTTGTTTTATCAACAAATGCTCAGAATTCTTCTGACGCATTAAATTATTCTCAAACTTTTAATGAAGGAACTGCTCGTTTTACAAGTATGGGCGGGGCTTTTGGAGCGCTTGGAGGGGATTTTAGTTCGATTAGCCTTAACCCTGCGGGACTTGGCGTTTACCGTTCGTCTGAATTTACACTAACCCCTTCGTTTAAAAGTCGTACTATTAATTCTGTTTATAATGGTGAAACTGGTGTTGATGCAAGAGGTTTATTAAATTTAGAAAATATTGGTTTTGTTTACTCATACAAACCAGCTGGTGATAGACAAACTGGTTTAGTTAATATGAATATTGCTTTTGGTTATAACAAAACGAAAGACTTCAACTCTTATGCTGTCGCAAAGGGATATAATTCTGATAATTCTATAATGGACATCTTTGCTGACCAAGCGTATGGATTCAGCCCAAGCGAACTTGATTTTCATGTTCCGAAAGATAATTTCAATCCATATTATGATGAGCCATATGCACCATGGGGTGCTATCATGGCATGGAGAACTTATTTAATTGATCCTGCTGTTGGAGGTGGTTATATCAGAGCACTAAATAACGGGGATAAAGTACTACAAAGGAATTCGATATCAACCGCAGGATCATCTGGCGATTACCTGTTTTCGATGGGCTTTAACATATCAAATAAAATATACCTCGGCACAACCTTAACCATGCAAGGATTAAACTACTCATATTCTGCAGCATACGGTGAAAGCGCTTCAGGGAATGACACATTGGAAACTGGCGACAGGTTCAACTCACTTGTATATAATCAGAATTTTGAAACCGTTGGCAAAGGTTATAACTTGAAAATAGGAGGTATTTATAAACCTTTTGACGGTTTACGTATCGGCTTAGCATTACATACACCAACCTACTATAAACTCCAAGATACATATTCATACTCCTTAAGTTCTGATGTGCACTATGGAACGATATCAGAAACTTCACCCAACGGAAGATACGATTATCAACTAGAAACTCCTTTTAAAGCTATTGCAAGTATTGCATATACTTTTAAAGGTTTTGGATTAATTAGCATAGATGTTGAACATGTAAACTACACTTCAATGCGCTTAAGAAACGAAGTGGATGGAAGTGCATTTACCGATGCAAATGATGCCATTGATTCAACCTATATTAATGTCAACAACATAAAGATTGGCGGAGAGGTTAAAATTAATGACTTTTTTCTGAGAGGTGGTTATGCCTTTTATCCAAGCCCTTACAAAAAAGGTTCAGTGAATGAAAATGCTAATCGTTCGATAATTTCTGGAGGTATAGGTTATCGTTCAGGCAATTTCTTTATAGATGCTGCATACCTTTATTCAATGCAAAATGAAAAGTATTATTTCTACAATGTACAGTATGATAACTATTCAATTGCTACAAAGCCAACCTCTACAAAAATGACTGAGGGGAAATTCCTTGTTACCGTAGGATTGAAATTTTAAAGATTCGGTTTGAAATAAAAGGCCTGCCAAAACAATTAGGCAGGCTTTTTTATTATTGAGCTTTCGATAATCCCCAAAGCATCTAATCCTTCGTTAAACAAGAGATCGATTATACTAAGGTTTGGGTGGAAATTGAACTTATCGTTAAATACTTGGTAGTATTTGGTTGGCAAAAAAGAATTATCTGACACTTGATGTTGAGATTTTGGATGAATAGTTGTTCTAAAATCATCTACGGTATCAGGATAAGTCTTTATATACTCATTGCTATTAGTTAGCAACTTGTTCACACTCATAAAGTTTAAGAACTCATCGATTAATTTGCTGTTGAAATCTACTAACAAATACTCTCTCCTGCTGTAATAAGGGCTTAAAATATCTGCAACAAAATCAAAGTACGTTGAGTTTCGATACGCCGATTCAATGGCTTTCCAATGATTCTTTTGCCAATTTGTAGAGTTATCAATTTCAACATCTTTTGTCAAAGTATTGTTACCATTCACTTTCACAACAGGTATCGATAATGTAAGCAATCCATTACAACTAAGTATCTCGCATCGGTTACGATAGCTTTGCTTTGGAAAAGTTTCATAAACTTCAAGCACCACATCACTATAGCTAAAAAACTTCGCCATATATTGAATGGGCGGCAAGTAAGACGTTGAAAGGATTACAGTTTCGTTACTCATTAATTGGTGTTTGAAAGAAACCCTCAAAGGTATGACCTTTGAGGGTTTTTAAATAATTGCTATGAATATTAATGAATGGTTCTAAACATTCTGCCCCAACGGATATTTCCTGGGAAACCTTTCTCTTTATCGAGCGAAAGCCATACAAAAACAGCTTTTCCAACAACGTGATCCTCTGGAACAAATCCCCAAAAACGTCCATCGGCAGAATTATGGCGATTATCACCCATCATAAAGTAGTAATCCATCTTAAAAGTATAGCTAGTTGCTGGTTTTCCATTTATGTAGATTACCCCATCTTTTACCGATAAATCATTGTTCTCGTAAACATCAATGATTCGTTGGTAAATTGGAAGATTATCAATACTCAGCGAAACGGTTACCCCTTTTTCAGGAACAACCAATGGGCCAAAATTATCCTCAGTCCATGGAAATTTGGGACTATGAGGAAAAATGGAATTAACCATCATTGCTGAGTTGGTATTCTCCATTTTAACAACGCTAACCACATTACTGTACCCCCTAATCTTTTCAGCAGCCTCGTCGGTTAAAGGAAGACGGCTATAAATACTTGAAGCAGAGTTGAAATTCTGATCTGCTTTTGAAACTTTTAAATCATCAAAATGCATCGAATTAATTGGAGTTCCATTTGTTTGTACGATATAGCTGTACTGAACCTTACCGATGATTTCCTGCTTTTGGCTATTGATAAAAAGTTGATCATGTTTTACAAATAAAGTATCACCTGGAATTGCAACGCACCTTTTTATATAGTTTTCCTGTTTATCCACGGGTCTACTAATGATATTGAAATTTTTCCATAGATAATCGCGCCCATAATCGCGAACCATGCTATGGTAACTAACATCCTGATATTGCAAAATAACCGTATCGCCTTCAGGGAAATTAAAAACAACAACGTCGTTTCTTTTAATCTTCTCTAAACCAACAAGTCTTTTATATGGCCATTTAATCCATTCAACAAACGATTTTGTTTCCTTACAAAAGGGTAAAGTATGATGTACAAATGGAAAAGACAAAGGAGTATTCGGCAGTTTAGGACCATAGCTAACCTTGCTAACAAATAGGTAATCGCCAATTAAAAGGGACTTTTCCATTGAAGAGGTAGGAATAGTATACGCCTCTATAAAAAACATCCTTATTAAAGTCGCTGCAACTACAGCAAATATAATCGCATCAACCCATTCTACTATTGCACTTTTCTTTTTCCCATCACGTTTCTTCCAGAAGGTCCAATTCACTTTACGGCTAACATATAAATCGTAAATTATTGCAATACCGGGAAGTAACCATAGGTTCCTCAACCAGATTATCCAAAGAAGATAAATTAAGGCTGCAAAGCCAAACTTAAAATACTTATTTGCTAAAAAATTCTTAATCCTTATTATCATAACCTTCAATTTTATTAAACCTTCGCAATTATAGTTCTAAATGTTGTATTATTCAATTTTTAAAAGATCGTCCATTGTAAAAAAACCTTTTTTGCCAATAAGAAATTCTCCGGCTAAAACTGCTCCCAGAGCAAATCCTCTCCTACTTTTAGCCCGATGAACAAATATAATTTCATCCTGTTCTGAGTCAAATATAACAGAGTGAGTTCCTGGAATATTAGCCACTCTAACCGCTTCAATCGGTATTTTGTTTTCAACCCTTTCTGGTAGCAATGTCCAACCCGTTATTTCATCAATCGATTCAGTTATTATTTGGGCCATGGTAATTGCAGTACCACTTGGAGCATCTAATTTTTGGGTATGGTGGATCTCCTTAATTGCAGCCGAATATCCTTTTACTGAATTGAAATAATTAGCCAGAATTTTATTTAACCGAAAATAAAGGTTTACCCCAATGCTATAATTTGAGGCATAGAAGAGCGATGTTTTTCCATTATTAGCAATCGCTTTTATTTCCTCCAGTTTATCAAGCCACCCAGTCGTACCAACAACAACAGGAACTCCAGCTTCTAAACAAACCATAATGTTTTGGAAAACAGTATGGGGCGTACTAAATTCGATGGCAACATCAGCTTTTCTAATATTATCAAAAGTTAAATCGTTTTGGTTATCCCTATCAATAGTTAAAACGATTTGATGATTTCGTTCTAAGGCCGCTGCTTCAATTTCGTGACCCATTTTACCATATCCTATCAATGCAATCTTCATACACCTTTTTAGTTTACAATTTGGCTTGAAAGTTACAAAAGCCAAGAACAAATTTTATTCTTTTATAAAACTATAATTTAAAAATGTAGTTAAATAAAAAAAGGGAAGATAATCTTCCCTTTTTTTATTGTGAATTGTTCAAACTATTTAACTGAATCAACAATTTTTTTAAATGTATCAGGCTCGTTCATGGCTAAGTCGGCAAGAACCTTACGGTTAATTACAATACCTTTTTTGTTAACTTTTCCGATAAACTCTGAATAAGACATTCCGAAAGGTCTAACTGCAGCATTAATACGCTGAATCCAAACTGCACGGAATTCTGCTTTTTTCTTCTTCCGGTCACGATAAGCGTAACCTAAACCTTTTTCTACGGTGTTTTTTGCAACCGTATAAACACTTCTACGACCTAGGAAATTACCTTTGGCCATATCGAGAATCTTCTTCCTTCTTGCTCTCGATGCAACTGCGTTTACTGAACGTGGCATTTTTTACAGATTTTGAATGGTTAGCGTTCCATTTAAGGACTCTTCGGGCTAATTCATTCTGGTTAATAAATTAAAAAACTAAATCAAAAAAAGAACGCTGAATTACTTAAGACCCAACATAAGCTTAACTCGACCTAGGTCGACTTTAGCAACTAAACCCGCATGGGTTAAGTTTCTTTTCTGCTTGGTTTCCTTTTTTGTAAGGATGTGACTCTTGTAAGCATGTTTCCTTTTGATTTTCCCAGTACCGGTCAAAGAAAATCTCTTCTTTGCTCCGGAATTTGTCTTCATTTTAGGCATTCTTACTATCTATTTTATTTAAAACTATTTCTTTTTTGCGGCTTTAGGAGTAATAAATATTGTCATCCTTTTGCCTTCTAATTTTGGAAGTTGTTCAACTTTACCAATCTCTTCTAAATCCTGTGCAAATCTCAAAAGAAGTATTTCGCCTTGCTCCTTGAAAAGAATTGAACGACCTTTAAAGAACACATACGCTTTAACTTTCGAACCTTCTGTTAAAAAATTCTGAGCGTGTTTCAACTTAAAATTATAATCGTGCTCATCAGTGTTAGGGCCAAAACGAATTTCTTTAACAACAACCTTTTGAGTATTTGCCCTGATCTCCTTTTGCTTCTTCTTCTGTTGATAAAGAAATTTTTGGAAATCAATTATCCTGCAAATAGGTGGATCTGCCTTATCGGAAATAAGAACTAAATCAAGTTCATGGCTTTCAGCTATCCTTCTAGCTTCTTCAATAGAGACGACCCCTTGGCCCTCAATATTATCGCCTACAATACGGACAAGTTTATATCTGATTTGTTCATTTATCAGAAATTTGTTGTCCTTATCTTGCCTTTTTATTAAAACAGGTGCAGCTATTGTTTTATCCTCCGATATTAGTTAGTAATTGTTTTTAAACTATTCAAGTTGTTTCTTAATTTCATCATTAATTAAGTTGACGAATTCTTCGAGTTTCATTTGACCTTTATCGCCATCTCCTTGCACTCTTACAGCAACTAGGTCGGATTCAGCCTCTTTTTCTCCAACAATAAGTAGATATGGAATTCTCTTTAACTCGTTGTCCCTTATCTTTTTACCTATTTTCTCGTTTCGGTCGTCAATCAGCGTGCGAATATCGGAATTATTTAGGAAATTCAAAACTTTTTTTGCGTAATCGTTATATTTTTCGCTGATTGGTAAAATAACGGCCTGATCGGGGGTTAACCAAAGTGGGAATTTCCCTCCTGTATGCTCTATTAATACTGCAACAAATCGTTCCATAGAACCGAATGGTGCACGGTGAATCATAATTGGACGATAACGCTTATCATCCGCTCCAATGTACTCAAGCTGGAATCGTTCAGGTAAGTTGTAATCTACTTGAATAGTTCCAAGCTGCCATTTACGACCAATGGCATCTTTAACCATAAAATCGAGTTTTGGACCATAGAAAGCCGCTTCGCCAACTACGCTTACTGTCTTTAACCCTTTCTCATTTGATGCTTCAATAATTGCACTTTCAGCTTTGTCCCAATTTTCATCGGAGCCAATATATTTTTCTTTATCGTCAGGATCTCTTAACGAAATTTGAGCGGTGTAATCAGTAAAGTTTAGTGTTTTGAAGATATATAAGACGATATCGATAACTTTCATAAATTCCTCTTTCAGCTGATCAGGACGAACGAATAGATGCGCATCATCCTGTGTAAATCCACGAACCCTGGTTAACCCATGAAGTTCACCGCTCTGCTCGTAACGGTAAACAGTACCAAACTCGGCGAAACGAACAGGTAAATCTTTATATGAGCGGGGTTTTGATTTGTATATCTCACAATGGTGAGGGCAATTCATTGGCTTAAGCATAAACTCCTCACCTTCCTGAGGTGTTGTAATTGGTCGGAAACTATCCTTTCCGTACTTTGCCCAGTGACCAGAAGTAATATAAAGTTCTTTTTGACCAATATGTGGGGTTATTACCTGTTCATACCCATATTTCTTTTGAACTTTTTTAAGAAACTGCTCCAATTTATCGCGAAGCGCAGTTCCGCGTGGTAACCATAATGGTAAGCCAGCACCAACATTTTGCGAAAATGTAAAAAGTTCTAATTCTTTACCAATTTTACGATGATCGCGCTTTTTGGCCTCTTCGAGCAAAACTAAGTACTCGTCGAGCAATTTCTTCTGAGGGAATGAAACTCCATAGATACGGGTTAACATCTTATTTTTCTCGTTACCTCTCCAATATGCACCTGCAATGCTCAACAGCTTTACTGATTTAATAAAACTCGTATCGGGTAAGTGAGGACCACGGCACAAATCGGTGAATGAACCTTGAGTATAAAGTGTTATTGTGCCATCCTGGAGATCGGTGATAAGTTCAACCTTATATATATCGCCCTTTTCATTATAAGTTTTAAGCGCTTCGGCTTTTGTAACCTCACTACGAACAATATCTTGCTTTTCACGAACAAATTCCATCATCTTCTCCTCAATCTTCACAAGATCCGCCTCGGTGATGGTCGTCGCTCCAAAATCTATATCGTAGTAGAAGCCATTCTCAATGCTTGGGCCAATACCAAGTTTCGCCCCTGGATAAAGAACCTCAATGGCTTCAGCCATTAAGTGGGCTGATGAATGCCAGAATGCATGCTTCCCCTGATCATCATCCCATTTATGCAATTTGAGTGTAGAATTAGCTGTTATTGGGCGCGTTAAATCCCATATCTCTCCGTTAACGGTTACAGAAAGAACCTCCTTAGCAAGCCTTTCCGATATATTTTTTGCAATTTCAAGTCCTGTTACACCCTTTGGGTATTCTCGGACATTGCCATCGGGAAATTTAATTTTAACCATATCTGTAAAAAAATTTCTGCAAAATTAAGTATTTCTTTGTGAGTACAATGGTAATAATGCAAAGAGGTAAAAAAATACTCAAAGTTTTTAACGTTATGGCAAAAGAATTGTTTATCGAAATTAAGCCTTATCAAATTTTAAGCATCTTATCTAAAATAAAAAACAATAGCGATGAATCGAGTCATTAAATCAACATTTATTAGTTTACTGATATTTATACTTTCAGCCTCTTCAGTATCGGCTCAAAAATCAAAAATCAGTTTAGATGATCTTTTTAGAAATTATACCTTTTCTGAAAAAAGGATTAATGGTATAACATCGATGAATGATGGCGAAAGCTATACTGTTCTTGAAGAGGATGGTAAAATTGTGAAATACGACTATTCATCTGGAAAACAGCTTAGTATACTATTCGATCCATCAACTCTAAATAACGAAAGCCTTAAGCGTTTTGAAGAGTACAGGTTAAGTGATGATGAATCAAAGATGATGATTACTACTAATATTTCGAGAATATATCGTCACTCCTATAAAGCAACGTTTTACGTTTACGATATTAAATCAAAAACCCTTGAATGTGTGGTTGAAGGCGATCAGATTATGCTTGCAACCTTCTCGCCCGATGCCAAGTGCGTATCGTTCGTTAGGGATAACAATATATTTATAAAAGATTTAACAACAAAAGAGGTAAAGCAAGTAACCACCGATGGGCTTTACAATTCGATAATTAACGGAGCCCCTGACTGGGTTTACGAGGAAGAATTTTCACTTTTAACAGGTATGCAATGGTCGCCCGATAGCAAAAAATTAGCTTTTCTAAGATTTGATGAAAGTGAGGTTATGCAGTTCAACATGACTAAGTTTCAGAATAATCTTTACCCCGAAAACTACACTTTCAAATACCCCAAAGCAGGCGAAAAGAATTCAATTGTAACTGTTCATGTTTATGATGTTGAATCATCAAAAACCATGAAAATGAACGTTGGATCGCTAACCGATCAGTATATTCCACGCATTCAATGGCCAAATAATTCCAATCAATTAAGCATAATCCGGCTAAATCGTCTTCAGAATAAGATGGATATTCTTTTAGCTGATGTCAACTCGGGTGAATCAAAGCCACTTTATACTGAGGAAAACAAGTATTATTTACCTGAACCAACAGATAATCTGATTAGTTTCACCGAGGATGGGAAGAGTTTTATAATAACAAGCGAAAAAAGCGGCTACAATCAGATTTACCTATACGGAATGGATGGCAAACTTATTAAACAACTTACCGATGGTGTTAACGAGGTGATTGAGGTTTATGGGTATGACATTAAGAACAAAAAAGTATTCTTTAAAGCGTTCGATCAAACCCCTATGAGAAGCGCTATTTATTCTGTTAATGCTGAGAACCTTGAGCTGAATAAACTTTCGCCAAACACTGGGAACAATGACGCTGAATTTAGTAAAACCTTCAAATACTTCATTCTTTCATTCACAAATACTGCAACACCAAATCTCTTTACACTTAACAATGAAAAAGGTAAGCTGATTAGAATCTTAGAGGATAATAGCCAACTTAAAAGTAAAGTGTCGGGCTATGATATTCCTACAAAAGATTTTTTCTCATTTAGAACATCTGAGGGCTCAATGCTAAATGGATATATGATTAAACCATTGAACTTTAACCCAGCAAAGAAATACCCTGTTTTGATGACTCAATATAGTGGACCGGGCTCAATATCTGTAAAAGATGCTTGGGAGATTGGTTGGGATCAATACCTAGCGTCCATTGGGTATATGGTTGTCTGTGTTGATGGCAGAGGTACTGGTGGCAGAGGCGAAGCATTCCGGAAAATGACCTATGGTCAGCTGGGCTATTACGAATCAATTGATCAAATTGAAACCGCAAAGCATCTTCAATCTTTAAATTATATTGATCCTGCAAGAATTGGAATTTGGGGTTGGAGCTATGGAGGTTACATGTCATCACTCTGCCTTTTTAAGGGTGCCGATGTTTTCAGGATGGCAATTGCAGTTGCCCCTGTTACAAACTGGAGATATTACGATTCGGTTTACACCGAGCGATTCATGGGATTGCCTCAGGATAATCCTCTTGGTTACGACAATAACTCGCCTATCAATCATGTTGAAAAATTAAAAGGAAAATTGCTAATAGTTCATGGAACAGGCGATGATAATGTACATTTGCAGAACTCAATCGAAATGATTGAAAAGCTAGTTCAGGCTAATAAGCAATTCGATATGATGTACTACCCCGACAAAAATCATGGAATTTACGGTGGCAATACAACCTTTCATCTTTTCACTAAGTTGACAAACTATGTAAAGGAGAATTTGTAAAAAAGAGCAGAAGTCAGACATTAGACGCTAGACAATGAACGTTAGAAACTGGATTTTGGCTGTCTGAAATCTGAAGTCTAGAATCTGAAATTCTTTTAGCATAGTGTTTGATAAAATCAGATTTTTATTACTTTTGCAATCGCAATTCCAAGCGCCCAAATGGCGGAATTGGTAGACGCGCTAGTTTCAGGGACTAGTATCAGCAATGATGTGCAGGTTCGAGTCCTGTTTTGGGCACTAGTTCTGAAGTTCTAACTGTTTTGAAATAATTGCCCAGGTGGTGAAATTGGTAGACACGCCAGCTTGAGGGGCTGGTGATCGCAAGGTTGTGCAAGTTCGAGTCTTGTCCTGGGCACCAATAAATTACAAAACCCTATACAATCAAAATTGTATAGGGTTTTTGATTTTTAAATTATTAACCGAGTAATCCAGAAAGCAACTATTTAAAATTATTTATTGGATTGTAACGCTTTATCAATCTCTGTTCGAGTTTCATTGCAAAAAGTTCAGATTTAGTGTAAAGAACCTTAACTTTTGTTGCACCCTCTGATTTCCCACTTTTTATTGCATCAGATATCTCCTTGACTAAATCGCCATCGCCTGCCCAGCCAACATATTTAACTTGGTAAAAAAAATTCGAAAAAACAAAAACCCCTCTTTTGGTCTCTAATCCTTTATACTTATAAAGATCAAGCCAATCTGTTGAATCTATCACATTAGGATAACATGTATCGGTATTATAAGATATCATTCCAATTATATATTAGAAATAATTATCGTAAAATGATTAAGCAAACTAAAATATAGATTACTACCTCTCAACAATACTTTTAACTTGACATACCCTGCGAATAGGTGAATTTAAAGAAGTTTCGTATTTCTTTTTATCAACTTTTTCAGGATAACTAGTAAAATAGTCTTTAGAATCTAAAGCATGATTTTTAAATATGTGCTTTAGCAGTTTTTCCTGCTCAACTTTGGAAAACTGATTAAACCAAGTTTCAAATACGTCTATCATATTAGTAATTTTTAAATTAATTCTATTTCAATTGCTCCATTTTTGTTCTAGTTCTTTAACTCGTTTTTCTAATTCGTATTCTTTTCCCATCCATTGATAGGCTATATCAGAATAGGTATCTTCATCCCAAATCCCTCTCTCAGGATATTTTTTTTGCATACAGGCTTGCAATCTATCAATCAATTCATAATACCTACTATTAACAGTGGTCGAATTTAATTGGTGGCTTTCTGTATTATAGTTCATTTTAATCTGGATTTAAGTTGTTATTACACTAAATCATACTTAATATTTCAATCATCTAACTAACTTTCAACACCATAACAATATGCTCCTTCTCTAATCTTAAGTTATATAAGAATAGGGTCGAATTTGTTACCCGGAAAAATCAAATCCGTTCAGTTTTCAATCCAGTATTTTTTATTCTATTCTGTAAAAAAATGCAACCCTTTTGTAACCATTATAGAAAAACGCTGTTTAACCCTATAATAAACTAATAATCATCATTGATACTTACCATTAATTTCAATATATTTGTTTATACAGTATTATTTTTGATTTTATGATAGAATTCTCTGACAAAGAGATAATTGAATGTTTAAGAAGCCGCCAGAGTTATGTGGTACGGTATCTCTCTGACAGGTATTTACCAATGATACGGCTTATGGTTACTCAAATGGGCGGGACATCAGAAGATGCAAAAGATATCTTTCAGGATGGACTTATTATTATGCTTGAAAAAATTGACTCTAATCAGTTTAAATTAAGCTGTAAATTCAAAACTTTTCTATATAGTGTATGCGAGAACCTCTGGAAATCAATTCTTGAGAAACGAAAAGCAGCAAACAATTATTTTAATCGGAGGCTAGATCAAAGTTCAGAAAATGATTTCTCGGAGGAATATGATAATCAGCTATACGAAAGCATGCTAAATGAAGTATTCGAAACGCTTGATCCTACCTGCAAGGAAATTCTAAAACTTTACTGGCAAGAATATTCACCAATGGAAATAGCCGAAAAACTAGGATATACTTATGGTTATGTTAGAAAGAAGAAGTGCGAATGTCAGGCAGAACTTCTAAAAAGGATTTCGAATCATCCTAGTTTCAAGCAGATAAAAAGAACGGAGAAGGCAATAATGCAAATAGTTTGCGAATAAAATTGAAGCAAAGCGTAATTGAAAAAGAAAAGATAAAGCACTAATGAGAAATTATATCGGATATATAATTGATTATTCTGACGGAGCCCTTACTGAACGAAAACGTAAGTGGTTCGAATTAGAATTAGTGCAAAATGAAGTTCTACGCAATGAGTTTAATCTCTTCGAACAAATCAATTCAACAATGAGAGGTAAATCTGATTTAAACGAGATACGAAGAGAGCCCGAACTTAAAGAGGTTGATATTCTCACAAAACAAATGGTATCTGATTTTCAAAGAAACCCAGAAAAATTTGAACCCGCTAAAACATTTGTCGAAAGCTCATTGATTCAAAACCAAATTGATTTAGAACTTCAAAAAGATCTTAATCTTACATCTGATGAGATTAAAAAACACAACTTAAATGATATTACTAAGGGTTGGGTTGATGAATGGAATTCAGCTGATCAGAAGGAAAGTACTGAAACCGTTAATAGAAGATCGTTTATTAACTCATCATTAAGCGATAATATTCAACATGATACCACTCCTACGATTAGAAATAAAAAAAACTTAGCGATTCGCATTATAGGATTTTCTGCGGCTGCATTAATTGCAGCTCTATTTGTTATCAAAACCTTAGCCCCATCTAATAATCCTGAAGATATTTATAGCGATTTTTACAAACCATTGAATGCTTATACATCAATAACCCGAAACAGCGCAAATACTGTTGATCCATTCTCTAATGCGGTTGAAAAGTATAAGCAAGGTCAATTTCAGGTTGCAGGAGCTATGTTTTCTGATCTAATTTATGAAGATCCTAGCAATATTTCTTATCGGTTTTTTAGTGGTTTATCTCAGATGGAACTCGATAACTATGAGCAATCTATTCAATTATTCAGCGAGGTTATTTCTAAAAACGGAGAATTCCAAAAAGAAGCCAAGTGGTATCTTAGCCTCTCATATATTAAAACCAACAATCTTCAAAAAGCATCCGTACTCTTAAATGAACTATCTCAAGAAAAAGGTTATTACCAATCCTTGGCTCAGGATCTTCTTGAGCGAATGAAATAGAAAGTTATCACGCCAACAAATAATAAAACGCCTAAATAGATTATGTTATTTCGATTACTTTTTATCGGTGAGCTATCGCCTATTAATTCATATGCTGCCCAGTAGGTAGGTTTTGTATAGGTTGGAGGTGTGGTTCTAAGATAATCTAACTTTGCTAAACGTAACGCTTCGTCCTTTGCCTTTCCCTTTGACAAGTAATAATAAAAATTGGTAATAATTGTTGCGCTTGCATCATCGTTTACATCCCAGAATGTACTAACCACAGAGGAAACGCCTGCTAAAATAAAACCTCTGGTTAAACTCATTACACCTTCGCCATGATAAAGGTTACCTGCACCTGTACTACATGCGCTTAACACAACCATAGGCGACTCAATGACGCTGGAACCTATTTCATAGTTAAATAATCTTCCATCATCAACCGTATCCAGCAGGTTATCGAAAATAAAATAAGAATATTTGGAGTTACTCGAATCAGCTTTAGAATGCATTGCAAGATGGTATATTGCAGGTTGCTTCGTTAGCTGTTTAAATTTGTTTTCCGTTGCATCTGCACCCTTATAAATATTACCCTTAAACCATTTAAAAATTGAACTTATTTCTCGTCCAGCTCCACGAAGAGTATTGTAGCCTTCTGCTGCACCTTCAGCACCTTTAGTATAGCCAGGGGAAAAAGCCAATACTTTATTACTAAAATTACCATAATTTCTATTGGATAACAGCGATGAAGTATAACCATACGATATTGTATAGTCATAAATCAAATATTTTAATCCGTCAAAACCTTCTTGATTTATGTTGGCTCGTTCCTTTACAAATGCTTCAAAAGGCAAATAAGCCAACTCCTCATCGGGAACAATTACAATCCTCTGTCCACGGATTTCCTTCTCTATAGGTTTTATAAGTTTCTCATACATGTAGTAAAGCGCATCGACATATCTTTGGTTAGTTGCTGTTGAGTTATTTATAGTGCCCAACTTAATTATCCCAATTTGACTAGAATATGCTGAATCAAGGTAAGTTGAGCAATAGTTTAATTGATTCTTTGTAATAGTAAATATGTAAATCTCTCTTTTCCCTTGCGAGTATTGATTCGACATAAAGTATTCGATGAGAGTTGCATCCTTTTTAAGATTGCTTTGAATTTCCTTTAAACTTGCGGGTTCAGTTTTCTGAAGAATTGCATCAAATTGCGGATATAGATTTTTAAACCTTTCCTTTACCTCTTCTTCTTTACGATTTAAGTCAAAAAGGGTAGCTTTCCAAAAATCAATTCTCACAGAATCTGGGGCTTTCTTTTGTATCTCATCCTGAATCAGCTTTGAATATGAAGCAATATTAATAGCTAATTTATTACGCTGGTCTTTTACCGAATCATTGATTCTATTCCCTTTCATCAGCTCATTCTCCTTAATCTCGTTCCTAAGAACAGCTGATTTGCTTTTGCAGCATATTTCGTACATTTTATGAGAGAATTCTTGCTTGTTCGTTAGCTCGAAAAGTTCTTGCGCAATCTTAACCGCAAAGAAATATGTTTCCTTCTCATTTTCTACAAGATAAATTCTACTTTCGGTAGATAAATAGCCACTCCTAATTCTTTCTATTAATTGAATTGCCAATTCACCTGTTTCGAGACCTTTAACCAAAATTCGTTGCCTTCTATTCGAATCGGACTGTTGATTAGAAAATAATTCCAGTGCTTTAGCCTTTTGTTTCAGGTTATCAAGCAAACGAATATCAAAAATCACGGAGTTAAGCGATGGATTAGTGAAAATATCAGTATCGTTAAAATCCGAAACAACTGCAATTAATGAATTCTGATAATACCTTAGCGCGGTTTCATAGTCGGTCTGCAAAAAGAAATGATCTCCTAAATGCTTATAGGCTAAAGAAACTAGAGTGTGTTTTTTTCCATAATTTTTCAAGCAAATCGATAACGCCTTTTGATGTACATCAAGGGCTTCTGCATTTTTTCCAATTGACCGCAAGAAAAGACCATAATCAAATAGTAACCCACTGGTTCGATAGTAATCCTTGCCAAACTCACTATTAAAACTTTCAATACTTTTCAAAAAGTATTGATTTGCTTTATTATTGACACTTAACTTAGAATATGTTTTTGCTAGGTTAAGATAAGTATGTGCAATCTCAGGAAAAGAGTTTTTCTGTTTAATGTTTTCACTTTTCTCAAGATATTGTAAGGCTAAATTATATTCCTCCTTTTCAAAGTAGGTCAAACCTAGGTTAAGGTAAGCACCTGATAATCTGAAAAGAATGGAATTGTTAGAATTTTTATTATTGAGGTAGATTTTAATACCCTGATCTAAGTACTCTATAGCGTTATCTGATTCTTTAAGAATACCGTAGATTCTTGCTTTATTTATATATATATCAGCCAATTCTGGCGAGACTTGGTTGCCTGTTCCAATAACTGATTCAGCCAAATTCAGATATTTCAGTGCCTCATCATATCTTCCAAGTCGATTATTAATCACACCAAAATTATTGTATAATGCAACAAGGTAATCCTTGGATAATAATTCCTTCTGCTCAATAATACTTGTTAAGCATTTCTCTGCATTTATAAAGTCACCTTTTGAGTAATAAATTGCAAAGTTATTAAACTGATCAGAAGGATTAACTTTTTGAGCTTTTATAAAACACGCCAACGAAAGTAAAACTGATAATAATACTAAAAACCTATAAATTGGAATCATCTAAATGAAAAGTTTAAGTGATGCAATTTAAATAAAAAAGGACATCCCAATACGAATGTCCTTTGAATTAGAGTTGTATTACTTATTTTGGCTTGGGAATAATTATTATATCTACACCTCCATTATCTTCACCATCCCCTCCTTTAACATTTTTCATATCATTCAAACTTAGCACATTATACATGCTTTGATTGAGAGTTAATAAATTGTTCAATTTATTAGGTTTTGCAGTTTTCATCGTGTTTTTCATGGCTGTAACAGTTTAGTTAATTTATGCCGTTACATTAGAATGAACAAATAAATGTTACTTTTTTGATTTATAAAATTTTTAATTCATTGATATACAGATTATTTCTATAATATTTACGAGATTAAGAAATGCAATAGTAACAATTCCAATGAGTTTCTAATAAAACTGCAAAATAAATAACCATTATTATTAAATATTATGACAAAATACTACGTAAGAGTAAAACCTCAGCTAACCGGAGAAAATGCCGTTCATAAGGAAACCTGTCCTTTTCTAGATGATATTAAGTTAAAAAAATACCTGGGCGAGTTCTCCACTTGTCAAGATGCAATCAATGAAGCGAGTAGATTTTTCCATCACTCCAAAGGATGTCCTTTTTGTACTTCGGAACATCTTAGCTTACAGCAAAATCAATTACGGACTTGGTACCGCTTTTCGTTGACATAAGGCTTTCTTAAACATTTGTATTGCCTTAAATTAAAATAAACTTTATTAATCATTTATTGTTGAACGGTTTACAAAGATCATACGAATTTTATTAAGAACGTTGAATATATTCTAACCTCGCATTTCGTAACTTAGGCAATTACTAAATCAAATAATTGTTTGTATGAAGCTTCGATTACTAACTGTTTTACCAATTGTATTACTTTGTTTTAGACTAAGTGCTCAGTCATCCGACACAATAAAAACATCAAAAGGGAATCTAATTATTCACTTTTTAGGTCATGGCACGCTGATGTTCGAGTTCAATGGGAAGATAATACACATCGATCCTTCCTCGAATGTAGCAGATTATGCAAAACTTCCTAAAGCGGATTTGATACTTATAACCCATCATCATGGAGATCATCTCGATTCTACTGCTTTAGCAAGTATTTATACAAAATCTTCATCACTCTACTGGACCACTGAATGTGAAAAAACTAGCAAGTTTAAAGCGCTAGCAAGCGTTTTGCAGAATGGCGACAAGGTGATATGGAAGGGTATTCTAATAGAGGCTGTTCCTGCCTACAACATTGTTAATAAACGTCAAAATGGAAGTCCGTATCACCCTATGGGTGAAGGCAATGGGTATATCTTAACCTTTAGCAACAAAAGGGTTTATATTGCAGGTGATACCGAGAATATTCCTGAAATGCTTAGATTTCGACCCATCGATATTGCATTCTTACCCATGAACTTGCCATATACAATGACCCCCGAAATGGTGAAAGATGCCGCATTGATGATAAATCCAAAAATTCTTTACCCTTACCATTATGGGAAAACTGATACATCAATTATTGTAGAATTACTGAAGGATACTCCGTCGATTGAAGTTAGGTTAAGGAAGATGGAATAAGCGAAGTTAAAAGTATAACCAAACCCTAATAGTATGAAAGCACTAAAAATGATTCTTTACATCGTGATTGGCATTGTCACATCACTCTTAGTATTTGCATTTTTTCTTCCAGACAAGAAGGTCTTAAGCAACTCTATTATTATCAACTCTTATCCCCGACCTATTTACGGAATGGTTAATAGCCTTAAAAGTTGGGAGAAATGGTCGCCATTCAGCGAGATGGATCCTGCGATGGTATCTGAGTATAGTGGACCTGAATTTGGTGTTGGTTCACACCAAGCATGGAAAAGTGAAAAAAATGGGAATGGCAGCATGACTATCCTTGAGAGTATTTTTGAGAAAAAAGTAGTTTTAAACCTTGATTTAGATTACGGCGGAAAGGACTCAACCCTATTTATTCTTGAGAGAGTTCCAGAAGGAACAAAAGTTACTTGGGAAACTCGAATTACTAAAGCAGGTTACCCAATGGGTCGACTGATGTGGGTTGCAATGGGGGGTATGATGAATAAAACCTTTTATCAAGGTCTAGAGAAACTTAAAAAAGTGGTTGAAAACCTACCTCCTGTTTGCAAATCGGGTGATGTAATGGAATCAAATGAACCTGAAAAAATTTACCTTACAATTACTGATACCCTTACAACTGAAAACATTGCTCAATTCTTTGGCGCTGCATATGGGAAAATCGGCGCTTTAATGAAAACCAATCAAGGTGTTAAAATGGTTGGTGCTCCGGCAGCTTTTTACAATGGCGATCCATCTAACCCTGTTTGGATTGTAACTGCCGCTATACCCGTTAACATGGAACCAAAAAAACTCACACAAGGGATTTCGGTTCTTAAAACACCTGCTCTGAAAATGGTTTCGGTGGTTCATTATGGTGATTATAGCACATCAAGCGATTCTTACTACAAACTTGAAGACTATATGAAGTCAAAAAAGTATGAGGTAATTGGCAATCCACTTGAAGAGTATATTACAGACCCAATGAATGTTAAAGATCCAATGATGATTGAGACCAAGATTAGTTTTCCCGTTAAATAGTAAAACATAAGACTGACCTCTTAAGAAAAACCTGATTATCATAAGACAATCAGGTTTTCTTATTCCTTAACTTGTATTTTAACTACTTTTTCTTTTTAATTCCTATGGTTTTTGCAATATAATTGGGTGGAACAGTTGACGGAGGCACCTTAAAATCAAACCATTCAGATACATGCTCATCGAGTCCAACTCCATGCATAAAGTTATAAATTGATTTTTCGAGCCCCTTCCCTACTCTCTGATAATCGTATGTTGATTCTTCGATATATTCAACCTCGTTATTCGCATACGAGTTAGGCTTTAACGATACGCGCTTAACTCCAAATAATTCTGGTTTTATACCCGAAGGGCTATGACAAGTCATGGCGTATCGATGCCAAAAGCCAGATTGAACCAATGCGTTTTCAAACAGTTGTCGAACAATTTCAAGGGAATCGATTGTTTCCTGTAAAGTTTGAGTAGGAAATCCATACATAAGATACGTATGAACCATTATCCCTGCATCATGCATATTTTTGCAGCTGATGGCAGCCTGCTCAACGGTAACGCCTTTGTTCATAAGTGCAAGCAACCTATTCGATGCAACCTCTAATCCACCGGTTAGAGCGATACAACCAGATTTTGCCATCAGGTGGCAAAGTTCTCTTGTAAAACTTTTCTCAAAGCGAATGTTGGTCCACCAAGTAACAGTAAGCCCTCGTTTGATTATCTCTTCAGATAACTTTCTCAGTAATGCTGGCGGTGCAGCCTCATCAACAAAATGAAAACCTGAACTTCGTGTTTGATTAATAACACTCACCATATTATCCACAATTGCTGAGGCATCAAATGATTGATAATTTGAGATATAAGGTAATGATGTATCACAGAAAGCACACTTGGCCCAATAACAACCCCTAGCTAACTGCATTTTATTCCAAAATCCATTGCTCCATAAACTGTGCGTTGGATTAGGAAGCTCCATCAAGGAAAGATATTTCTCTACTTCAATTCCGTCGTAATCGGGTGCAGGAATCGCTTTCAACTTTAAATCTTCGTCAACTCCATCAAAATACTTAATATCTCCATTCGGGTTAATCATTGTTTTAACCAATGGAGTTCGTTTATCATTCTCGTATTGAACTAATCGAAACAGTGGCAGCTCGCCATCATCAAAAATGATATAATCGGTGTATTTAAAGATTGATGTATCGCTAAGCACACGAAGCTCAGTGTTGATATAACCCCCTCCAAGAACAATTTTCGTCTCTGGAAAATTTTCTTTTAAATATTTGCCACACCGAAGGGCGGCGTATAAATTGCCCGGAAAAGGCACAGTAAATCCAATAATCTTTGGCTTGTAAAGCTCAACCTTTTTATGAAGTAACGAAAGCATTAATCTATCGACAATATTTGGCTCTTTGCTCAGCTCTTCTTCAAGCGGATTAAATGTTGGCAATGATAATGAGATTCGCTCAGCATATTTTGTAACTCCAAAATGAGAACAAATATTTTCACGAATAAAGTCAGCAATATCAAGGATAAAAAGAGTTGCCAAATGCCGAGCCATATCGGTTTTACCGATGCTACCAAACCACCAATCTAAATCCTCAATCTGGTTAAATCGTTTCCCTTCAGGTAGAAGTTCTCTCGTGCATATGCGCTGAGCAAGAGTATTATCATTGCCTCTTAAAAATTGCTTTACTGGTTCTATAAGATTGATACAATCTGTACTTTTTGACAAAATTGATTTAGCAGTTTCCGTTTTGCTATTACTTATGATACTTTCAGATTGCAAAACCTCAGAAAGAAAATCCTTGCTCAAAACTGCATCAATTAGCTCAATGCTTAAATCAAACTGCGTGGCTTCAATCTTATGAGCTCTTAAAAAGGCTAGTAGCTGCATTGTTGCAGGGTATGGCGCATTAATCTGCGTTAATGGGGGTGTGATTAGAAGTACCTCGGTATTCAATTTTTTGAATTTGATTTTAACAAAGGTATTGATTTTATTGTGGAGAAAATTCAAATGGAATACTAATTCTGACGTCTAATGTCTAGCATCTGATGTCTGAATTTGGAAAAAGAGGTTGTCCGGTTATGCTGTCGGGGACTGGGACTGTGTGGTGGATTCGATGCATGTTGACAGTAAATCATTTTCCGGACAACCTGGGCTGCTGTTTACAGCAGAATATAGTAAAGATTCGGTTTGGGGAGAATCTTATGTTTAATATAGTAGAGAAAAGTCTGCCACGAATATTGAGAAAACACTTAAATGAATTTATATCCCTGATTTACATGCATTAAAAAAATAAAAATATCTTATTGTCTTTTGAAAACACATGATTTTCAAGGAATATTTTCCACAGTTTGGGGAAAGTACAATACCAACTTTACACAATAGCTATTCTTGATGATTTGCAAGAAAATCAATTACTCTAATAATTTCTCTACTTAAAGCGAAAGAAGCTGATTCTAGGTTCTTAAGAAACTCCTCCTCTGTAGGGGTCGAATTATCTACTAAATCGGTAATTGATTTAATGGCAAAAAAAGGAATCTTATATAAATCGGCAACCCAAGCGATTGAGGCAGCCTCCATCTCTTTAACTACACCACCATATGATTTTATCATATCTAAATCTTTTTGGATATAGTCGAGCGAGCTACCGGTTGAAACAACACCCGTTTTCAAGCCAAGAGAATTAGCAATCTCACGAGTATCGAAACAGTAATAAGAACCAACACCATAGGCATCAAAACCTGGAAGGGGAATTCGTCTGTCGTGGTAACAAATCATTGGATAGCTAAGGTAAACATCACCAATATTACCTCCTGCGCTCATAAACCCACCCGCAGTGCCGGGATTGATAATCAAGTCGGGATGAAGTTGACCAATTGCCGATGCGGTATTAAGAATAGCGGCTTGTGGTCCGATATGATCAACATTATGCTTATAGCACTTGCCACTCGTTACCAAATCGACATTTAAGGATTTGTATTTGCCTTCATAAAACGCCATAGGAAGAGGGCTCAATAATTTTCCTTTATGAATTAAATTGAGTTCATGAATGATTGACCTAGCTTCATCCTCCATGGCCATTATTAATACAATTCGTTTGAACTTCATATATATAGGTTTGGTGCTTAAAATATTAGTTGGTCAATTAATTTACCTGAGGTAATCTCTTTTTGCATTAACAATTAATTATCAAAAATAATAATAAAATCATTTGCATAGAACAATCATATAATTTACATTTGCTTATATTTTAATCATTTATTTGATTACATAATAACACACTACTATGTACTTCCACTCAAACCTTAAATTTTTAAGAAAGCGCAAGGGTTTAACACAAGAAGAATTTTCTGAAGCGCTTAAAATAAAAAGACCAACATTAAACAACTACGAGAACAAAGTCTCTCAACCAACGCTAAGCATTCAATTGGCAGTTTCCGATTACTTCGGAATTTCCGTTGATGTTTTACTCAAGGTTGATCTCAACACCTTTACCGAGTTTCAATTTGAAGAGCTAGAGAAGGGTTCCGATATCTATACTAAGGGAACAAACCTTAGAATTTTAACTTCGACTGTTGGAAGTGATAATGAAGAAAACATCGAACTTGTAACTGCGAAGGTAAAGGCTGGTTACATGTCAGGTTATGCCGATCCTGAGTATGTCAGCTCGCTTCCGGTTTATCGCTTGCCATTCCTGAAAAACGATCGTAAGTATCGTACTTTCCAAATTAGCGGCGATTCGATGCTACCAATCCCTGATGGTGCTTGGGTAACGGGTGAATTCATTCAAGATTGGACATCAATAAAAACAGGCGAAGCTTGCATTGTTCTTACTCGAGAAGATGGTTTGGTTTTTAAGATTATTGAAAATCAACTTATCGAAACAGGGCATTTTGTGCTTTCATCTCTTAATCCACTTTTTCATCCCTTTGAAGTTAAAGGGCAAGATATTTTTGAGGTTTGGAAGTTTGTTCACTACACCACCGATCATCTGCCCGAAGGCAATGTTAGCATTGAACAGCTGATGATGTCGGTTCAGAAACTTATCAAAGATGTTGATGAATTAAAACTAGAACTTAGAAAGAAAGAATAGAGAAGTCAAGGAAGTTAGAGAAGTTAAAGAAGTCATAGAATGGTTGAATTTACTGTCAACTTTCAACTAAGAACTGTCAACTAATCCATGGAGACGCTAGATAAACTCAAAATCCTTTCGGCTGCTGCCAAGTACGATGTTTCTTGTTCCTCAAGCGGAAGCAATCGGAAGAATACTGCTGGAGGATTGGGCAATACCTCGTTTGCAGGTATCTGCCATAGTTTTGCCGACGATGGGCGATGTATTTCACTCCTCAAAATTCTATTTACAAACCATTGCATTTACGATTGCGCATACTGTTCAAACCGAAGGAGCAACGATATTCAGCGTACAATTTTTACTGTCGACGAAGTTGTTGACCTAACCATAAATTTTTACAGAAGAAACTATATCGAAGGGTTATTTCTTAGCTCAGGAGTGGTTAAAAGCCCCGATTACACGATGGAGCGTCTTGCACGAGTTGCACGAGATTTAAGAATTGTGCACCATTTCAATGGTTATATCCATGTTAAGAGTATTCCAGGTTCAAGTCCTGATCTTATCAAAGCAGCAGGACTTTATGCCGATAGGCTTAGCGTTAATATTGAAATTCCATCGGAGCAAAACCTGAAGCTGCTTGCTCCAGATAAAAACTACAGGAGCATTCTCGATCCAATGAGTTATATACGCAACGAGATTGATGTAAATAAAGAAGAACGTCGAAAGTATAGTAAAGCACCAATCTTTACCCCTGCCGGGCAAAGCACTCAGCTAATTATTGGAGCAACACCTGATACTGATAGCCAGATAATGCATCTATCATCATCCCTTTACTCAGAGAATAAGCTAAAAAGGGTTTACTACTCTGCATATAATCCTACGAATGAATATGATAAACGCTTACCAGCATTAACAACGCCTCCACTTCGCAGGGAACATCGGCTTTACCAAGCCGATTGGCTGCTGCGATTCTATCAATTTAATGTTGATGAAATTGTGAATGATAATAACCCAAATCTTGATCTTGAACTTGATCCTAAGTTAGGGTATGCGCTAAGAAATCCTCATCTTTTCCCCGTTGATATCAATCGTGCCGATTTGCATATGATTCTTCGTGTACCAGGCATTGGACCAAAATCGGCTAACCTAATTCTATCGGCACGTAGATTCAGTAAGCTGAACTCGTTTCATCTGCAAAAGATTGGGGTGGTTATGAAGCGAGCACGATATTTTATTACCTGTCATGAACTTTCCAGCCCATCGATACAGGAAATAACACCATTGAGACTAAGAACGCAGCTAATGCAATCGGAACGCAGCAAGCAACCGACGGATGCGATGCAGCTATCTCTTTTTTGAGATTACTTATTTCTTATTCTTTGGAAATTCTATTAATTCAATCACCGCCCCGTTATGCTCAATCATCGCCACTCGCACATCGTTTCCTGGCGAATTCGGTGCAGTTATAATATTGAAGTTAAAACGACTTAGTTCAAAATCAATATCATCGACTTCGAATGCTATATGCGGAACGGCTTGAATTAATTCATTTACAGGGCTACCCTCCTCATATCTCATCCACTCAATCCCAAATGGGCTTTTATCGAACCCTCCAACATAAAGTTTATAGGATTCTAAATAGGTTTCACCAATAATTGGTTTGTTGGTTGGAATCCCAAGATGATGATACCTCCATCCCCATTTCTCAATGGCTAGTGGTTGCTCATGATCGTGCCGTTTATAATCACAGTTTTCCATAATGATTCCAGAAGTTATTCAATTTCAATATCGTACTTATCCAATAATCCAATAACATCTGATTTTGAAAATTTTGCTTTCTTGATACGATTATTTTCAGGATCAAAAGAATAGTTTATTGACGAACGAAAATCAACCTTTTCTAAATTGGTGTTGATGAAAATTACTCTTTGCAAATCGCAATTATCGAAAATTGCACCTGATAAATCTGTTTCAGAAAAATCAACATCCTGAAGGTTGCAACTCTTAAATCTAGTTTTCTTGAGTTTCAACTTGAAAAAAGTTGAAAGTTTTAGATTACAATTCTCAAAGTTGACAGAAAGCACAAAATCATTACAATCCTTAAAATGCAACCCCAAGAGTTTACAGTCAATAAACTTGATATCGTTAAGAATTGTGCTATTCAGTTTAGACAAGCTGAAATCACAACCTCGGAACTCACACTCGTTGAAGGTGTAATTAGATAAATTGGTTTCGTAAAAATTACAGTTGATGAATACACAGCAATCATACTCTCCTTTAGGGAGTAATGTTTTAGTGAAATCTATCTTCTCAAAAGTTTTATTTTCAGTATACTTTGAATCCATTGGACAAACTTAATTATCGTGCGTTTTTGATGATGTAGAAACCAATCGATTAATTTCTGTCAACTCCTTTTCAGTTAAAAGTCTCCACTTACCGACAGGTAAATCAAGGGTGATATTCATTATCCGGATTCTCCTTAACTTAGCCACCTCAAAACCTAGGTATTCGCACATCCTGCGAATTTGCCTATTTAAGCCTTGTATCAGAATAATTTTAAATGTGTTCTTACTTATTTGCTCAACATGGCACTTACGAGTTATTGTTCCAAGAACAGGAACACCTTTACTCATCCTGCTTATAAACTCTCCATTTATCGGTTTATTTACTGTGACAATGTATTCCTTCTCGTGATTATTACCCGCACGAAGAATCTTATTTACAATATCGCCATCGCTTGTTAAGAAAATTAACCCTTCGCTCATTTTATCTAATCGTCCTATAGGAAAAATTCGTTTTGGGTAGCCAATAAAATCGATAATATTATTTCTTTCAGATTTTACATCGGTAGTACAAACAATTCCAACGGGCTTATTAAAAGCAATGTATACAGGTCTTTTTTTGGGTACAGAAATCAGCTCACCATCAACTCGAACATCATCGTCAGAGGTCACTTTTGTTCCCATATCGGGAATCCTACCGTTAATGGTCACCCGACCATCAAGAATCAGCTTATCCGCCTCTCTACGCGAGCAGAACCCAACTTCGCTTAAATACTTATTGATTCTTGTTTCTTGTGATTCTTTCATCGAATTATTTGTAATTCTAAATGCAAAACTAAACAAATAACAATCGGTTAGTATGAAATGCTTCTATTCTGGTAACCTCCCAATATGTAACTCCTTTTGCAACTTCGAAAGATATGAGAATACAGGCAAATTTCGCATCTCTTCAATATTTTTTTGCTTATTCACATTTACAATAACAATGTCGCCCTTACCCTTTCCATACTCCCCTTTAAAATCGTAAAAGCCGGCCATAATGGTAAGTTTGCCTGAAATTATTAAATCTTTATATTTTTTGTATGCAATATTTACTTGATAATCGAGATTCTTTTCAATAACATGAGAATGAAGTTTATCAAAATCTTTAACTGCCGTATATTCTCTAATAATGGGTTGTAAAAAGTCAAGTTCATGCTTTATTCCATAAGTCTCTTCATCAAATCCTTCGAGGTAAACTTTAATAGCACCGCAATCAGAGTGCCCTAAAAAGAATAGCAACGGTGTTTTCAGATGGTAAATACCATAATCAACCGAACCCTCGGTTGATAAAATCTGGTTTCCAATATTCTGTATTGAAAAAACCTTATTAGAAGTATCGGGCATTAGAGCATTCAACGGAACTCTAGAATCAGAACATGTAACTAAAGTAATATAGGGTTTTTGCGCATAGCCAAAACTCTCGAAATATTCACGTGGATGGGTTTCTTTAAAATAGTTATTACCTAAAATAATATGAGAAATAATTTTTTCGATTTGTAATCTTTTGAGTTTTTTAGGTGTTTGTAAAATATCTGGTTCTCGTTCACCAATAGCGTTTACAACAATATCGTGAAGAGTATCGCGACGGCTTACATGACCTAAAAGATGTTCAATTTTTTCGTGCCTTAAAATATCCCGAACCTCTGAATGTGCCTCGGCTACCATTAGCTTAATACTCTTGGCTTCGAGATTTTGATACAATCGCTTTATCAATCGAGCTCCGCTCGAATCGATTGTAGCCGATGAACTTAAATCGAAAATTACAGTTTTTAGTGAGTCACCAGATTCTAAAACCTTTGCCCAAACTGTATTATATACCGTTGCAACATTGAAATAAACTAAGGTTGATTCAACTCTAAATAAAAGAATACCTGGGATTAATTCATTATCAGGATGACGTCTAATATCGGTATACCTATTGGTACCAGGAATTCGTCCAAGAAATGCAACATGAGGGCTTGAAACGTTTCTAATCAAAAGAATTAATGAAAATAGAGCTGCAATTAACACGCCCTGTAATATTCCAAAAACTATAACACTAATCAAAGCTACCATTGCAATCACAAAATCGAAACGGTTAACCTTGAATAATCGTTTCATCTCCTTGATATCAACCAATCCTTTAATGGCAATAAGAACAATTGCAGCTAAAATAACGGTAGGTAAATTTTTGAGTAATCCTGTTAGAAATAAAAGACAAATAGCAATGCTTACTGATGCTACCACAAGGGATAATGGTGTTTTTGCTCCTGCCGATTCATTCACTGCCGACTGAGATAAACCGCCACTAACCGGATATCCATTGCCTAAAGATGCGGCTAAGTTAGCAACTCCTAAAGCAAGTAATTCTTGGCGTGCATCGATATCATATCCATTCTTTTGTGCAAGAGTTTTTGCAGCTGATACGCTCTCGATATAGGCCAAAAGGAAGCAAGCAAAAGCCAATGGAATAATACTGCCGAAATCATTTAAATTCAGGTTTGGTAGATGCAATTTTGGAAGTCCACTAGGAATAATACCAACAGTCTTAAAACCCATTGCACCAAGTGGCGTAAAAGTAATAACAAGAACAGAGATTGCCACAACAACGATAGCAACCGGTTTACCGGGCAATAGTTTATCTCCAAAAAATAATAAGGCAATAGCAATAATACCAAAGACTAAAACGTAAATATTTGTATTTGGCAATTGGCCAATTAGTTTAACCAAACGGCTGAAGAAAGTCTCCCCGCCTCCAGCTACTCCAAAAAGTTTGGGTAGTTGCGTAAGTCCAATAGTTATAGCTGCACCAGCTTTGAAACCCACCAAAACAGTCTCGCTAATAAAATTAATTATACTGCTCAATCGAAGAATATAAGCAAGAATACTCATCCCAGCAAAAATGAAAGCTGACAATGATGCTAAATCAATCCAGCGTTGAATATCACCTTTCGAAAGGCTCGCTAGCGTAACTCCAATAAGCATCGATATTGCAGAGGTTGGACCAACTGCAAGTTGTTTCCCGGTTCCTAGCATGGCATAAAACAAACCCCCAATAAGGTAACCATAAACACCGTACTGTGGTGGTAGCCCAGCTAGCGTTGCATAAGCCAAAGAAACGGGAATAGCATAAGCAGCCAATGTTAGACCCGATACAGCATCACGTCCAAATAGGTTGAGTGTATATTCCGAAAGCCATTTAATGGCTGGGATATACTTATGTAATTTCTCAGCAAAATATTTTTGAATGCTCATAGACAATCGTATTGAATTATGAAATTACCAACATGGCTAAAATAATTTAATTCAACGGATTATACAAGATGAGAATCTCTTAAATAATAATTATAAACTCTCTTGTTACAATTTAACCCTATTTTATCAAAAACCCTGCTGTAAATCATAAAACAAATTGATTCAAAAATCGGGTGTTTCGTAATTTTTAATAATTTTGTAGGCTCGAAAAAGTTTTCTTTTTCAATGTATTATCAATCAATAGTTAAATTATAAAATCATTCTAAAATGTCTAACGTAAAACGTGTTTACACCTTCGGGGGCAAGACTGCTGAAGGCAAGGCGGATATGAAAAATCTGCTTGGTGGTAAGGGAGCCAATTTGGCCGAAATGTGTCTTCTAGGACTACCTGTTCCTGCAGGGTTTACCATTACAACCGAAACCTGTAACGATTACTACACAAATAATTGTCAACTACCAGCCGACCTGCTTGAGCAGGTTTGGAGCGCAATGAAAGTGACTGAAAATATCATGGGTATGAAATATGGTGACCCTGAAAATGCTCTTTTACTTAGCTGCCGTTCAGGTGCTCGTAGTTCAATGCCAGGCATGATGGATACTGTATTAAATATCGGTTTAAGCACAGCAACCATTCCTGGTCTTCTAAAAAAGACAAACAATCCACGTTTTGTGTACGACTCATATCGTCGTTTAATTATGATGTATGCCGATGTTGTTATGGAGAAGGCCGAAGGCCTTGAAACCGATGGTAAGGGCATCCGCAAGCAGCTTGATGATATGCTTGATGAGTTTAAGCATAGTAAAGGATATAAGTCAGATACTGATTTATCAGCAGATGACCTAAAGCACATTGCCGAAGAGTTCAAAAAACGCGTTAAATCTGCACTTGGAAAAGAGTTTCCAGATGATGCAAAAGAGCAGCTAATCGGTGGTATTATGGCTGTATTCAAGAGTTGGAATGGTAAAAAAGCTGTTTCGTACCGTCGTATCGAGGGTATTCCTGATTCATGGGGTACAGCAGTTAACGTACAGTCGATGGTATTTGGTAATATGGGCGATTCATCTGCAACCGGCGTTGCATTCACCCGTAACCCTGCAACTGGCGATAATATCTTCTACGGTGAGTGGTTAGTAAACGCTCAAGGTGAAGACGTAGTTGCTGGTATCCGCACTCCAAACCCACTTAACGACGACACAAAGAACGAGCAGAACAAGCACTTGCACAGCATGCAAGAGTCGATGCCCGGAACATATAAAGAGCTTGACGACATCCGCACTACCCTTGAGAAAGCGTTCAAGGATATGCTTGACATCGAGTTTACCATTCAAGAAGGCGTTTTATACATGCTACAATGCCGTGCTGGTAAACGTACTGGTACTGCTGCATTGAACATGGCTATGGATATGCTACACGAGAAGCTAATTGATGAGAAAACAGCAGTTATGCGTGTTGACCCAGTTCAATTAGACGAATTACTACACCCAATCTGCGATCCAGCAGCTGAGAAAAAAGTAACCCCAATTGTAAAGGGTTTACCAGCTGGTCCTGGTGCAGCGGTAGGCAAAGTGGTATTTACCGCTGAGGATGCTGTTGCTTGGTTCCGTAAAGGTGAAAAGGTTATTCTTCTTCGTGAAGAGACCAACCCAGAGGATGTTGAAGGTATGCGTGCTGCTGAAGGTATTTTAACCGCTCGTGGTGGAATGACCTCACACGCTGCGCTTGTTGCACGTGGTTGGGGTAAATGCTGTATCGTAGGAGCTGGTGGAATGCATGTTGATGTAACTAACAAAATTGCAAAAATCCCTGGTACTTCTATTGTAATTAAGGAAGGTGATGTCTTGACCCTAAACGGTACTAAAGGTCACGTTTATACTGGTGCAATTACTTTAATGGATGCTACCGAAAATCCACGCTTCCAAGAGTTCATGACCATTGTAGACAAGTATCGCAAGATGGGTGTTCGCACAAACGCTGAGACTCCTGCTGATGCTAAGGTTGCCCGCGAATACGGTGCTGAAGGTATTGGCCTTTTCCGTACAGAACATATGTTCTACGGTATAGGTTCAGAGCAACCGCTATTCTTACTTCGTAAGATGATTCTAAGCGAAGGTGAAAAAGAACGTCGTAGCGCATTGAATGAACTATTCGCTTTCGTTAAAAAGGATATCAAGGAAACCATGCTTGCAATGGACACACTCCCGGTTACCTTCCGTTTGCTTGACCCACCATTACACGAGTTTGTTCCACAAAGCGCTGATAAACAAGCCGAACTTGCAAAAGCATTAGGCATTTCGGCTGCTGCAGTTGCAAAACGTGGCGAGGCTCTTCATGAGTCTAACCCTATGATGGGACATCGTGGAGTTCGTCTAGGTGTTACCTACCCAGAGGTTTCAGAGATGCAGATTCGTGCTATCTTCGAATCGGCTGTTGAGCTGATTAAAGAAGGTCACCAACCACATCCTGAGATTATGGTTCCTGTTACCTGCGATATTTCTGAACTTGATTTCACCAAGAAAATTACCGACCGTGTTTACGCTGAGGTTTGCGCTAAATTTGGTGTAAAAGAGATTAAGTACAAGTATGGTACTATGATTGAGATTCCACGTGCTTGCTTACTAGCTGACCGCATGGCCAAAACAGCTGAGTTCTTCTCATTTGGTACTAACGATTTAACCCAAATGACATTCGGATTTAGCCGCGATGATACCGGTGGATTCATGAACGATTATCTTGACAACAAGATTCTTGCAGCCGATCCATTCCAAACTATCGATCAGGATGGTGTTGGACAGCTAATTGAAATGGCAGTTACCAAAGGTCGTGCTACTCGCAGCGATTTAAAAGTTGGTATTTGCGGTGAACAGGGTGGTGATCCTGCATCGGTTGAGTTCTGCTTCAAAGCAGGATTAACCTATGTAAGCTGCTCTCCATTCCGAGTTCCAATTGCACGTTTGGCCGCTGCTCAATCAAGCATAAAGTTTGGTAAATAGTAATTCAAATAGTTAAATTGAAACCGCCTCCTAAAGAGGCGGTTTTTTTATATTGTGTTTATTCTAGTAATCAAAAGCGTTATAAATACTTATTTTGAAAGGCAATTTTAATAAGCGAAGCCGTGTTTTTAGCATCTAGTTTTACAATGAGATTCTTACGATGGCTATCCACTGTAAGTGGGCTTATAAAAAGTTTATCAGCAATTTCAGGATTAGTAAAACCATCTGAAATAAACTTAAGCACCTCTAATTCTCTTCGGGTAAGAATTGAATGGTTGCTATTTTTTTTATTTAATATATTCTGAGTCTCTTCGCATAAGTACTTTTTACCCGATAATACAACTGTTACAGCTTCAATTATCTCTCCCTCAGATGCATTTTTTAGAACATAGCCCATTGCTCCATTCTCCATCATTTGCATTACAAGGCTCTGCTCTTTATATGAACTGATAGCCAGAATTTTCATAAATGGCTTCATATTTAAAATAGTCTTGCATAGATCAAGTCCATTCCCATCGGGTAAATTATAATCCAACAAAATCAGATCAGGGGTAATCACGTTTAAAGTAAGAAGGCAATCTTTAACAGTATTCGCTACCAAGCAGTTTGCTGTAATGCCTTTATCGCACAATAGTTTTTGCAATCCTTCGACAACTACAGGATGATCTTCGACGATTAGAATGTTCGGCATTTGAAATAGTAAGAAAACAAATGTAACAGATAAAGACCGATAATACAATGCTATCTATTTTTACAATAGAATAAACTCAATAATAAATTCACTGCCTTTGCCAAATTCAGAGGAAATATCTATTCTTCCATTCAATGTCTCAATCCTCGATTTAACGCTATTCAACCCAATTCCTTTGCCCTGACCAATCGCACTAACATCAAACCCTTTGCCGTTATCCTCAACAATTAAACAAAGCCTATGTGGTTCCTGTACCATCTGAACAATCAATTTATCGGCTTGAGAATGTTTAACCGCATTATTAACTAACTCCTGAATTATCCTGTAAATCCCTATTTCAAATTTTTGTTCCAATCGTTCGAACTGACCAACAAACTGAAACCGAACAGTCATGGAATTCGATGCATTCATATTGTCACAAAAATCGCTTAATGCACCTTTTAAACCCATTTTCACAAGCGTTTCAGGCATCATATTGTGAGCCACTCTTCTCAATTCATTTATCGATGAATCGCTTAAGTATCCAAGTCAATTACAAGTTATTAGAAACTATGAAAATGCGATTACCAAATTGGGAGGGAAAAAAATTTATGTTGACAATCAAAATTTAACTTACTCATTAAAAAAGAACTCAAAGGAATATATTATCTGTGTAGAAATGACCAATGGGAATATCATACACACCCTTTACGTTCTGGAAGTTGGACAAATGACACAAGAGATTACTGCCAACGAGATGCTCGATGCACTGAATAAGGACGGTTATATTGCGTTGAATATCCTTTTCGAAACGGGTAAATCAACCATTCAAAAAGAATCGATTCCGATTGTAGATCAATTCTTCGAATTGATGAAAAGTAACTCAGCGCTAAAGGTAAGTGTTGAAGGTCATACCGATAATGTAGGCGATGCTGCTAGCAATAAAAAACTCTCCAACGACCGGGCAAAATCGGTTATGAATGCATTAATTGCTAAAGGAATTGCTGGTACAAGATTATCTTTTACTGGCTGGGGACAGGAGAAACCAGTTGCCGATAACAGAACCGAAGATGGTAGGGTTCAAAACAGACGAGTTGAAATAGTTAAAAGATAGACCCAACAAACACCAACAAAACGAAATTATAGGACATTGAACCAATACAAAGATTAAAATTATTATACCTATTGGAAGTATAAATACTTCCAATAGGTATTACATAAAATGAAACCTCACACCTACACTTGGTAGAATATACATAAAGTCATTAGACATACATTTATTAACCTTTCCATCAATAAATATAGTAGCATTTAAAGATGAGGTTGAAGACATTTTAATCCCTAAAACCTTCTGCTCAATCCCAAGCCTTACAACAGCATCGGGATAAAAACTGAGAGAGCCATTCAGGTTGCGAGAGCCACCTTCAACGCCAAAACCTAAATAAGGGTTCAAAATAATTGGAATATAGAATTTTAGGTCAAGTCCATACCGAATACCTCCTGACTCCCAATTATTAATATTTTTCAGAACACTACTCGAAATTACACCCTCTTTACCAACCCATACTCCAACAGCGATCTTCTTCATTATTGAGAAATCGTTCGTGCAAATCTTGCTCAACCGATAGAACTGGGCATCAACACCTGTTGGTTCTAAAACATCAACACCAAACCCAATGCGCCAACGACCAGTGAACTCCTTTTTATCCTGCAACCAATTCGTTTTTGTTTTTTTCTTCTGGGCAGAAACATTAATACTCGATAAGAGCAGGAAGATAATCGCAATTTTTCTCATCGGATTTGTTCATTAAATTATTTAGAGGCACACAACAACAAATGAGTCTACAAATAAACAACTGATATTAATACGGGTAAATATATTAAGAAACATTTAAAAAGTCCTGTTATAAAAGAATCTGAGAATAAATCCTCCTAAATAAGCTTTTGCTCCATGGCAATTTTCACAAGGACAGCAGTATTTCGTGCATTAAGTTTGAATAGCAGATTTTTACGGTAACTATTAATGGTTTCTACTCCTAAAAAAAGTTTATCAGCAATTTCAGGGTTTGTATAACCTTCGCAAATAAGCTGGAGCAATTCAGTTTCGCGGGGAGTTAAAAAGATTTGTTGATCTGATTTCTTTTTCATAAGTATATCAACCTCATGGCAAAGAAATGTTTCACCTTTAAGCACAGTTTCAATTCCCTCTATAACCTCTTCGGGCATTGAGTTTTTTAGAATATAACCCGAAGCACCATTCTCCATCATCTTACGAATGATTGTATACTCGTTAAAGCTAGTAATTGCTAAAACTCTTGTTTGAGGATATTTCTCTATAATCGATTTGCAGATATCTAAACCATTGCCATCGGGTAGGTTTATATCCAATAAAACCAAATCAAAGTGCTTTATAGCTATCAGATCCAAACATTGTTTTGCAGTTGAGGCCATTGCAACCACTTCACCTACCTTTGAATCGCTAATAATGCTCGATAAACTTTGAGCAATTAACGGATGATCATCAACAATTAGAATTCTGCTCATAGCTTACTGAATCTTAAATTCAACCGATATTTCTGTTCCCTTATCTTGTGTTGAGAAAATATCCAACCTGCCATTAAAAGATGAAACTCGAGATTCAATATTGTTCAGTCCACCTGGTTTAGAACGATCAATCGATTTGAGATCAAAGCCATGACCATCATCATAAACTGTTAAGCAGATCCTTTCCTGATCTTGTACTAATTGCACATCAATTTTACTTGCATTGGCATGTTTGAGGGAGTTATTCACTAATTCGTTTACTACTCGAAAAGCAGCAACCTCAAGCTTCTCATCCAAGCGTTTTTCAACACCATAGAAGTGATAGTTTACCATGTCAATACTATTACAGAAATCGCTGATTGCAGAGTTTAGTCCATATCGCATAAGCGATTCAGGCATTAGATTGTGTGCAACTCTACGAAGTTCGGTTATTGAGCTATCGAGCATTTCTATAGCAGAGTTAAACACCTCTACCTGATCCTCAGGAATTATTAAACTACCTTTCATATTGGCAATTTTATGTTTTGTAACGGAGAGTAATCCACCTAATCCATCGTGTAGGTCTTTCGATAATCGGGCACGTTCTGTAGTTTCACCTTCGAGCAGGGCATGCGTAGCAATAAGTTGTTTTTCCTGTTGAAGTTGAATGATTTGCTGTTCAGCAATCTTTTTCTGATGTTTCATAACCTTTTGCCTTGCAGCAAACAGAATAAGAAGAGAAATAAGAAGAACGCCTCCCAACACCAACAAAAGGACAATAAGTTTACGATCCTTTTCAAGCGAGGCAATTTTAATCTCTTTCTTTTCGGATTGATATTTTGTTTCTAACTCAAATATTTGCTTCGATTTTTCAGCATTGTATATTGAGTCGCGTAGTGTCATGTATTTCACATAGCAATCCAGCGCTTTTTTAAACTGACCGGCTTGATCGAACGTAAAGGCCATTTCTACATAAATAAATTGGAGGCCTTGTTTAAGGTTATTGGTATTTGTTAGGTCAATGCATTTGTTAAAACAGTCAATGGCTTTGTCATACTGCTTATTGTAACTATATAAAACAGCAAGGTTATAATATACCGTTGCTTTTCCGTTTGCGTTACTCTCCTTTTGGTAGTACTCAAGCGCCAATTTTAAATAGTCTAAGGCAATAGCAGTTTTTTCTAGTTTCTTATAAATGCTTCCTAGGTTCACATAGCAATCTATTTCACCATCTGAACTATGAATTCGCTTAAACAAATTAAGCGATTGTAAGAAGTAGTTAACCGCCGTTTCATGATCCTGCTTCAGTTGATCGTTAGTACGTTTTTCACAGAACTCACGGGAGTTATATAAACCTCCAATATGTGATAATACCTTTGCTGTGCCTAAGCTATCATTATTTAATTCATATATTTTTAAGGCTTTTAAGAAGTATTCGAGCGAAGAATTGAACCTTTCCATAAGGCAATAAATATGTCCCATATCGTCCGATAAATCGGCTATTCTGATTTGATTATTGAGCCTCTCTTCAAAGCCCAGTGCACCGAGAAAAGCATCGGTTGCCTTTTCAAAATTCTCCAACTGTATATAGCATTCACCCAAAGATTCCAATGCATTTGATATAAACTTAACATCTTTGGTCTTGCGAGCGATAACAAGTGCTTTGTTTGCATAATATAATGCAGAATCGGGATTAGTCTGCTGATATTTTGACGATTGGTTTAGAAGTATCCTAATAGAACTAGTATCATTTGGTGTTTCAATGCCCAAGGATGAAACTGATATTGTAATAATAAGAGAGAATGCAAGTCCGTATTTTTTTAAATAGCTATTCATCTTTTTTGATAGTTGGTTATTGATAATTTATTTAAAATTATCAAGGAAAACAGTAAATCCATTTGTATTGAACTTACAAAGAATACTATTAGCGAATGACGCTATCCTTTATCTTTTTTCAGACTGATAATTCATAATTAAACTTCGTTCAAATAATCCTCACAAAAGTATTTTAATACCAATAATCAAGAAACCCCCTTTTGGGGGTAAAATCACACAGGTGATACAAACTACTTTTGAATTGCAATCTGAAGTCAATTTATCATCAGTTTAAAACTAGTTAAAACTAAAGAAAAAAATGTCAAAACAAATAACCTATTATAAAAACCAACAAAAACAGATTATGAAAAGAACACGTCTTATTATGTTAGCTGCATTTGCAACTGTATTTTTCAACTCATGCACAAAAGAAGATTTAGTTGATCAACAAATCGTTGAAGGTACAATTAGTACAAATACCATCTGGGTTGAAGGTGATAACTATATCATCAGAGGTAATGTATATATCGACAACGCTTCGTTAACCATTCAACCAGGAACAACTGTAAGATTTGAAGCTGGGGCAAGTTTAAGTATTGGGTATAGCGATGCAACTTCAATAACAGCTGTTGGAACTGTAGATAAACCTATTACTTTCACATCAACACTAGACAGCCCAACGGCTGGCTCATGGCAAGGAATCTTCTTATATGACAACAACTCTTCAAACTCAAGTTTCAGGTATTGTACGTTCAAGTATGCAGGAACCAATGATTATGGCTCGCTAAACCTATCAGAAACATCTTGTGCATTTTCAAATAACGTCATTCAATATTCAAAGAAATTGGGGATTCGCTGTATTGATGAAAACTCATATTTTGTAGAGATGAATAACAATACCATCTCTGAAGGTGGCAGTCATGCAGTTAGGATCTCCGCAACAAAGGCACACACCATTGGAACCGGAAACACTTTTACTTGTGCTGATGGCTTCGGAATTAACCTTTGGGGAAGCAATGTAACAGGTACTGTTACCTGGAAAAACTTAACCACACCTTATTTTGTCGAGGGTCAAGTATTCATCGACAATTCAACCTTTACAATTGAGGCTGGTACTATCCTTAAATTTGACACCAATGGTGTAATTAAAATCGGCTATAACAATACAGCAACGTTTATTGCAAATGGAACTCCTACTAGTAAAATAACATTTACTTCAAGTGCATCTTCACCAGCATCTGGTGCTTGGGACGGAATCTGGTTTTATGATAGCAATTTGCAGAACTCAAGCATGACTAACTGTGAGGTAGCTTATGCAGGTAAATCAAATGAACAAGCAATTTACATTCAAAATACTAAACTAACATTTAGCACTAACAATGTACATCATTCCAACGAAACTGCAATTATAACTCATGGTAGCGGATCATTTGTTGAAATGAACAATAATACCATTAGCAACTGCGGTAAACATGCAATTATTATTGGTGCAGATTATTTCCATACAGTTGGTACAGGTAATACACTAACGACAGCATCAGATATGGGAATTTACCTTACCGAAGCAACTATCAATTCATCAGTAACATGGAAAAAGCAAACTGTAGCAGTTATTATTAATAACTACATACATGTTGACAACACGCTTACGATTGAAGCAGGTTCAATATTAAAATTTGGTGCTGATGGTGATCTTTGGTTTGGCCTTGGAGCAACAGCACAACTTAATGCAATAGGAACATCTATAAATCCAATTGTATTCACTGCTTGGTCTGCAACACCCTCAGCGGGTGCATGGGCTGGACTATATTTCGACTTACATACATCGTCAAATACAACCTTAGATTATTGCGAAGTTAAATATGCGGGTAAGGGTTCTGATCAGGCGGCTATTTATATGTATGGTGTAAACGGAATGACCATAAAGAACACAAAACTACAGTATTCAGAGGGTTGGGGAATTTTTAAAGAAAACTCTATTTTATCAGCAGGAAGTACGGGGAATACCTTTTTGAACTGTGCTCTTGGAGACGAAGGCGAACTCTCTTCAATTTAATCGATTACAAATAAGTAAAAATAGAGAGGCTAAAGCCTCTCTATTTTAATTTATGTTAGAATTTAATCATTCATTTACAGCTGCTATAGCCTCAATTTCTATTTGGTAGCCATAATGCAACTCCTTAGTTGGAACGATAGCCCGTGCAGGTTTATGATTGCCGAAAAAATGGCTATAAACCTCGTTTACTCTTTCCCATAGGCTGATATCGGAGATATAAACAGTTACCTTTACAACCTTAGAAATATCACTATTTGCTGCAAGCAAAATCTGCTCAATATTCTGCAATACTTGAAGTATTTGCTCCTCGATAGAACCTACTTCCTTTATTGATCGATCAGGCTTAACGGGCAATTGACCCGAAACGTAAACCATTCCACCATGAACAATAGCTTGAGAGTAGTGGCCAGCGGGTTGAGGTGCATTAAGAGTATTGATATATAACATATTAAAGCCTTTAATCTTAAAATTTGATTTTGACACTTTCGCTG
>JANYLA010000056.1 GCA_025361485.1 Bacteroidales bacterium
CAGCTTGGTGAGCGAGAAGATGTCTTTTATGTATTGATAAAAGAAATGGCTCCGAGAGCCTTTATTTTGGTTGTTTCGATTGCTTTTCAAAGTAAAGAATAATAGATTTTATATCATCATCTTTAATTACAGTGCTGTATGCTCTCATCATCCCAGGTTTAAAACCTTTAACTACCTGTTTGTCCGGTTCCATTATTGATGTTTTTATATAGGTTGAATCTGCAACCACAGTTTTTTCCTCCCCGTTCTCAATAACAATTCGTTTAGAACCAAATAATCCTTTAAAACTTGGACCGACTAGGGGTGAGCCATCCAACGAATGGCAGCCAGTACATGCGTTATTCTGCATTACTGCAAGGCCTGCATTTTCGAGCATTTCTGGCGATTTTTCAGCTAGCCATTTTTGATATTCCTCATCGCTTACAACTCTAATTTTTGCCTCCATAAACGAATGCCTTAGTCCGCAGTATGCCGAACAAAGTATCTCATAGGTTCCGTTGTAGTTTGGGATAAACCACATGAAGTTATTTTTCCCTGGTACCACATCTTGTTTAATTCTAAATGCTGGGATATACAAACCATGAATAACATCGGGTGAGTAGAGATTTAATTTTACCGCCTTTTTTGCAGGGAGTACAAGTTCATTGGATATTTTTCCATTATCGTACTCAAATGACCAACTCCACATTTGTCCGGTAACTTTTACCTCAATTGCATCCTTTGGAGCATTCCTCATGGGTTCAAAAGCCACATAGCCGTAATAGAACATTAACATTACCAATATGAAAGGAATAACGGTCCAAGTTATTTCCAACTTCATATTGTCCTTCATTTGGACGGCTTTTGGGTGTTTTTTGCGGTTGTAACGGATTACAAACCATACCATTATTGCCGAAATTCCGATAAGAAAGAAAAACGATACGGCGAATATGAATAGAAATACGCTATCAACCCCTTTTGCGAAATTTGATGCTCCTTCGAACATATGCGTTTATTTTAGAGTTACTCTCGATTAATAAAATTCTTATTTGAGATAAATAATGTTTTTTACATTTAGGAATAATGGAATAATGGGTTGTGCTAACTTTTATCTTCCATTCTTCCATTTTTCCAATCTTCCATCATTCCATCACCTAAAAAGATAATCAAAAAAAGTAATTACAAATACTATAGCAAGCAGTAAAATCACCATGCCTGCAAAAATTTTAAAGATTAGCTCATCGAATTTCAAATGCATGAAATATAATAGAACTAACGATGCTTTTATGCATGCAACAAACATGGCTACCCCAACGCTTAACCTACCAACATCTAGCCATGTAACAGTAATGGTAATGGTCGTAAGAAAAAGTAGCAGTACCAATATAATACCATGTGTTCGGTAGCTGGTTATATGTGTTTTTCCGTGCTGCATTTTGTTCGTACTTTAGGTTATTAGATATAAAAGTGGGAAAAGGAAAATCCAGATAAGGTCGACAAGATGCCAGTATAATCCTGCATTCTCGAGATGCTGAAAATTACCAGAATTTATCCTGTCGTTTTTTACCTGAACCATTACATAACCAATTAGCGTCATCCCAACAATAATGTGAATGGCATGTAATCCAGTCATGAAGAAATAAAGTCCAAAAAACATTATTTCGCCATGTGTCAATGTAAGAACAAGGTCGGAGCCAGGATATAGATGATGGTGAATCTTCAGTCCCCATTCAAAGTATTTATTTACTAGGAAGATAAATGCTAAGAAAAAGGTTATTGATAGGAGAAGTAATGCAAATTTCTTGTGATTCTTCTGAATGGCAGTTATTGACATGGCAATGGTCATACTACTTATCAGAAGCAATAAGGTATTTACCGCACCAATAAAAACATTGAGTTGATGCGCTGCTATATGAAAATCCTCAAAATATTTGGCACGAAATACTGCATATACAAGGAATAGCCCTCCAAATAAAAGGAGTTCAGTGAAGATGAAAATCCACATACCCAGCTTTGAGCCAGTATCATCACGATGTTCGTGAGTTGTTGAATGGTTTTGCTCCATAGTTCTATGTGTTACTCGTAATCGTATGGGTGTTCAGTAACTTCAACATCATGGTCGAAATTTTCCAAAGGAGGAGGTGATGCAACTTTCCACTCTAATGTTCGTCCATTCCATGGATTAGCTGGTGCAAGTTCGCCTGTTCGAGCAGCCTTTACTAGATTGTATACCATTAGGATTATACCAATAATCAAGACAAAGGCGCCAATCGATGATATGAAGTGACCTGAAGAATACTCTGGTAGATAATCGAAATATCTACGAGGCATACCACGTAATCCGAGTATAAACATTGGGAAGTAAAGCAATGTAAATCCGGAGAAAACTATTGCCCATGCAACGGTTCCAAGTTTCTCGTCGTACATGCGGCCAAACATTTTTGGGAACCAGTAGTGGATGGCTGCGAAGAATGCAAATCCCATTCCACCAAATACTATATAATGGAAGTGAGCTACAACGTAGTAGGTGTCATGAACATGAATATCGGTAGCAAGTGCCCCAAGAGTAAGACCGGTTAAACCTCCAATCATAAATTGGAAAATAAATGATATGGTGTAAAGAAATGGCGTTTTTATCAGGATAGACCCTTTATACATTGTTGCAATCCAGTTAAAAACCTTTATGGCGCTTGGTATAGCCACAATAAAGGTTAAGAAAGAGAACGCCATTCTTGAAAAGTCGCTCATTCCAGAAGTAAACATGTGGTGTCCCCATACTAGATAACCAACTCCCGCAATTGCTAAACTTGATAAGACAATTGCCTGATATCCGAATACTTTACGCTGACAAAAGGTTGGAATAATCTCAGTAACCGCTCCCATTGCCGGAAGTATCATAATATAAACAGCAGGGTGAGAGTAAATCCAAAATAAGTGTTGATATAGAATTGGGTCGCCACCCAATGAAGGATCGAAAAAGCCAATTCGTAAAGTTCTTTCGGCAATTACCATTAGCAGGGTAATACCAACAATTGGAGTTGCTAGCACCTGTATCCAGGCCGTTGCATATAATGACCATGGGAATAGCGGCATCTTAAACCATGTCATTCCTTTTGCTCTCATCCGATGAACGGTAACAATAAAGTTAAGCCCAGTAAGGATTGAAGAGAATCCAAGGACAAATGCAGCCAAAACGGCTGTTGAAACATTTGTTTTCGAATTGATTGCATATGGTGCGTAAAAAGTCCAACCGGTATCTGGGCCATTTCCTCCAAACTGCGATAAAACGGCTATTGTAGAACCTAAAAGAAATAGATACCATGAAAAAAGATTAAGGCGTGGGAAGGCGACATCCTTTGCACCTATCATAATTGGTAGGAAGAAGTTTCCAAATACTGCGGATAGCCCAGGAATAACCACCATGAAAATCATAATTATACCATGAACGGTAAACATTCCATTGTAGGTTTGAGCATCCATATACTGCGCTCCAGGTCTTAATAATTCAAGTTTCATTATTCCGCCAAGAGTAACACCCACTAAAAAGAACACTAAAATGCACATTAGGTACATTATACCGATTCTCTTATGGTCTGTTGATGTTAGCCAACCTAGAATTCCTTTATATTTCCCTTGTTGGTCGAAAAAACTACCAGGGGGCAATGCTGTGGTCTTTGATGTCATATTCTCAATTTATTTACTCTTTTTTCTTACGTCTGATAATAAGGACTAAAAATAGTGTAAGGACAATAATTAAAATAAAAGTTCCAGCCAGTTTGGTAATCTCTAAGGAATACCTACGTCCGTCAGGTTCGTACGCATAACAGAATTCAAGTACTTTATTGATAGTTGGTTGGCTAATCCCCTTTTGTGCTTCGATGGCTGACATCTTAAGGTCGAATGGGAGGAATGAGAGCCCATATAAATATCTTGTGATTTTACCCTTTGGGCTTAGCATTATTATAGCCGATGGGTGGATGAAATCGAGCCCAGCAATTTTTACCTTATAGCCTGCACTTGTAATAATTTTATTAATTGATGCGCTATCACCTGTAAGGTAGTGCCAGCTAATTGCTCTATCCTTATCTATTTTAGTGATAAAGTTTGCCTTTTTTTCAAGTGCCCTTTCAGTGTTGTCCCTATAATTGAAGCTGATTGTAATAATATCATAATCTTTGCCAAGCACTAAGTCTGATCTTTCGATTAAATCAGCTATTCCTTCCTGTAAGGTGCTGCATATTCCAGGACAATCGAAATATACAAAAGAAAGAATGGTTGGTTTATTGATTAGTGAACCTAGCGTAACACTTTGGTTTTGTTCATTTATGAATGTCAAGTTTAAAGGAATGGTGTCTCCAAGGTGTTCATCAATTCCAACTTGTTTGGAAAACTGACTGAACGAAAGAAGAGAATATCCGAGGAAGAGGGTAATTGTAAATAATTTCTTCATAACGATAGATTTAAGATTTTTTTTCTTCAACAACATCTTCTTTATAAATACTCGCAATTATAAGCGCTCCACCCATTAGCCCTGTATCCTTTAAAAGTTCCATAAAAGCAAATTGCGCCTTATCAGCCTCAAAGAGTTGTGGAATATGAATGGTAAGAATGAAAATTAGTAATAGTAATGCAAGTAGTAAGCACGAAAGTTTGATGTATTTCTTCAAAATGATGCTAATGCTTGCTGCAATAAGACAGACTCCTGTAAAAAGAATCATAAATCCGCCACCAGGAATAAATGTGGTAAGCATCCCATTAAAAAAATCACTCACAATAAAATGATTAATGCCCATAATACCGAATGGTAGAGCGAATAGAACTCGCCCTGCGGTGGAAAGTAATGCGTTATTGCTTTGCATAATAAGGTTGTTAAGTTAATAAGTTACCACGGAGACACAGAGAGCACAGAGTATTCATTATTCCAATTGGGCTAATTTACATTATTAATATTTTCTTCTCTGTGATTCTCTGTGTTCTCTATGTCTCTGTGGTTATTTGATTTATTTTTTTAATCTTTCTTAGTTGCAAAAGGATATATATAACAGTTGCGCCTATTCCGGTAATGCCCGAAAGATATAGTAGAATCAACCAGATTGGCGCCATTTTGTTTATGCTCCACCAAGCCCTTTGGTCGAGGAGCAATTTAGGTTTTGTAACAACTCCAAGTTTTTCAGTTAGCGAACAGGTTAATTCGTTGCTACTACCTATAGTTCTTGCAATTAATAGTATGTTTCCAATAGAATCGCCAGGAATATCATTTGGTAAATCAAAATAGGCTACCCCTAGGTTGCTTGTTACGGCTTGTGTTATAGGCAAATTGCCAAAGGTACGCCGAACAAAAAGTTTTATAGTAACATCCGATAATGGTTTCTTTGTTCCTGAAATGCTATCAGTAACCATTGCCCAAAGTTTCTTATTGTTGAGGTCATAACCTAAAACCATTTTTGCAGTTTCGGTCTTTGCTGCCTCTCCTGCAACTTTTACGGGTGGCTGAGTATAATCCTTATTGAAACTTCGTATATATGATATTACATCCCATCTTTGCTCCTCGGTTAATGTATTAACAAATGTTGGCATTAAAACCCCTTTGCCATTGGATAGAATATAGAACATATCCCCATCGCTATTTTTTTGATACTCAGGAGATGCAGGGTCCTTAGGAATTGGCACTAGTTTGGCATAGTTGGCTTTGCCAATATCACCGTGGCACGATTTGCAGTTGGCTTGATAAATCTTGTCCCCTTTTTCTTTCGATTCGGTTGAGAATACAAAAGGTGCAGTTCTTGCTTTTGCATCAGCCGGAATTGTTGCAGTTTGTGCAAAAAGATTTGATGCAAAAATGGCTACAAGTAGAGTGCTAAGTATTTTAAATCGCATAAGCTTTATGCTAAATTATTATCAATTATGTTCGTTTTCAATCTCGGTTTCATCCACTATTAAACCCTTATGCACTGCAGTTTCCCATACAGGTATGATAGGGAAAAGTTTAGCCAGCGTTGAGATTATCATTAACACCATTATTATAGGGGCAATGGATATTAAAATCTCAATTAAAGTAGGAGAATAAACCATGAAATTGTTGGGTACATGCTGCATTGGAAGGAATGGATGCTCCTGTGTTGGCACAACAATGATATAGCGTTTTAACCATGAACCTGCTAATACAAATATTCCAATTACAAGCATTGGTAGGGGTTTTCGGAATGGCTTTATTAAAAGCAGAATGATTGGGATAATCAATCCCAAAAGTTGCACTCCCCAGAATAGCAGTGCATGTTCTCCTGCAAAAAGCTGTTGCAAATGAACAGCGTCAAACTTTTTCATCTTATACCCAGGAACTAAAAACTCGTTGATATTAAAGTAGAGATAAACCAACGAAACCAGCACTAGAAGTTTTGCAACCTTATCAAAATGAAAATCGGTAATATAATCCTCGAGTTTATAGTTCTTTCTAAAGAAAAACATTGCAATGATTAAGCAGGATAATCCTGATACAAAAGCCCCGCTAACAAAGTACGGCCCGAAAATTGATGAATCCCAACCTGGGCGCAAGGTTACTGCAAAAAGCCACGATGTAACAGTGTGAATGGAGAGCGCAACAGGTATTATCAATACTAGCATGATTATGGTTGCTCTCTTCAATATTTTCACCTCAGCAACTGTTCCTTTCCATCCTAACGATAAAATTTCGTAAAGTCTTTGAAGCAATTTGGGTCTGCCTTCAAGATTGCCTTTTCCGTAAGCTAAGTCAGGAATTAGCGTGATATATAAAAGGAGTAAACTGATTAAAAAGTAGGTTGTAACAACGGTAACATCCCAAAGTATGGGGGACTGAACCCTGCCGTGGATAAAAACATTGGCTAGCCTTTCAGGACGTCCCATGTCTGAAACAATTACTAGCCCTGCAACTGCAGCAAAGGCAACTGCAATTATCTCGGCAATTCTTGTTAAAGGAGTAACCCATTTTTGACCCGATAATCCTACAACTCCGCCAACTAGCATTCCAACTAAACTCGTTGCAACAAAAAACACGAAGTTTGAAATGTAGATACCCCACGAAACGTAATCGCGAATTCCCGCAACGCCTAAACCATCGCGAAGTTGGATGTAATACGCGTAAAAACAAATGGCTAGAGCGATTGAAAGGAATGCCATCCAGATATGGAATGCCTTGTTGATTCTAACGGTTCTAAATAAATCATTGAAAAGTATTCCGAGTGAATTATCTTGTTGGGTATTGGTTTTTGATTCTGCCATACTCTATGATTTATGTTCGTTCTGGTTATCGCTTTCCTCTGTGAATGGGAAAAGTCTATTTTTTGGTGGTAGATAGAACACACGTGGCTTTGTTCCCAATTCCTCCATCAATTGGTATGCTCCATTATCTTTTAATAGCTGACTTAAACGAACGGTTTCTTTGGTTGTACCGTTTGTAACTGCATCCTCATTCTCGTCTCCGAAATAGTAAACTCCGTTAGGACAAGCCGATACGCAGTAGGGGAGTTGGTTAATTCTAAGTCTATCTGCACTGAAACAACATTTGGTTATTGTTCCTTTCTTTTGCGGTACATTTAGCTCAATATCATAGGTTAACCCTTTATCCTTTTCGGCATCCTTTGGCTCAAACCAGTTGAATGAGCGTGCAGAGTATGGGCAAGCTGCAATGCAGAACCTACAACCAATACATCGTTCATTATCGATTAGTACAATTCCATCGTTACGTTTAAAGGTGGCATCAACAGGGCAAACTGAAACACACGGTGGATTATCGCAGTGCTGACATGGTTTTGGCATATGGTAATCAGGGGTTCTGTCAGTGTCCTTCATCTGAAGGGTGTTGATATGATACTGCTCGGGTCTTAAATGATGCGCCGATTGACAAGAATCAATGCATTTTCGTGCATTCCGACATTTTGAGAGATCAACAACCATTACCCAACTTTTACCTCGAATACCCTCACGTCCACGCTCCTGAAATTCTGTTAAACGGTCAACGTCGAGATGTTTGATGTCGAGAGAATCAACCTCAACAAGTTTGCCATCTGCGGTGAGCAATTTTACGTTTTGACCCTTTTTCTTCTCCTCAAAATGCTTTGCTGCGTATAGTGAACCTCCTAGCGCAACTCCACCCAATCCGATTAAACCAATATTTTTAACAAATTCTCTTCTTGATTTCGACTTTGAACTCTTGGACTCTTCTTCCATAGGTGAAAAAATATTAAGAAATGATTATTGCCTACCTCCCAAATGTATTGAAAATAGGAATAGGGTTCAACTGTTTTTAAAAGAAAAACCGCAAAGTTTGATAATAGTCCCTTTGCGGTTTGTTTAACAATGTGTGTAAAGTTTTGTTTAGCTTTTAAGGAATTTATCTGATATTTTGCGATAATTTTTATCTACAAATTACACCCTCCTGCACAAAATGGTATTTTCGCATTCTTTGAAAAGTCATAGAAGAAACCCATCTTATCATCTTTACTAAAACCTATTCCTCCAAAACTGCCGCTTTCATCGCTGAAACTTGATTCTACAGCACAATCAATTTCGGATAGACGTCCTTTTTTATCAAAACCAATTTTCTTATAGCTGATTGTTATACCTTTTAGCTTTAAATCATTTTTGATATAAGTTAAACTATCAAAAGTAAGATGGTTAGAGAATCTCACTTCTATTCTCTTAATGGTATTATCAGTATTGTATTGGACTACAATACTTTTAAAAACATTTTTATTGTCGGACTGTGCATTTGTTTTCGAAATGAAAACAAACATTGATAATCCGACCAAAATGGATGAAATTGTCAAAATTGAAATCTTTCTCATTGCATTAGTTTTTAAGTTAAACAAATCTGTTAAGTACCATAAAACATTATGTTTTTCAACTATTGGATTTTGATTCATCTTGTTGACATCATAACCGGTATTAAATGCCTCGAAGAAATCAAACCCTAGAGCATCAGAAATAATTTTAATTGTATAAGCTCTTGGTGTAACGATTCCAGATTCGATTCGCTGAATAGTACGTACTGTAATTTTACATTTTTCAGCTACTTCCTCTTGGGTTAATCCTTTAGCTTTTCTTACTTCAATTAATTTACATCCGAAATCTAGTTTTTCCATTCAGATTGAAAGTTTAAGCAAGATTATATTTAACCTAAAAGAATACAAGAATTCACATTGTATTTAACCCGACATTATGATTAAAATTAACATAATCAGGAAATTACGAGATGTTTTTTACGAGATATATTACAAATTCATTCCTTTTCACCACAAACTTTTTCTTTCGATTAGTATTTTTGCCTGCAGCTATAAATATTTGTTTGTGTTTTGTTAACTTATGGAGGATTTATCTGATAAAATCTATAGTTAATGGGTATTTAAACCTCTCGCCATTATTTGATTTAACTGAAGCAACAATTGTTAGAACAAGGTGAAGAACACCTAAGGCGATTAAAGCGAAAAGGCCAATTACAATAATTACGAATATAGCTGAAACTATTGCCCAAAGCGTGATTGATATTTGGAAGTTGAGCGCCTCTTTCCCCTGACGGTCAACCTCAGGATAAATAGTTTTCTTCGTTTGCCAAACAATCAATGGTCCAATTATGTGTGCAAAAGGAATAATATATCCAGCCAAAGCGCTCAAATGGCAAAGCATTGAGAATGTTTGCTCGTCAGAATTGATGTAGTTTATTTCTCGCATAACTGTACTTTTTACTTTTCACTTATTGCTTTTCACTTGCCACTTGTCTCTTGTCGCTTTTTGTCCTATTCCATCAACTTCCTATACTTAATCCTATGTGGTCCTTCATCGCCTAAGCGCTTGCGCCGATTCTCAACATAATCGGAGTAAGAACCTTCGAAAAAGAATACTTGAGAGTTTCCTTCAAATGCTAGGATATGTGTTGCAACACGGTCGAGGAACCAACGATCGTGCGAGATGATAACGGCACATCCTGCAAAATTATCAATACCCTCTTCAAGCGCTCTTAGCGTATTAACGTCAATGTCGTTGGTAGGCTCATCGAGGAGTATAACATTTCCTTCCTCCTGCAATGCAAGAGCAAGGTGTAATCTGTTGCGCTCGCCTCCTGATAGAATATTACATTTCTTTTCTTGGTCTGCTCCAGAGAAGTTGAATCGAGCAACGTATGCTCTTGCGTTAATCTGTTTACCTCCTAGCATGATATTATCTGCACCTCTTGATATTACCTCGTAAACAGTTTTGTCAGGTTCTATGGACTTATGCTGCTGATCTACATAGGCTATTTTAACTGTTTCGCCAACTTTGAACTCACCGCTATCAACCTTATCTATACCCATCATTAATCGGAAAAGAGTCGTTTTGCCTGCTCCGTTTGGTCCAATAACTCCAACGATTCCGTTGGGCGGTAGGTTGAATTCAAGGTTTTCGAAAAGAAGTTTATCGCCATAACTTTTTGTGACCTGCTTAACCTCAATCACAACATTACCTAGACGAGGGCCATTGGGGATAAATAGTTCGAGTTTATCCTCTTTCTGTTTTACGTCTTCATTTAATAACCTATCATAAGCCGATAATCTGGCCTTTGATTTAGCCTGTCTTGCCTTTGGCGACATTCTAACCCATTCAAGTTCACGTTCAAGAGTTTTTTTGCGTTTACTTTCGGTCTTTTCCTCTTGAGTCATACGCTTGGTTTTCTGGTCTAACCAAGATGAGTAGTTCCCTTTCCAAGGAATACCTTCTCCACGGTCAAGTTCAAGAATCCATCCAGCTACATTATCGAGGAAATAACGGTCGTGGGTAATAGCAATTACCGTTCCTTTATACTGCTGAAGGTGCATTTCGAGCCATTGAACCGATTCGGCATCGAGGTGGTTGGTAGGCTCATCGAGCAATAGAATTTCAGGTTCGCGGAGCAGCAAGCGGCAAAGGGCAACGCGTCTGCGCTCACCTCCTGATAGAACCTTTACTGATGCATCAGGCTCAGGGCAACGGAGAGCATCCATTGCACGTTCGAGTTTAGAGTCTAGATTCCAACCATCGGCATGGTCAATCATTTCTGTAAGTTGACCTTGGCGTTCAATCAGCTTGTTCATCTGATCGTCGTCCATCGGCTCAGCGAATTTAGCATTCAGATCTTCGTACTCTTTAAGAAGGTCTACAATCTCCTGAACACCTTCCTGCACGATCTCTTTTACTGTTTTTGTGTCATCGAGTTGAGGATCCTGCTCAAGGTATCCAACACGATAGCCAGGAGAAAATACAACCTCTCCTTGGAACGATTTTTCAATTCCAGCAATAATCTTTAAAAGAGTTGACTTTCCTGATCCGTTTAACCCGATTATACCAATCTTTGCCCCATAGAAGAAGGACAGGTAGATATTGTTTAGCACTTTCTTGTGAGGTGGGAATGTTTTGCTTAACCCAACCATCGAAAAAATAATCTTTTCGTCAGCCATATTATGTATTTGTATTCAATTATGAACTTTGTTATAATAACAACCGCTGTCAGTAAAATATACCCGACAGCGGCAAAGTTATAAAATGTTAGCGGAATTATTTTCTGCCTACCTTTTTGAAATCAGAATCGAGAAAACCATCACCTTCTCCATCCGACTTAGAAATTGTGTGATAGTCGTAGTAATAAGCTTGATCATCGCCTGCACCCAGCAATATTTTATAGCAACGTGCCTGCAATCTTGTACCATCTGGCCCTACCTTATGTAAATAAACAACGTTGGTGTTTTTTTCAGCAATTGCTTTCTCAATATTATCAATTGTAACAACCTTAACGGTATAGGGATAGTTTTTTCTTATTTTTACTAGTTCTCTTGTCGTTTTCTCAAGGTCATTCTCAACAACCCATAGCTCTTTGGTTTTTACATCCTTGGTGTTTTTGTTGTAGTAATCAAAAATGTTATTTTTTATTAAAGCAGGGTTCTGATCGATTAGTTTGATGTGTGCTTGCATAAATCGAATTAACCCTTCAATTTTATAGATATAGTTATCCTCTGGAACACCAAAGTAACTCAGTGGAACTGAACAAACATCGGGCATGTCGGTAAGCTTTTTCACTGCTGCACCCATCGAAAGGCTCATGAAATTGTATACTGCTGGAATCTTATCCTTATCGAACTTCATTTGAATTAAGACTAAAAATGATTTCTCAATATCATTGCGCATGGGCTCAAACTCTTTCGTAGTGATGAACTTGTAAGGGGTGATTTTCCATGATTTCTCAACAGCCTCTTTAATTTTGAAGTTGTAACCCGACATCGGATTGTCCTCTAAAACTACATAGGTGGTAGATTTAAGGAACGCTTTAACATCCTCAGGTCTTACTAAGTTTCTTTCAGCAAAAATTGAAGTGCTAAAGCAGATAACTAGGGCAATAATTACTATTCTTTTCATTTTTATATGGTTTTATTGTTAATCAATTCTTAGTGCAAAGTTAATAGAATGTTTGGGTTGAGAATAAAACAAATGCGTTAGATTTACTCCCGAAAGTGAACAACTAATTTATTCATTTTGTTAATACCAATTATCTTTTTTTGTAAGATTTTTCTTTAATCTTGTTTTTAAGTTGATTTGCATCATAAAGCGTAAAGCTGTTTTTTTTAGTATTTTTGCAAGGCTGAAGTGGATTTTGGGATTGCAAGGTTTTATAATTAAGTAGTAATGTAAGTGCTTTTATTTTCAGGTTATTAGCTGAATGCTACTTGCTTGTTTTCTATTTGTAATACTCCAAAAAAATAATTCAATAATCTTTACTACGAATAAGATGAATCTATTTGATAAAGAAGAAGTTAAAAAGGTAACTAACCTAAAGGTTGGTGGAGATGGCATTGCTAAACTCCTCATGTTCCTTCTTAAGCTGAACAAGTTTAATAAACTATACAAATCTGTTGCTGATAAAAGAGGAATTGAATTTATCGATGCTGCTTTAGAAAACCTTGAGATTAAATACGAAATTAATCCTGACGAATTAAAACGCATCCCTAAAACGGGTTCCTTTATTACAGTTTCAAATCATCCATACGGTGGGATTGATGGTATCTTGGCAATAAAAATAGTGACTGAAATTCGATCGGATTATAAAACGCTAGGTAATTTCATGATACAGAAAATACCTCAGCTTAATGATTTTCTTATCCCTGTTGACCCTTTTGAAGGGACCAAAGCCAATAATGTTGTTGGTATTAAATCCGCTATAAATCATCTATCAGAGGGCGGTTCGTTAGGTATTTTTCCTGCAGGCGAAGTTTCAACTTACTATGATAATGACGATGACCAAGGGGCAATCGATCGTCAATGGCAAAGTTCAATGATTAAATTTATAAGAAGAGCTGAGGTGCCTGTTGTTCCTATATATTTTCAAGGTACTAATAGCCGACTTTTCCATTTGCTGGGATTAATACATCCAAAACTTAGAACGGCTAAACTCCCTTCGGAGATGCTGAATAAGAAGAATAAGGTGATAAAGATTAGAATTGGAACACCTATAACAGTTAAAGAACAAAAGGAATATTCAGATATTGAGCGTTTTGGAAGATTTTTGCGCTTAAAGACATATGCCTTAGGTTCATCTATGGAGGTGAATAAATTTTTTAGTTATAAACTTAAACCAGCAGCAACACCCGAACCAATTATCGCTCCAGTTCCTCAAGAAACGATTGATTGTGAGGTTAATAGGTTGATGGATAATTATTTGTTATTTAAGAGCAAGAATTTTTGTGTTATTTGCGCCCCTTCTGTAGAAATGCCTAATATAATGACTGATATAGGCCGATTAAGGGAGGAAACTTTTAGGGAGGTTGGTGAAGGCACTAATCAATCCATTGATGTTGACGAATTCGATTTATACTATTGGCAACTATTTATTTGGGATGAGGATGAAAAAAGAATTGTGGGGGCATATCGTGCAGGTAAAGGGAAGGAAATATTGGATAGATACGGTGTAAAAGGTTTTTATATAAATAGTTTATTCAAGATTGATAAAAAATTCTCACCAATACTTGAAGAGAGCATCGAATTGGGGCGGTCATTTATTGTTAAAGAATACCAGCGTAAACCATTACCACTTTTCTTGCTTTGGAAAGGGATTTTGTACTTTTTAATTAAAAATCCCGAGTACCGTTATCTCATTGGTCCTGTAAGTATTTCTAATAGGTTTTCAAGCTATTCAAAGGAGCTTATTATTTCGTTCATGAGATCGAATTATTATGATCATGAAATGGCTCGAAATATTAAACCTAAAAATATGTTTCGAATCAATCTATCACAGGATGATTACGATATTATATTCAATAATTCAAATGACATTGGCAGGCTTGATAATATAATTAAGGATATTGAACCTGATGATTTTCGGATGCCTGTACTTTTGAAGAAATATGTTAAGCTCAACGGAAAAATAATCTGCTTTAACGTAGATCCTAAATTTAACGATGCGCTCGATGGACTGCTGATTCTCGACTTATTCCAAGTACCTATCGAAACAATCACCTCACTCTCGAAAGAGATTAATGATAAGTCATTGCTCGAACGATTTAATATTTCCGATTATACATTCGAGGAGGAAGGGACAGACGAAAATTAGTATTGTTGTCCGAAGAATATTCTTACTCCCCTAATATAATTATCTCTTTAAACTTTTTTAATTGAGTTTTGTCGAAGAACACAGACCAGCAAAAATAAAATTGAAACTCAATACCATGCGAAGAATTAAGTTTGTCGTTATCCTAATTAGTCTAGGATTTATTATCTCATGTAATAGCGGAAATAAAAAGTTAACCGATGCGGAGTTAATAGAGCATGCATCTGCTCTGCATAAGGATATGATTACCATTGATACTCATAACGATACTCCAATGCGGTTTCTTCGCTCTGGATTCGACTTCGGCGGCGAAAAAAACACTGCTAGAGGAAGTTGTGTTGATCTTCTTAAAATGGAAAAAGGGGGACTTGATGCCGCATTCTTCGCCGCTTTTATTGGTCAAGGTGAATGTACACCTGAAAAATATAAAGAGGTTAACGCCCATGTTCTCGAAATTCTCGAAGCAATTCATACTAGGGTTGCGCTTTATCCCGATCGAGCAGGAATTGCAACAATTCCCGACGATGTATATCGGTTGAAGAAAGAAAGTAAAAGAGCAATTTATATCGGAGTAGAGAATGGATACCCAATCGGCACGGATATCACCTTGATAAAGAAATACTATGATTTAGGGGCAAGGTATATAACTCTTTGTCATACAAGTAATAATCAAATCTGCACTTCTTCTACACGTAAGGATACGCTTAACAAGAATGGTGTTAGTGAGTTTGGTCGTAAGGTGATTAAGGAAATGAATCGTTTGGGGATGATTGTCGATATTTCTCATATTTCAGATAGCTCCTTTTACGATGTTCTTCAACTTTCTTTGGCTCCCGTTATTGCTTCACATAGCTGCTCCCGCACCATTTGTAATAATCCGCGCAACCTTAGTGATGAGATGCTGGTTAAACTGGCCGAAAAAGGAGGTGTTGTTCAAATGTGTATTCTTAGTGATTATGTTAAAGTAATTGAGAAGAACCCTAAGCGGGATAGTGCAAGGGTTGCGTTAAGAAAAAAGTATAATAATTTTCAAAATCTTACCCCAGAGCAGGATAGTTTAGCAACGATTGACTGGTATCAATTAGATGTAGATTATCCTCAGAAAAAAGCTACTGTTGCCGATGCTGTCGACCATATTGATCACATGGTTAAGGTTATGGGTATTGATCATGTTGGTATTGGTACCGATTTCGATGGTGGTGGCGGTATCGATGGTTGTAAGGATGCCTCACAGATGATGAATATTACCGTTGAACTACTTCGAAGGGGTTATTCTGATAATGATATCAAGAAAATTTGGGGCGAAAATTTTATTCGAGTTTTTCGAAAAGTACAGGAACTTTCAAATAACTTGAATTAGCAATAAAGAGCACAGTATATTTTAGTTGATATTTTCAAATAAGGATGATTTCTATGGGTTAATCCAACGAAAGCATCCTTTCTTTATTTAATTAAGAGGTGTCGCCCTCTTAAATTAAAAATATCAATAGTATGAATATCGTTTTAGTATATGATAGTCAGTGTTATGGTATTACTGCTGCGATAAAATAACTATTGTATCTTTGCACTCGATAATCTACAACGTTTAGCTATTCTAAATTAATAAATAGTATGTGTCATGGCGATTCGCTCAGCTAAGTTTATAACAAGTAGCCCTACATATGAAAAATGTCCTCAAACAACTCTGCCCGAGTTTGCATTCATAGGTCGATCCAATGTTGGAAAATCATCTTTAATCAACATGCTAACAGGGATTGGAGCTCTTGCCAAAGTTTCTCAAACACCAGGTAAAACGCAAATCATTAACCACTTTTTAATTAATGAAAAGTGGTATCTAGTTGATCTTCCAGGCTATGGATACGCCAAGGTGTCAAAAACATCCAGAAAAATATTTTCGGATATGATCACTAGCTATATCCAAAATCGGGACAATTTACATTGCTTGTTTGTGCTTATCGATTCAAGGCTTGAGCCTCAAAAGATTGATGTGTCTTTTATTAATTGGTTAGGGCAAAATGAGGTGCCATTTGCTCTGATATTCACCAAAACCGATAAAATAAACGCTCCAACCCTTCAGGATAATATTGAAGTATATAAAAAAGAGATGTTAAACCACTGGGATGAACTGCCAACTATTTTTACCAGTTCAGCAGTAACCAGAACTGGTCGCGAATCAATTATTAAGTACATCGAGGAGATTAATAAAAATACAAAAATTATTCTTCGGGATAATTAAAGAAAAAATTGCTATTTATTTTTACTTTTGCGGCAATAAAATCTAGGCAAAAAAATACTTTATGCATAGCAATCACGCAATTAAATTCTTTACGGGTAGGAATACTCGTTACCTATCGGAGAATATCGCAAAAAAATTTGGTATCGATCTTGGAAAATCATCAGTAACTGTATTTAGCGATGGTGAATTTGTTACATCATACGACGAGTCGGTTCGGGGTGCAACAGTTTTTATTATTCAATCGACATGTCAACCAACCGATAACCTTTTTGAACTTTTGCTTATGATTGATGCTGCCCATAGAGCCTCAGCATACAAAGTGGTTGCCGTTATGCCTTACTTTGGTTGGGCTCGACAAGATCGGAAGGATAAGCCTAGGGTTGCTATCGGTGCTAAGATGGTTGCGAATTTGCTTTGTGCTGCAGGGGTTGATAGAGTGATGACCATGGATCTTCATGCCGATCAAATCCAAGGATTTTTTGATGTTCCGGTTGACCACCTCTATGCATCATCAATATTTGTTCCATATATTAAGAACTTAAATCTCGAAAATATTGCCATTGCAGCACCTGATATGGGAGGAGCCAAAAGGGCAAATGCATACTCTCGTTTTTTGGATGCAACACTTGTTATTTGTCACAAAAATCGCGATAAGGCAAATCATGTTGGCGAAATGACAGCAATTGGCGATGTTGAGGGTAAGAATGTTATCATTATGGACGATATGATTGATACTGCTGGTACTTTGACAAAAGCCGCTGATATGATGATTGCAAAAGGAGCATTGAGTGTCAGAGCATTTGCTACTCACGCAGTGCTTTCGGGCCCAGCATACGAGCGAATTCTCGACTCGAAAATCATTGAACTTGTTGTTACTGATACTATTCCATTGAGAAAAGATAAAGATACTAGCAAGATAAAGGTTTTAACGGTTGCTGATCTTTTTGGTGATGTTATTAATAAGGTGTATAACTACCAATCAATCAGTACCAATTTTATTATCTAGATATTGATTTGATTATTTGATGTTTGGTTGCTATATTTGCAGCCCATTTTATCCCCTCAAGAATAATGGCGCAATGGGGGGCTGACTAAAATTTGAGGGGCAGCCCTGAGTAACGCTAATTATTAACTATTTTAATCATTACAATGAAAACTATTGAAATTAACGGTTCTTTAAGAACCGAAACAGGAAAGAAATTTGCTAAACAGTATCGTAAAAACGATCAGGTACCAGCAATTATTTATGGAGGGGATGTTAATATCCCAATTGTAATAGTCAAAACCGATTTAAAACCAATTATTTACACTCCAATTGTTCATATCGTAAAAATTGCAGTTGAAGGTAAGTCATATGTAACAATATTAAAGGATATTCAGTTTCATCCAGTTTCTGATGAAATTCTTCACATTGATTTTCTTCAGGTTTATGAAGATAAGAAGGTTACCGTTTCTTTACCTGTTGTTTTAACCGGTCAGTCAGAAGCTGCTAAACAAGGTGGAAAAGTTTTACTTATTACTCGTAAACTTCGTGCTTGCGGATTTCCACAAGAACTGCCAGAAACCCTTGAGGTTGATACTACCAATTTAGGTTTAGGAAAAACAATCATGTTAGGTGATTTAAGTTTTGACAAAGTTCAACTTATTGACCTTAAATCAATTGTTATCGCTTCGGCTCAGTTAACTAGGGCTGCTAAAGGTACGCAAGCTGCTGATGCCGCTGCTGCAACAGGTGCCGCTCCTGCTGCTGCAAAATAATATTATTAACAAATCAATTAGGTTTTGAAGTACTTAATTGCAGGGTTGGGGAATATCGGTTCTGAATATTCTAACACCCGACATAATATCGGATTTATAGTATTGGACGCACTTTCAAAGGCGTCCAATATTAGTTTTAGTGATTCCCGTTATGGTTCTGTTGCAGAGCTTAAGCATAAAGGACGAACATTTATACTGCTTAAGCCCTCAACGTATATGAATTTAAGCGGCAAAGCGGTTAGCTATTGGCTACAGAAAGAAAAAATTCCCGTTGAGAATCTTTTAGTTGTTGTTGATGATATTGCCTTGCCATTAGGCAGTTTAAGATTAAGATCTTTCGGCAGCGATGGTGGGCATAATGGGCTAAAAAGCATTGATGAAGTATTGGGAACTCAAAACTATGCGCGTTTACGTTTTGGTATTGGAGGCGATTTTCCAAAAGGTCATCAGGTAGATTATGTGCTTGGAGAATGGACTGCTGATGAAGTTAAGGTGCTTCCTGAGCCAATAAAAGTGGCATCCGTTATTGTTTTTAGCTTCGGCACTATTGGTGTAGAGCGAACCATGAATTTCTTTAATAAAAAAAAGAAAGAGGATGGGGGACAGCAGTAGAATTGATAAATGGTTGTGGACAGTTCGGATTTTTAAAACCCGAGCAATCGCCTCGGAGTATTGTAAAAAAGGTAGGGTGCTGATTAAAGATATGTCGGTTAAGCCTGCAAAAGAGATTCGTGTTGGCGATATAATAATTGTTAGAAAACCGCCTGTTAGCTATTCGTTTCGAGTTAAGGGTATACCCAAAAATAGAATAGGAGCAAAACTTACCCCTGAATATTTAGACAATATTACATCCCTAGATGAACTTCAAAAGTTAGATCCTAACTTTATGGCATTCTATGGTAATAGAGATAAGGGTGCTGGAAGACCTACAAAAAAAGAACGTAGATCCATTGATGATGTTCTTGATTCCTCTCCTAATGATTTTGATTGGGACGATGAACCAATTGATGAATAATCATAAAGATTGAAGATTATTTTCGTTTGAATAGCATCCGGCTATTTCCCCAATGTAAAACCTATGAAAATCTTTCGATGGGTAAACCTTATCAATGATTGATTTGTCGATAAAACTATCGGGTTTTAAATTATCTGCGTAAAGTTTTTTGCAATCGATTGATAGATATGATTCTTGAAAAGTGATATTGTTATTGGGAGTAATTACAGGCGTTAGGCCTGTCTCCTTAACTTTGTCATAGTCTCGACCTGACTTAGAGCCACAGAAATTTAGCGTTGGTTTATATTTCTTGTCAAAGAAAGAGATGTTAAAAGTTTGGTTTTCCTCAACAAACTTATAGGTGTAGCGCTGTGGTCTTATATAAATGGTAACTACTGATTTATTCCAAAGCACACCAAATCCACCCCATGAAGCAGTCATCGTATTGAAATTTTCAGGTATTCCTGCTGTAATTAACATCCACTTTATATCAAGTAGGTTGAAAACGTTTTCGTCTAATTTATATGGATTAAGTTCATTAAAATGGCTTAACTTTTCCATATCAAGATATTTAGGAATAAGGATTAATAATCGTAAGGTGGTTTTCTAAAAATACTCGTAGGTGTACTTATATAGCACTTTATAATTATAGTCAGAGTAATACGACTCCACTTCAGCAGGGTTTGATTTATCGTTGTACTTGAAATTTTTGCTTGAGTATTCATTAGGTATTCCATCGAACCATTTTTCTTCGAGTAAAATTCCCTTGCCGTCGTATTTGTAAGCCCTATTTAATGATTCGGTTCCATCAGGATTAACTAGAACAATCTCTATGAGTTGATTCTGCTGATTGTACTTATATTTAAATTTTTTTGAAATTTTGCCAGAATAATACTCAGCATTCGAAATAATAAGGTTGTTCGCATCGAATTCTGAGGTTGTTCGTTTTACCTCTTTCCCCTTAGAATCATTTCTAGTTTCTTCAATGATGTTTCCCTTTGAGTCTGTTTTTCTTATTAGAATATAATCGAGGGTTTTTCCGAATTTCAATACGTTAATTGTTTGAACATTATTGCTGTAAGTTGACTCCCATTTTTCTATTATCGAGTTATCAGATGCATATTTAGTAATATCTTTTGTTTTTCCATCGGGGAGGTAATTGTAAATTATCTTATAAGGCGATACACCATCAAATCCATTTTCAGTTTTCTTATTTCCCTTGTCGTCGTATACAAAACTTTGTTTATAGGTAAGTTCAATTTCAGGCTTGTCCTTTTTTTCAAATTTTACATACTCTATTTTATTGTTGTTCTTATCATATTTGTACTGAAGTTTAGAAGAAATTTGTCCGTTGGCTTTATAGTTGAGCACTTCTATCATATTTCCTTTCTCGTCGTATTTGCTCTCAGTGGTTATATATCCTTTTTGGTTGATTTTTCCTTGAGTGTACTTGTGAGTCCATTGTGTCGATTTTAATACCTTACTTTTGGCAATACGAGCCCTTTCTTTATCTTCAGGCTGAGCCTGCGAGAAAATGAATGTGCTTACTAATAAAAAGGATAGGGTAAGTATAATTTGTTTCATCTTTGAATAACCGATTTTACTTGTCGCGAAATGCATTTTCAGAAGCAATTATAGTAAATATTTGCGATAAATAACTGATAAGTGTCTTTTTTGCTTTTGGAAGAATCAAGGAAAGGCAAACTATTCATCTTCAGTTTCTTCTTCTTCCGCTGTCACAGGGATTGTAACCCCAAGAATAAAGAAATAACGATGGCTATCGTATGGTACAAAGTGGTAGTAGAGCTTATTTCCTGATTTTCGCGCAATATCAATTAAGCCAAGACCTGCCCCGCCTTTTTCGTTAAGTTCACCTTCAATCATCTGTTTAAGAAAAAGATGCTTTAAATCCTTTGGCGATGAGTTGTTTAACTTTTCAAGTTTACTTTCAAGAATAACCATTTTCTCATTTTTAACAAGGTTTCCGGTTATAACATAAAAGGAGTCTTTGTTTTCTCCAACAATAAAAAGACCATTTCCGATTTGCTTCTCTTTTTCATCATAATCATCGGAATGTTTAGTGATATTTTGCAAACATTCGATCATAATATGGAAAACTCTCTTGCGAGTTGGCGTAGGAATATTCTTTTCTGCAATTTTTCGATTAGCCATAAAAGCGAATGATCGCATGATCTGGTGGTTCATCTCTCCCTTATAAATCAAGGGAAAACCACTAGATGCCATCTCGCTAGTTAGGGTCGATTTTATGAAGTAAATTACATTGTCCATCGAATGATGAAATTAAAAAAAAATCTATATATAATCCAAACAAGTCTTAATATTTCTTAGTTTATTTTACAGAATGATGTTTTTTTGAATCGAATAAGCTCCTTTTTTAAACGAACGTCAATCTTTTATTCAATGAAAATCTCTAGAATCATAGCCGATTTAATGGGTTCTAGCATTATTTCCTTTAAATCGGCTGGGATTAAAATGGTTTCGCCTTTCGATAGCGTTTCTTTCAAGCCTTCGCCGTAATGAATAATGCAATCACCCTCAAAGCAAAGCATAACAATAAATGAATCGATAAGGTTGTAATCCCGCTCAATGTTTTTATTGAACGATAACCGACTTACATTAAAAAACTCAGATTTTAAAAGGTCTACATCTTTATTGAAAATATTCTTTTTCGAGTATTTATAGTTGTCATGCTTCTTAAAATCTATAACATCAAGCGCAAGATCGGTATGTAACTCTCTTGGTTTTCCACTTTTATCAACCCTGTCCCAATCGTAAATTCGGTAGGTAACATCTGATGCCTGCTGAATTTCTGCAAGCAGTATCCCCTTTCCAATTGCATGAACTCTACCCGAAGGGATAAAGAACATATCATGCTTGTCTGCTTTTTCGGTATTAAGAATTTCCTTTAAAGTGTTCTCATCCAAATGATCTTGATACTCCTCCTTGGTAATATTTTTGTTGAATCCAACAATGATTTCAGATTTTGGTTCGCTATCCATTATGTACCACATCTCGGTTTTCCCAAAGGCATGATGCCTTTCCTTTGCAACTTCATTGTTGGGGTGAACTTGAATGGAGAGCATAGCTGAGGCATCAATAAACTTTATAAGTAGAGGGAATTCATCTCCAAATTTGTCGTAAACTTTATCGCCAACTAAATCACCCATGTAAATTTCAATCAGCTCTTGGAGGTTGTTCCCTTCCAGGAAACCATTGGTTACAATCGAGATATTCTCATCAATCGATGATATTTCCCAACTCTCAGCGCAATGAGTAATATTAGCAGGAACATTCTTGTTGAACTTATCCCGAAGTTTTGTGCCACCCCATATATAATCCTTATAAATGGGTTCGAATTTTAAAGGGTAAAGACTTTCCATAAATTTATTAATCCAAAAACAATGCCAGTTTGATATTACAGGAAATGCTCTTAAAAATAAAAAGAATTTGTACTTTAGCATTCCTAATTAGTTCTCAAAGTTATTAATATTAAAGAATTATTAAAATGTTGGTAGTTGGTATTGCAGGTGGCACAGGTTCCGGTAAAACAACGGTTGTAAATAGAATTGTTAGCCTTTTACCAAAAGGAGAGGTTGTTGTTATTCCTCAGGACTCTTACTATTTGGATAGTTCTCATTTACCCATTGAGGAAAGACAGGAGATTAATTTTGACCATCCTGCATCAATTGAATTTGAATTGCTAGTTGAGCATGTGAGAAAATTAAAAGAAGGGCATACCATCGAACAGCCAATTTATTCGTACTTAACTTGTACGCGAGCTAAAGAAACATTTCCCATTGCTCCTCGCCATGTGATAATTATTGAGGGGATTCTTGTTTTAACCAATCCTGATCTTCGAGATTTGATGGACGTTAAGGTCTTTGTTGATGCAGATCCTGATGATAGGCTCTCGAGGGTAATTTTACGCGATATTGTTGAACGTGGACGTTCAGTGAACAAAGTTCTTGAACGTTACGAGAAAACTGTAAAACCTATGTATCTTCAGTTTATCGAACCAACAAAAAGATATGCTGATATTATTGTACCTCAAGGAGGGAATAATTTAGTGGCTATAAATATACTCGCATCGCTTATCGAAAAGACATTGCGCAGTCACGGAGTTTAACTCGATAGAATATGCTGAAAGAAATAAAACTTGAGGATGTTCTGTTTCTGGATATTGAAACGGTCCCTCAATACTCGGTTTACAACGAATTACCAGATGATCTTAAACCTTTTTGGGATAAAAAAGCATCTGTTTTAATAAAGGGTGATGAAACCTCTGAAAGCCTATTTGGTAGATCCGGCATTTACGCCGAGTTTGGTAAGATCATTTGTATCTCGGCGGGCTTTATCGTTCATCACGATGGCGCAAAATTCTTTAGAGTAAAATCATTCTTTGGTGATGATGAGAAAGCAATTCTTGGTGGATTCTCAGTTATGCTTAAACGTTTTGGGGCAAAACCAAAAGCTACCCTTTGTGGGCATAATGGTAAGGAGTTTGACTTTCCTTATATCTCTCGTAGAATGCTTATCAATGGAATTGATATACCCAATCTACTCGATGTAGCAGGTAGAAAACCGTGGGAAGTTAAATTTCTCGATACGATGGAACTATGGAAGTTCGGTGATTATAAAAACTACACTTCATTAGCTCTGCTCTCCAAAATATTTGATATTCCTTCGCCCAAAGATGATATTGATGGCAGTCAGGTTGCTGATGTTTACTATAAAGAAAAGGATATTGATAGAATTGTAAAGTACTGCGAGAAGGATGTATTAACGGTTGCACAATTATTTTTACGCTACAAGAATGAACCCATTATTAATCCTGAGAATGTTGAGAGGGTGCTGGATAGTGAAAAGTGAAAAGTGACAAGCGAAAAGCGACAAGTGAAAAGAAGCATAACTACTTCCGCTTTTGCAGAATGAGGAATTGTACGCTAATTGATTTTTTATAATCTGAGAAAAGTTAGCACAGCATTTAAGAACTCTTTCGGTTTTTCGGCATGCACCCAATGTCCCGAATCTTTAATAGTAATAATCTCTGAATTTGTAAAGATCTTTTTCAAGTCATCCTCACTGTTTTTGGGAATATAACCGGAGAGTTCTCCCTTTATAAATAGAGTTTTTATATTGCAGGATGGGCTTTGAGAATTGGTTTCTATTCCACTCATCAAATTCACTAAATTGCTCGAAATAGCGAATAGGTTTAGTTTCCATGTAAAAGAGCCATCCTGATTCCTCTTCAAATTTTTAATTAAAAATTGTCTTACATATTCAACCTTCACCCACTCAGAAAGGATTTCATCGGCTTGATTGCGGGATGTTAAACTTTTAACAGGAATTGACATTAACCCCATAATTATATGCTGATGTTCCGCAACGATTTGAGTCGAACGCTCATTGCTACCAATATGGCTCCATGGGGCTATGTCAACAACTATTAACGATGATACTCTTTCTGGGTGAATTACTGTGAGCTGCATGGCCGCTTTACCACCCATTGAATGACCTAATAATATGGCTTTTTCTAATCCTAACTCATCTAAAAGTTCAAGCAAATCATTAGCTAAATCAGTATAACTATGTTCCTTGTTATGTGGGCTTTGTCCATGATTCCGTTGATCGACGTTGATTACCCTATAAAATGGCTCTAACTCTTTTGCAATGCTTACCCAATTATCAGACGAGCCATATAATCCATGGAGAATAATAAGGGGTTCGCCCTTTCCCGATTCGCGGTAAAATAGTTTCAACTACCGAATTTGTCTGAGGTACATTTGAATGGTATTCTCTAATCCAAAATACAAGGCATCTGCGATAAGTGCATGTCCTATAGATACCTCGATTAGATTGGGGATGTTTTGAGCAAAAAACTTTAAGTTTTCAAGACTCAAATCGTGACCAGCATTTAACCCTAACCCAACACATTTTGCAGCTTCGGCTGCAATTATAAATTGTTCAATCGCACTATTTGGATTAAAGCTGTAGTTTGTAGCGTACGATTCGGTGTAAAGTTCAATCCTGTCGGTAAAAGTGTCGGCAGCATGTTTTACCATTTCAGGATCAGGATCAACAAAAATCGACGTACGAATCCCCTTTTCTCGAAAAATGGCTACTATTTTTTTTAAGTAATCCTTATTGGTAATGGTATTCCAGCCTGCATTAGAAGTTAAGGCGCTTGGCGGATCAGGCACTAGCGTAACCTGATGTGGTGTAACGCTAAGAACGAGTTGAATAAATGTGTCGGTTGGATACCCCTCAATATTAAACTCAGTTGTGATTATAGGCTTTATATCGTGAACATCTTGATATCTGATGTGGCGTTCATCGGGGCGGGGGTGAACCGTAATTCCCTCTGCACCAAATCGCTGACAATCAATTGCAATATTTAATACATTTGGAATATTACCACCTCTAGCATTTCGTAGAGTAGCAATTTTGTTTATATTTACGCTTAACCGGGTCATAATGCCAATTTTTCGAATTACTTTTGTACAAATGTAGTAGTTTTTCCAAACGCTTTAAGGCTATGATAGCAAAAGATATGATATCAGAAATAATTCCAGCGCTGAAAACTTCAGACACTGGCATTACCGCTTTAAACTGGATGGATGTTTTTAAAGTATCGCACCTTCCCATTGTAAACGATAAGGAGTTCTTGGGTTTAATTTCTGAGGCAGATATTTATGATATAAATATGCCCGAAGAACCCCTTGGGAATCATCCGCTTTCGCTTTTACGCCCCTACGTTTCGGAGAATCAACATGTATTTGAGATTATGGAGGTTGCTTCAAGGTTGAAGTTGTCTATTGTTCCTGTGCTCGATGATAAGAAGAACTTTCTTGGGGTAATTACCATAATGGATTTATTGCATTATTTTGCTGAACTATCAGCGCTTCGTACACCCGGTGGAATTATTGTAATTGAGCTGAATAGCAACGATTTTTCAATGTCTCAAATATCGCAGATTGTGGAAGGGAATGATGCAAAAATTTTAGGAGCTTATATTACATCGCATCTCGATTCTACAAAACTTGAACTTACCATCAAATTGAATGTAACCGATTTGACATCAATTATACAAACATTCAATCGTTATAACTATACTATAAGGGGTTCATACATGAAGTTCGATGAGGAGGAGGAACTCCTCGATGAACGTTATGATCTTCTTATGCGATACCTTAATACATAGATTCGAAAAGATGAACGAGGAGTGTAAATCAAAAATTCAAGAAAAGGTTGTAATCGCCATTTATGGTAAGTACTTGGAGGCTTCCTTCAAAAACGATCTTATCACTCTTTTTTATATCCTTAAAAAGCGTCAGGTTGAGGTAGTGATTTATGCTCCGTTTTACGATTATCTTATTTCTGAATTTGATATTAAAGTTGCTGCAAGGGCAATTTTTCGAACTTCAAGCGAAGTCAAGCATTTAGCAAATTATATGCTTAGCCTCGGGGGCGATGGCACTTTCCTTGAATCAGTTGCATTTGTTGAAGAATCATGTATCCCGGTCTTAGGAATAAATTTTGGACGGTTAGGTTTTTTGGCAAATATCTCAACTGAAGATGTTGATGATGCCATCGATATGCTATTGAATGGAAAATTCGCTGTTGAAAAAAGATCATTGTTGCAGGTAATTACAAACAATAACCCTTTTATCAACTATCCGTTTGGCCTGAACGATTTTACAATACAGAAAAAGGGCACAGCGATGATTACCGTTAATGCCTTTATCGATAATGAATTTTTGTGTACCTATTGGGCTGATGGTATAATAGTCTCTACTCCAACTGGTTCTACTGCTTATTCATTAAGCGTTGGCGGACCAATTTTAAGCCCTTTCCTATCATCTCTGTTGATTTCTGCAATTGCTCCACATAATTTAACCGTTCGTCCATTTGTAATCCCTGACTCTTGCACATTACGACTTGAGGTAACAGGACGTTCAGGAGAAGTTTTAGTTTCGCTTGACTCACACTCGTATACCTTAAATTTGCCCTTAAGCCTTGAAGTAAAAAAAGCACCATTCCATATAGGTCTGGTAAATCTGCAGGGGACTAATTTTTATAAAACATTAAGAAATAAACTTCTTTGGGGTGCAGATAAGAGAAATTAGCAGTCGCCAGTTTTTCACTATTTACGCACAATTTAGAATCAACATATTCGTTTGTGTTGTGTTTATGATCGAATAGTAAAGTGCATTTTATATATTTGTAGAAATGAATTTAAGAAAATGAAGCGCATAGCACTCATTCTTGTATTTAGCTTAAACTTTCTGATGGTGCAATCTCAGGCTTGGAGGTTTCGGCGATATGAGGTTTGGGGTGCGCTTTCGGCTCTTCAGTATTATGGAGATATCGGTGCTGTTGAAGATTTACACTTTTTAAAAGGTTTTGATCAAGTAAATTTCTTAATAAATCGTCCAGGCTTTTCTTTTGGTGCGCTTTATAGGTATGACGAACGGTGGTATATTCAAGCTAGTAACTCATTTGGATACTTTGTTCAGTCCGATAAGAATACGAATCGGAATCGTGCAAGAGATTTTGCCTTTTCAACAATTATCGATGAAATATCCATTCAGGGATATTATTTTATAACAAAAGAAAGTGAGAAACATTTCTACAATTCGATTTGGAATCGAAGAGAAAGAGGATTGAAGAAGTTATTTCAACCAATAAGCATTTACACCTTTGCTGGAGTTGGAGGAGCTTTGTTTTGGGTTACTCCAAAAGAGAGTTTTATTGGATCATCTCGATTTGTTGGCAATAAGCATGCTGCATTTGCATTCCCTATGGGTTTTGGTTTAAAGTTTGCCTATTCTCCTACATTAGCTTTAAGTATAGAGATTGGAAGAAGATTTACCACTTCAGACTTTTTAGATGGTTTTACATCACAATGGTCTAAACATAAAGATATTTACTACATCTTAAATATTAAAGCAATGTACCGCTTTAAAAGGTCTAATCGAATTCATCATCGATTCTAATAAATGCTTTGAATTTAATTTCATGATTAGAACATATTTTCTACTAGTTTCAGTTGTTTTACTCCATAGCGTTTCAATTAAATCTCAAGAAAGAAAAGATTTAGGTATTCAGTTTGGTGGTAGTTACTATATGGGCGATTACAACCAAGGAACACCACTCTATCAGCCTTCACCATCTGTTGGAGTGATTTATAGATATAATTTGAATAAATATTATTCTCTTCGGATTTCGGCCAGCCATGGTACTCTTAAAGGAAGTTACTCATCATTGAATCAATATCTACCTGGGGTTACAGGTTCCTTCTCTAAACAGCTCATTGAAACGGAAGGATTATGTGAAATTAATTTTATGTCCTTTAATACTCGTCATCTTAAAAAAGATAATTTTTCTCCCTATGTTATACTGGGGATTGGTGGGGCTTATATTGATGGTGAAATTCTACCACACTTTCCTTTTGGTGTTGGAATAAAATACTGTCCCATTTCAAGAATTACAATTGGCTGGGAATGGCGACTTTCTAAAACATTTAACGATAATATTGATAATTATAAGAATGTTTATGATGGATCGCAAGCCATTTTTCACAATAACGATTGGTTCTCTTTTGTCGGATTATTTATAACTTTCCGACTTTATAATAATAACAAAACTTGCCCTGTGTATCAATAATGATGATTAAAATATGTCGCTCAAAGACTCAATAACAAAAAACAATATTCCACATCATATTGCTATAATCATGGATGGCAATGGACGCTGGGCAAAACAAAGGGGAACGCAAAGGATCTTCGGCCACAGAAATGGCGTTAAAGCTGTTCGAGAAGCAATTGAAGCCTCGGCCGAACTTGGGGTTAAGTACCTAACGCTTTACGCATTCTCTACCGAAAACTGGAATCGACCCAAAATAGAAGTTGATGCCTTAATGAGTTTGCTGATTAATACAATAAAAACTGAAACAGAAACTTTAATTAAAAACAATATTGCCTTAAAGACCATCGGTGATACTCAATCATTGCCGAAAGCAGTGCAGAAAAAACTCCACGAGGTTGTTGAGCATTCATCAAAGTGCACTGGGTTAACCGTTATTCTTGCTTTAAGTTACAGTTCCCGATGGGAAATTACGAATGCAGCAAAACGTTTAGTTCAAGATTTCTCAGATAAAAAATTTGCTGTTGAAGATATAAACGAAGATAGATTCAGCTCCTATTTGACAACAGATGGAATTCCCGATCCTGAACTAATGATAAGAACGAGCGGGGAATATCGAATAAGCAATTTCATGATGTGGCAGCTTGCTTATACTGAACTTTACTTTACAGCGACTCTTTGGCCCGATTTTGATAAAGAAGAGTTGTACAAAGCAATAGTTGATTATCAAAAGCGAGAGCGCCGATATGGAAAAATAAGTGAACAACTTTAGCTTATTTTGCAAACTTTAGCTTGTTACACTTAAGTCGCTTGATTAAATTTGCCTGATTTTAAAAAATTGTTCCCATATTTAGCCTTTTAAATTTAAAGGGTGTTTTTAATTTGTAGATACAGATAACTCAATAATAATGATGTATAGAAAACTTTTTATTTTTTTTGCCTTTACTTGCATGGTTTCTGCATTGTCGGCTCAAAGTTTACAGTTAGATTATAGCGCTCCAAAGAAGTATTGCATTAAAGAGATAACAGTATCCGGTATTCGGTTTCTTGAACCTTCGGTTCTTATTTCTGTTAGCGGACTTGCAGTTGGTGATACAATAACTGTTCCAGGTGATGATATTTCAAAACCTATTCGGAAACTTTGGGAACAAGGTCTTTTTTCTGACGTTAAATTTTCCGCTACCAAAGTAGATGGGGATGATATCTTCTTAGATATTTATCTCCAAGAAAGATCAAGAATTTCAGCAATAGACTTTCAGGGTGTTCGTAAAAACGATGCTGACGACTTAAAAGAGCAATTAAAGTTGAGGGTCGGAAGTCAAATTACAGAAAGTATTCTTGAGAACTCCGTTAGAATTATTAAGAAGCATTACCGTGATAAAGGTTTTTTGAATACTCAGGTAGATGTTCTTCAAAAGAATGACACTACCATTGCAAGTGGTGTGAGAGTTACATTTGATATTAAGAAAAACAAAAAAGTAAAAATCAAAAGCATAGAATTTGAAGGGAATATTGCATTCGCAGATAAACGCCTTCGAAGGACTTTTAAAAAAACGCACAGGCGAGATTTCAATATTTTTAAATCTTCAAAGTTAGTAGATGCCGATTATCAGGAAGATAAAATTAAACTAATCTCATTTTATAATCAGCACGGATATCGCGATGCACAGGTTATTAAGGACTCAATATACGATGTAAACTATAAAAGAATTGCTATTAACATAAAACTTAAAGAGGGTCCTCAATACTATATTCGAAACATTACTTGGCTCGGAAATTCAAAATTTTCAGCAGAAGCATTGAACTCTGTTCTTACTATGAAAGCGGGTGATTTATACGATAAATCGATGCTTGACAAACGATTATTTACCGATGAAAATTCCATTTCTACTTTATACATGGATGATGGTTATTTATTTTTTCAATTAGAACCGATTGAGAGTAATGTTGAAAGAGACTCCATCGATCTTGAAATGAGAATATATGAAGGAGATCAAGCAACAATTAATCAAGTAATGTTTTCAGGTAATACGAAAACAAACGAGCATGTTGCTCGTCGTGAACTTTACTCTAAACCAGGAGATCTTTTTAGTAAAACTGACATTACTCGTTCTATTCGTCAACTATCCCAGTTAGGACATTTTGATCCTGAAAAACTTGACGTTAAGCCGATTCCCAATCCGACGAATGGAACTGTTGATTTACTTTACGTCCTTGAAGAAAAGGCGAATGATCAATTTGAAATTTCAGGAGGTTGGGGTGCCAATATGTTTGTTGGAACAGTAGGTATTCGTTTTGCAAACTTCTCGGTTAGAAGAATGTTTGATAAAGGCGCATGGAGACCAGTACCCTCTGGCGATAGCCAATCCCTTTCACTTAGGGCATCAACAAATGGATCGTACTACAAAGCATTTAGCCTTTCATTCAACGAACCTTGGCTTGGTGGCAAAAAACCTACTAATTTTTCATTCTCAATTTATCATACAATTCAGAATAATGCAGCTTTTGTAACACAGTCTTCATCTCAATACTTTAAAGTAACCGGAGGTTCCGTTGGTATTGGAAGCCGATTGAAACGCCCTGATGATTACTTCACACTTCAACATGAAGTAAGTGTTCAGAATTATTTATTAAAGGATTGGACTAATAGTCAGTTTGCTTTTTCTAACGGGAACTCTAATAATATAAGTTATAAAATCACTTTGAATAGGAATTCGACCGATCAGCCAATTTATCCTCGTACAGGTTCTAATTTTTCATTAGCTCTGCAGCTTACTTTACCTTATACTGCTTTTAAGAGTAATGACTTTTGGGTGTTTGATAGTAAAAAGCGTGCTTTGCTGACTGCGGAGTACACCCCAGGATTTCAGGCAGAATACCCAAATGTAAGTTCAGATTATATTACCCAGTTAGTTAATGAGCGAATCAATGATGATCAAATAGCTAAGAAATATAAATGGATTGAATACCACAAATGGACAGGTAAAGCCCAGTGGTATATGTCGTTGTATAAGGATCTTGTTTTATATACAAACGCTCAGTTTGGTTTTCTTGGTCACTACAGCAAGAATTTAGGCGATTCCCCATTCGAGGGGTTTGATTTAGGGGGTGATGGAATGTCAGGCTATAACCTTTATGGCCGTGAAACAATAGGATTAAGGGGATATGATAATGGCTCATTAACTCCGATGAAAAAGATTAGTTCAACTAAGGATGCGAAAAATGGTAATATCTATAATAAATATACAATGGAAATTAGATACCCCATTTCGCTGAAACCACAAGCTGTTATTTATATGCTAGCCTTCTTAGAAGCGGGTAATTCTTGGTCTAGTTCAGATGATTTTAACCCGTTTAATGTTCACCGCTCATTTGGTATGGGAGTTAGGATGTTTCTTCCGATGCTTGGGATGATTGGAATTGACTATGGCGTTGGAATTGACGAGATTCCAAATAACCCGATTGCAAACGATCAACGATTCTTTTTTGTAATGGGTATGCCTTTTTAACTCTTTTTAAGAGTCTTGTTGTTATTGATATAATTGGCAATATTATTGTATTAACCTGCTAAATGATTATTGAATTATGAAAAGAATTATTTTTTCGGCTGTTCTCTTAATTATTGCTTATGCTTCAATGGCACAAAAATTCGCATTTGTTGATAGTGATTATATCCTTAAGAAAATTCCTAGCTATAAAGCT
>JANYLA010000172.1 GCA_025361485.1 Bacteroidales bacterium
TACTACTTATATTTTAACAATTACTTAGCGGCTTATTAAGCACCAAGGGAGATTTTTGCCTTGTTACCGCAGTGGATATCACCGAACTCAAGAAGGTTAAAGAATTGAACGAAATGCTCTTGTTATCGCTCCAACACCCTGCAATGTATATTAGAATAAAGGACAGGGTTGTTATCGCTGCTAATAAAATCGCAATAGATCTTGGAGTAAAGGTTGGTGGATATTGCTGGCGGGAGTTTATGAAGGAAAGTTTTATTTCGCAAAAGGATAAAGATATTTTGGCAAAATATCCAGATACTGTTCCCCCTGAACTTGGAATTAAGTGCTCATTTTGCATAGGCGATAGATGTTTTACTGATTCTCCCGAACAGCATAATTCGAACGTTCACGCTTTTGGTTTAATTTGGGATACCTATTGGATAAAGGTAAGCGATGAAGTATACCTACATTATGCCGTAAATATAACTGAACTAAGAAAAGCTGAGGAGACCTTGCGTGAAAGCGAGGATAAATTCAAGCACTTTTTCGAACAATCAACGGTTGGACAATCACTTACACTTCCAACGGGCGAGATTAACGTAAACCAAGCCTTGTGTGATATGCTTGGCTACAGCTTGACAGAAATTAAAAATAAAAAATGGCAGGAAATTACCCACCCAGCGGATATAGAGCTGACACAAAGAGAAGTAGAACAACTTATTTCTGGTAAAAGAGATTTTATACGCTTTATCAAACGGTTTATTCACAAAAATGGTTCTGTAGTTTGGGTGGATTTAATCTCCTCCGTACGCCGCGATATTGACGGCAAATCGCTTTACCTAATGTCTTCCATCATCGACATCACAGAACGCAAGCAGGCTGAACAAGTACTAAACGATCTTGTAGATAATAATCCGATATCGATTCAAATCTTGGATAAATCGGGTTTTACACTTAAAGTAAACACTGCGCACTCCTTACTTTTTGGACCTCCTCCGCCCCCCGAATTTTCAATTTTTGATGATTTACATAGTAAAGGATTTGGTGAGTATATTCTTCGTGCCAAAAAGGGCGAAGTGGTTCATTTTCCTGATATTTATTTCAAAGTTCATGATATATATTCCAAACTGCCCGATAAACCAGTGTGGGTACGTGCAGTGCTTTTTTCTTTATCAGATTCAGCTGGCAATATTGAAAGATTTGTTTTCATGCATGAAGACATTACCGAACGCAAGCAGACAGAGGTTGCACTTCAAAAAAGCGAAGATTTGCTAAACGAAACCGGACGTATGGCACAAGTTGGCGGGTGGGAAATAGACATGATTGGAAATACCTTGGCATGGACTAAGGAAACCTTTCTCATTCATGAACTTCCGCAAGACAGTCAACCTAATGTTGCTGGGGCGATCAATTTCTACCACCCTGATGACCGGAAGATGGTGGCCGCAGCTGTAGAGCAGGCAATCACAACTGGAATACCCTTTGACTTCGAGGTGCGTTTGATCACCACCCTCGGCAATCAGATTTGGGTACGGTCAAGTGGTAAAACTGTCTCACGGAATGGGAAAGCCACAGGTATTCGAGGCAGTATTCAAAACATTACTGAACGCAAGCTGATTGAGGATTCTCTACTCCATAGCAAATTGCAGTACGACAAGCTGGTATCAAAAATTCCTGTTGGCGTTTACATTTTACATAGCAAACCCGATGGAACCTATGCACTCGATTACGTTAGCCCAAGGATGGCGGAGATGCTCAATTTAAGTGTAACAAGTTTGCTTACGTATACCCAAACGATTTTCGAAGCGATTCATCCCGAAGATCGCGATAACTTTATAAAAATGAATCACGATGGGATCCTACATTGTAAACCATTTAATTGGAAGGGACGCATTGTAGATGGAAAAACGGTAAAGTGGATGCATATCATATCCTCACCTGAACAGCTGAAAACCGGAGATATTTTATGGCATGGAATAATCATTGATATCACGGAACGTGTTCATGCTGATGCAAAAATCAAACAAAAAAACGAAGAACTTTTAATGCTAAATACAGACAAAGATCGTTTAATGTCCATTCTTGCTCACGATTTGAAAAGTCCATTCAATGCAATTCTAGGGTTTTTAGATCTTTTAACCGAGAACATCCGTAAGTACGACATGGACAAGATTGAAAAACAGCTAAGTATTATCAACACATCCGCCCAAAGTGTTCACAATTTACTCGATCACATACTGATTTGGACTCGATCGCAAGCTGGTAAAATCCCTTTCGAGCCCACTAAGCTGAACTTAACAAAAATTTGTAATGGGGTAATCGACGTTTTAGAACAAGCTGCAAAAGCAAAAAACGTTACAATCAACCACATTGAGAATGGTGATATAAGCATTTACGCTGATATCGAAATGGTAGAAACTATTCTTCGGAATCTAGTCTCCAACGCCATTAAATTCTCACATTCAGGTGGAAAGATTAACCTCTTCGCAGAACAAGTAGGATCGGAAACACACATTACCGTTTTTGACAACGGTGTTGGGATTTCGAGCGAAGTACAAATGAACTTGTTTGTTTCCTTGGAATTGCATTCAACAAGAGGAACTGCAAATGAAAGCGGAACAGGTTTAGGTTTAACTATTTGTAAAGATTTTGTCGAAAAGCACGGTGGCCGAATTTGGGTTGAAAGCGAGGAAGGGAAAGGATCGTCCTTTACTTTCACTATTCCAAATCTTTACTAAATCATCCTATTAGGCTTAACCTCTGTTTACTCCAAAACATTCACACTTGCTCCTATACCCGTTTTAATATTTTTTACCTTTGGTGTTCCCGAATAAGTTAAAGTTCCACCCATCCCAACTTTCGCATCTAAGAGATAAATTCCTGTTATCTTTGCTGTTCCTGCACTACCTACCTGAATATAGGTACTATCGGATTGCACATCGAGAGCAGAAAGAATGCCTCTTGTTGATACTTTCGCATCAATTGAACCAACCTTACCGCTTAAACGGATTGATGCTCCTTGGCCTACTTTAACATCAATCGTTTTAAGGTTTAGCTCGGTATCAATCTGAGCATTAGTATTTGCAACCAGAACAACCTTATCGCCTGTTAATGGATTTTGAATGCTTAATCGACCCGAAGCGCCTACGGCAATATCCCTAATCTCCTTATAGGTTACGTATAGTTCAACGCTAATATCCATATGAATACCACGCGAGAGCTCTATTTGCAAGGTTTTTCCTTTAACTGTCGTTTCTACATCAGAAAGTTCAATCCCTGATACAACTATTTTTACCTTTTCCTCATTGCCTTTGGTGAGGAAGACCTTAACATCACTTTCAATTATAAGTTTATCGAATGGATTAAGGGTTCGTTCTTCGGTTGTTTGTGCATTCACAGCAAAACAATTAGCAATAATCAGGCTTAAAACTATAATTATCTTTCTCATTTGTATTTTGTCTTATTTATGAATTCAAACGTATTCGTTTACAAAGTTGGTATAAAAATCCTTAATAAAATCAACCTTATTGAACTTTTTACAGAGTTTAACGTTTTTCAATTAATCAATTACAAATGATGGATGATTAAATCAATTCTACACTTATCAATACCAATACTTTTAAATACAAGTATAATGGCACAAAGTAGCGATTCCATAAAGAGGAACGATTATTGGAAAGGAAAATTAACTGATATTGAATATTCTGTAGCTCGCGAAAAAGGAACTGAGAGACCGTTTACAGGAGAGTATTGGAATTTCTTCGAGAAGGGCATATATTCATGTGTTTGCTGCGGTACAAATCTATTCGAATCAGATTCAAAGTTTGCTTCAAGCTGCGGTTGGCCAAGCTTTTTCGATTCAAAATACAAGGATAATATCAAATTCAATAATGATAACAGTCATGGAATGATAAGAACTGAGGTGCTTTGCAAGAAGTGCGGAGCACATCTTGGGCATATTTTCGACGATGGCCCAAAACCAACAGGAAAAAGGTTCTGTATAAACTCCGTTTCAATAAAATTTACACCAATTAAATAGATTGCATGAATTCAAACGATTTTATGCTTGCCATGTTCCCTTTGCAAACCTTTCTTTTGCCTGGTGAGGAAATTCCTTTACGAATATTTGAGCCTCGTTACATTGAGTTAATAGAGGATTGCGAGAAAACAGGTATGAAGTTTGGCATTCCATATACCACAAGCGATGAGATTACCTCATATGGCTGTGAGGTTGAACTACTAAGCATTGTAGCAAAAAACAGTCTTAACGAAATGGTTGTGCTAGTTAAGTGCATTCGAAATTTTCATCTTCTCGATTTCTTAGACGAATTGCCGAATAAACAATATAGTGGTGGTGTAATTGAGTATGTTGATGATGATTTTAATACGAATAATCCGGAATTAGTCGTTTTGGTTAAGAAATTAAAACTTGAGATAAACCCAGTAGTCGGAGCAATTGCAAAACATAGCTCATTCAAAATCTTTGATATTGCAAAGTCTTTACTCCTAAAATCAGAGGATAAATACAAGTTGTATTCACTCCGAAACCATTTAAACATGGAAAAGTTCTTAATTAAACAGCTAAAATTTTACGAGCTGGTAAAGAATAATGAGGATGCGCTTCAAAAGAATTTTTCGTTAAACTAGGATTAACTATATATCTAAATACCTGACATATAAATTGACATAATGAATTAGTTGATTTAATCAAAAATGGAATTTAAAAATGAACTTGAAATTTAAAATCGGATTGATTTTAGTAATTCTATCATGCCTATTCTTCTTGTCATTGCCATTAATCCTCTTTCTTAGTTTAGCAGGTAATACAAAAATTGCTATTACAACAATTCTTTTCATTATTGCTGAGATAACCTTTTGGTCTGGTGGATTACTTCTCGGGAAAGAACTATTTAGCAAATATAAGTCCTACTTAAATCCTAAAAATTGGTTTTCGAAAAAGGTTGATTAAAAAATGATATAACCTATAATTAATTAACAGGTTGTGATGAGTAGAAAAGATTTACTTTAGGCCAATTCTCTATCATTTTAATATCCCTACTCATAAGTCGATCAATCTCATACGGAAATTTTGAACCAGGCCATGGGCTAGTATTGGTAAGAAAAACATAGGTAAATCCATCACTTCTAACAACCGCTAATGCTGATGTTCCGGGAAAGGAACCAGAACGCCACCATTTACCGTTTGGATAAATGGTTTTCCATCCTAATGGTTGATAATCTCCCTCACGTTCAATAAGTCTTTGAACCGAATTCCGAGTTAATAAATCGGGAAAACTATCGTTTCCATCAATGGCCAGCAATAGTTTCAGCAAGCTTACAGATGAGATCACCCATCCACCTGCAGCGCCCAAGGTTCTGATGTCATTGCCCCCTCGGCATTTAAGAATGGAGTCTTTTGAGCCATCAAATGCAACTATTTTTTGCGCTTCTGGTATCTCATAGTACCTTGCTTCATTAGGATATCTAAGACTATCGAAGTTGAAAGCAAGATTGGCATCCTCAATATTTAATGGGTCGAAAACATTCTCCTTTATGTATGATTCATAGGATTGACCTGCTGCTTTTTCAACTACGAGCTGAAGTATTGAAAACCCTAAATTACAGTATGAACTATATGTACCGGGCTGAAAGTGAAGATGTTTTGATAAAGCAAAAACAATAATATCCTGCAAGTTAATCGGTAGAGGTTTTTTTAACGATTTTGCAATCATATCGTTAATAAACATATGATCGCCCCAGTAGCTAGTCCAACCGGCTGAATGGTTTAATAAATTCTTAACAGTAATATCCTCAACACGTTTATCGACGTAATGTGAATAACAGCTATCATTCAAAAGACCATCTTTACCAAAAATTTTTGTGTCGAGAGTTAGCTTTTTGTCTTCAATGAGTTTCATTACTCCAACTGCAGTAATCAGCTTCGAAACGCTAGCGATTCGGTACATGCTATAAGGTTCTGCCTTTACACTATCCTCCTTATTTGAATATCCAAATCCTTTTGCATAAAGCAACTTACCATCCTTTGCGATTGCTATAGATGCACTTGCTAAATTCCAAGTATTAATAAATTTATTGAACGATTTATCTAGCTGGTTATATGGCTCTATATCAGATTTATCATTGGTTAACTTATAACTTCTTGGATAAACAGAATTACTTAGATCTAGTTTTGCTTTTTTATCCCTTAATGTAAACCCAGATGAAAAATCGATTAAGAAAAAAAGGCAAAAAAATGAGATTACCACGATAACCTTAACATGTTTATATCTGATAATTATTCGATGCATAGACAATTTTTGAGTCGGGGCAAAACTATCAACTTAAGAGTTTAAATCCCAAATAATGTAAATTATTTTGACAGAAAAAATAGTTTAATATTTATATAAAACTGATATATAATCATATAACACATTTTGCTAAACGACTATCTTTCAACCAACTCTTTCAATCTTTTAGCAAAATTTATTATGTCATCTTCGGTTGTATCCCACGAAGTCATCCACCGAACCTCTGATTTATCTTCGTCCCAAACATAAAAAAAGTATTCATTTTGCAGTGCAGGAATAACCTCCTTGGGTAATATTGCAAAAACTCCATTCGCTTCCACTTTCTGAGTTATCTTAACATTTGGTATTTCTCTAACCTTTTCGGCTAAAAATTGAGCCATTTTGTTAGAATGAGCTGCCGTTTTATGCCATTGCTTATCGGATAGATATGCATTAAATTGAGCCGAAATAAATCGCATCTTCGAGGCAAGCTGAAGAGCCTGTTTACGAGTGTACATAAAGTTTTCGGAAAATTTCTTATTAAAGAAAACGATAGCTTCTCCATACATCATTCCATTTTTTGTACCTCCAAAAGAAAGGATATCGACACCGGCGTCTGCTGTAAACTCCTTAAAGCCTAAATTAAGCGAAACCGCAGCGTTTGCAAGCCTTGCTCCGTCCATGTGAAGTAGCATTCCATTCTGATGTACATAGTCGGCCAAAGCCTTAATTTCGCTTGGTTTATAAACAGTTCCTAGTTCGGTTGTTTGTGATATGGATATAACCTTTGGTTGCGCATGATGCTGAAAACCAAAACCATGCATATGTTTTTTAACTAAATCAATGGTTAGTTTGCCATCGGGAGCGGTTACTGTAAGAAGTTTACAACCTGTAAATCGTTCGGGAGCACCACACTCATCAACATGAATATGAGCAGTATCGGTACAAATAACGGCATTATAGGTTTCGGTAATCGCTTTTAAACCAAGGACATTGGCTGCTGAACCGATAAATACGAAATAAACATCAATATCATCACCGAAATGCTCTTTAAACTTAGAAACTGTTTGTGCGGTGTAAGGATCATCACCGTAGGCAATGGTATGACCATGATTTGCATCCATAATCGCTTTCATCATAGCAGGATGAACCCCTGAGTTATTATCGCTGGCAAAGCCTCGTTTGTTGGTAAATTCCATAAAGGTGTAATTTGAATGAATTAATGCTGTAAATTTACTTGAAAATTATTACCTATTCCTATGGATTTAATTGTACTTAAGATAAAACTTCATCAAATATGCGTTGAGAAGCAGAAGGAAATTCTTGCTAACGCGAAGGAAGCCATGGATGAAGCACAAGTAGCAGCCAATGAGTATGGCGCACCCAGAGACAGGTACGATTCATTTAGAGCTCAACTTCTTAGAAAACGAGATCTTCATGCTGCCCAATACGAGAAAGCAATGAATGAATTGGATTTTTTAAGTAAGCTCGATCCATCGAATCAAAATAAGGAGTTAACCATTAATACCCTGGTAATAACCAACAAACAAAAGTTTTATGTTTCAGTTGGTTTAGGCAAAATCGTATTGCTAGAAGGTGAATTCTATGCTATTTCTCCACAAGCACCAATATTTCAAGCATTAAAAGAAAAAACCACAGGTGATACTGTGGTTTTTAATGGACAAAGAATATCAATTCTTGAACTAGTTTAGCTCGTACTAATGCTTTCTAAGCATTTGATAATCAATATAATAGAGTAGTTTGAACGAAAAGCTATTAATTTGAGGAGAATCCCAAACATTATTCAAGTTACGGATGTAATTGTGGTCGAGTGTTTTTTCATTTAGTTCGATTGAATTTTTCCACACAAATGATAGAACGCTACCTGGGGCAAAGTTCCACTGATAAACGAAATCAATATTAAAATAGTTTGTGTTTCGGTTATCCTCATTTAATGGAGATACATGTGATAACGAGCCATCATTTTTTAAAAGGAAGTACTCATTGAACTTGTAATAACTCCAGTAATGACGTAACCTTAAGTTCACAAAGGACTTTGATGTAAAGGTATACTGAGCATTTAATGAGTTTGTTAATGTGACAATATCTCTCTTTCCCATGAAGATATCTTTAGTGGTTTCATCTTCTTTAACGTATCCAATGTTATTCTTTTCAAACATTTGATATAGTTGATAGACAATAAAAAAACTATTGCTAAATCTCACTCTAGGTGAGATATTATACCAATAACTTTTCTGACCATACATATCAGAAGACGAATACCCAACCCTGTGATCAACGGCTAAAACCTTTCTATAATCGGGTGATCCAAAATAAGAGATAGAATTTCTCTTCGTTAATCGTAGCATTCGTCCATCAACTCTAGGTTCGTAATAATCATTTACATCTGCAGGTTGAATCTCAACTGTAAACCCCGCTGTATAGTTGTGTTTTTTGGTTGTTGTTCTGGTATTTATTTCAATTAAAGATGCGCTATATACTCTAGGTTTATACAAACTTTCGTTATAAAACATCAATGTGGAATTAAAATTGAGCAACTTCCAGAATGGTTTAAAAACATTATATTCAAACGCAGCCCATGAAGAAAATTCGTTTGGACTTTGAAGATAACCCATATCATTGGGGTTATAATGTTTGCTTTCAATATTATTCCCTAATTGAAACTGGAAGTTTCCACTTGTCTTAGAAAGTTCAAGATGAGTTTTAAAACCACGAGTGACAGAATTGTTAAATATTTGACTAAACCCTCCCATACCCAACAATGCATAGGTATTTGATTTATCACGTAGAGTGAATTCAGTGGCAGTCACATTTGCCGTATATTTACCATTAGGGCGATAAAGGTTTGTGTTTGCAAGGCTTATATAAGAATTATTCTTTAGCGTTTGATCGAGAACAACCATATTATAATTAGTAAATCCTTGAGTTAAAATTCTTCGTGAGTGACCTAATGTATCCTTTGCTGTAGCATAAGTATTGGATGTCATGGCATTGAAAAAACCAATACCAAGTCCTTTGGATGTTCTTCCAGATATTTTGGTAGCATTAATCATCTTTGTTTCATTGGGATTATCAACGACTCTCTCCTTTAATGTATCAATTTTCGAATCTACATCGTAATATGAGTATGGCTTAGAACCAACCCTTCGAGAATAAAAAATACCACCCTTATTAAATAATTCAGTTCCCTCAGTGAAAAAGGGCCTTTGCTCAGAGTATTGAACCTCAAATGGGGTAAGGTTTAGGATTCTATCGTCCGATTTAACTTGACCAAAATCAGGGATTAGAGTCATATCCAAAGTAAAGCTCTCGCTTAAACCATACTTAAGATCTAAACCACCACTAAATCGATACTCCATTGATTTTGATACAGGAAATTTTTCGGCATATGCTGAAATATATGGGCTTAATGATAACCTAATGGGAGGTTTAATATTTTTAATTCCCTCCAACTCTCCAGATTGACGAAATGTTCCTGAAACGGATTTATCGATAAAATTCCATGAACTCCACTCATTGTAACGCTTAATCATTCTAATAAAATTAACGCCCCAATTCTGCATATTATTCGTTGAAAACCTGAGCGCAGAGAATGGTATTTTCATCTCAACAACCCAACCCTTTTCATCAAAATTAACCTCACTCATCCAAACTGCATCCCAACTACTATCTTCATTATCGCCTGTTGCTTTAGCATCGGCTTGAACTCCCGATGCTGATACAATAAACTCTAAGTAGTTTATACCATCGTTATAGGGACTTATAAAAACTGAAAAAACATCAGATTTAAGATTACCATTATCCCTTTGCCCTAACTCTCTATAGATTTTTGAGGGATCAGAATCATACATTCTTGCGCCAATGTATAAAGCATTATCATCGTAAAGGACTTTAACGGTAGTTTTTTCTGATGGCGCAGCACCATTGTAAGGTTCATGCTGAATAAAATCGGCCGCTTCATTAGCATTTGACCAATCCGATTCATCCAATTTTCCATCAATTGTAATTGAAGAGTTAATACGATAAGACTCTACTTTCTTTCTCGTTTTAAGCGAATCTGAATCCCTGAAAGCGTATGAATGACCTGTAAATAATATCGTTGCTAATAGCGCAAAGCACAGTAATTTTTTCATCTCAATTTTATATATAAATGATATAACCTAAGATTTTAAAACATGTTTACGGTTTAATCAATAGAAATAAAAAAAGGGTGATTTAAAACACCCTTTATACAATATTACAAAAAATATGAAAACTACTTAGCTAAATAAAAGTATATCAACTATTTTAAATGCTTTTAGTTGATCAAAACTCCGAGGTAAAATAGAATTTGATATCTGGGAATTTTTCCTGAGCCATTTGCAGTGAGTACGGTGAATCGGCAAGAAAAACTTCTCTCCCATGCTTATCAACTGCGAGGTTATTGAACTTACGCTTACGGAAATCTTCGATTTGAGCTTTATTATCGCTCTCAATCCAGCAAGCTTTATGCAAGCTGATTGATTCGTACCGGCAGGTTGCATTATATTCATGCTCCAAGCGATGCTGTATTACCTCAAACTGAAGAGCACCAACGGTACCTATAATCTTACGACCATTCGATTTCTGTATAAATAATTGAGCAACACCCTCGTCCATTAGCTGATCAACCCCTTTAGCGAGTTGCTTTGATTTCATCGGATCAGCATTCTCGATATATCTGAATAGTTCGGGCGAAAAGTTTGGAATACCTTTGAATTTAAGTATTTCTCCCTCGGTAAGCGTATCGCCAATTCTAAAACTCCCTGTATCGTGCAAACCAATGATATCGCCGGGATATGCAAAATCGACAATTGATTTTTTATCGGCCATAAATGCATTTGGGCTTGAAAAGCGAAAATCCTTATCGAGCCTAACGTGATGATAGAACTTATTCCGTTCAAAGGTGCCAGAACAAATCTTAAGAAAAGCCAAACGATCTCGGTGGTTCGGATCCATGTTGGCAAATATCTTGAATACAAATCCTGTTAACTTCTCCTCAAAAGGTGAAATCTCTCTAGCATCTGTAACTGTTGGTCGTGGATGTGGTGCAATTTGGATAAAGCAATCGAGCAACTCCTGTACCCCAAAATTATTCAACGCACTACCAAAGAAAACGGGTGCGAGTTCACCGCTCAAATACTTATCAATTTCAAAATCGTGGTAAACGCCTTTAACAAGCTCTAATTCTTCTCTAAACCTATTGGTGAAGGGTTTGATATACTGATCGAGTTCAGGGCTATTAACATCATCAATTCGAATTATATCATCGGATAAGGATTGCTTATCTTCCGAAAAGAATAGGCAAAGTTTTTGCTCATAAAGGTTGTATACTCCTTTAAAAGTAGATCCGGAGCTGATAGGCCAACTCAGAGGACGAACCTTAATCTTCAGTTCACTTTCAATATCATCGAGTAGTTCGAACGGATCTTTGCCGTTACGATCCATCTTATTAATAAACACTATAACCGGAGTGTTACGCATCCGGCAAACATTCATCAGCTTTCGGGTTTGTGTTTCAACACCTTTAGCCTGATCTATCACAATAATTACGCTATCTACAGCTGTTAATGTTCTATAGGTATCCTCGGCAAAATCCTCGTGACCGGGAGTATCGAGGATATTTATCTTTACATCTTTATACTCAAATCCCATTACAGCCGTTGATACAGAAATACCGCGCTGGCGCTCAATCTCCATAAAGTCGGAGGTTGCAGTCTTCTTTATCTTGTTACTTTTTACCGCACCTGCAACATGGATTGCACCTCCAAATAGAAGTAATTTCTCGGTTAAAGTAGTTTTACCCGCATCGGGGTGGCTAATAATAGCGAAGGTTCTACGCCTTTTTATCTCTTTTTCTAAACTCATTTTATAAATCTCTTTCGGGGCGCAAAGATAGGATGTTTAATTTGAAAATTAATTAATTTGATAATTAGACAATAAGACAATTATGCAATTAAACAATTTTGGGGAGTTGCAGGTTAGCGGAGTGTAATAGTGAACAAGTATATAAGTCTAATTTACTGTCAACTCTGAACCGTGAACTGTCAATATTTTATTTAGCCCTCAGATATTGATTTGGCCATTCAATCTCATCCCCAAGTACCTTTGCAGCATTAAAAGCAAAATTTGGGTTCCTTAGTGATTCTCTGGCAATAAAGATTAAATCAGCTTGTCCTTTTTGTAAAATATCCTCAGCTTGCTGCACTTGGGTTATTAGGCCAACAGTACCGGTTAAAATACTCGATTCATTTTTGATACGCTCAGCAAAAAGTACCTGATACCCCGGGCCAGCGGGAACTTTTGCATTATGTACCATTCCTCCCGACGAAGTATCAATAAGATCTACACCTTTCGCTTTTAGTATTAATGCAAGTTTTATCGATTCATCGATATCCCAACCTCCTTCAGCCCAATCGGTAGCCGATATTCGAACAAACAGAGGCAGGTTTAAAGGCCAAACGGATCTTATGGTTTCTACAATTTCAAGCAGTAGACGAATCCTGTTCTCAAAGCTACCGCCAAAGCTATCGGTACGGTGGTTACTCAACGGCGAAAGGAACTGGTGAACAAGATATCCATGTGCTGCATGGATATCAATCACCTTATAACCAGCTTTAATAGCACGTTGGGCAGCAATTTTAAAGTCAGAAATTACCTTTTTGATTCCTTCTATATCCAGTGAATGGGGAATATCATCATCTGGATTATACGCAATTGCTGATGGTGCAACGGTTGTCCAACCACTATCATTTCTTTTCAGTTGTTTCCCTCCTTCCCATGCTCTGGCACAGCTGGCTTTCCTTCCAGCATGGGCAAGTTGAATACCTGCAACGGCTCCTTGCAGGTGAATAAAAGAGGTGATTCGTTGTAGCATTTCAATATGCTCCTCTTTGTATATTCCCAAATCACCAGGTGAAATCCTTCCCTCTGCTGAAACAGCCGTTGCTTCCTGTATAATTAATCCTGCTCCTCCTGTAGCACGACTTCCAAGGTGTACAAGATGCCAATCATTAGCAAATCCATCAACAGCAGAATAGGTACACATCGGTGAGATTACAATCCGATTTTTTAATGTAAAATCTCTAATTGTGAGTGGTGACAGGAGTTTTGACATAATAGTTGCTAATTAAATTCGATTACTTGTTTGAAATTGTTTTCACTTATAACTCAAAAACGATTATGTTGTTCGAACTTTTTATTGAATATTGAAGTTTTTTTTTGATTTTTTGTTTCATATCCTTGCAGCCTTAAATTAACAAGGATATCATCACTTCTTTGCAAAGCTATTATCTTCGCATGAAATTTCATCGCTATAAATGCCAAAAGAATGATTCAAGAAATTCGCCCCCATCGCTTCAACAATCTTTATATCGCACACAAAATAATTGGAGAAAACGATTTTATCCTTCATTATAGTAGTGATTCATTGCTATTGAAAACCTGTGGCGATGAGTTTGAAATACCCCGAAAAGAGGATTTCCCTGAGATCTCAGAAAAAACAAAAACCACATTCTTATTTACACTTAACGATGTTCCCTGTTTTCTTATATGGGATAATCTGAAGGTAGATAAACCTCATTTTATTTACAAGGAAATCAGCTTCTTCCGAACCGCCAATCAGCAGGAAATAGCATGGATCACTGTTGTAGGCTTCCATCTGATGACCTGGTACTCACAAAACAAATTTTGTGGTAAGTGCGGATCTAGAATGCAGCACAAACTTAATGAAAGAGCCATAGAATGTCCCAGTTGCAATACAACTGTTTATCCAAAGATTTCTCCAGCAGTCATAGTAGCCATAGTTTGTAATAATAAAATACTTCTCGCCCGCGGCACAAATTTTCCCGCAAGCTGGTATTCATTAATTGCTGGGTATGCTGATGTTGGCGAATCGTTGGAGGAGACATTAAAACGTGAGGTGAAAGAAGAGGTGGGATTGGATATTAAAAATATCCGTTACTATAAAAGTCAACCCTGGCCCCCATCTGGCTCGATGATGATTGGGTTTATTGCCGAGGCGGATGAAAATCAGCCTATCTGTATAGATAACAAAGAAATTGCAGAGGCTGCGTGGTTCACAAGAGGAAATCTTCCGCAACACTCTTTAAATATAAGTATTGCAGGCGAGATGATTGAAAAATTTGAAAAAGGAGAGCTGTAAAAGATAAGGATGATAAAGACTTAATCTTATTTACTTTGCTGACAAGTGAAAAGAGATTTGCAAAAAGGGTATAATTTCACAATTGAGGATTAAATGCAAAAAAAAGACGGCCTTAAAGCCGTCTTTTTTATTTAAACCTCAGAGTATTATTGTTTCAGAAATCTCATAATTTGATTTTTCCCCTTATCGTCCGAAACCTTTACAAAATACAAACCTTTGCTTAAAGCAGAAACATTAATATGCTCTTCATTTACAAGGTTTCCACTTTCAATAATTTTTCCAAGAATATCAACTAAAGTATATTTGTTAACACTACTGCTATTTGTACTAATTGTTATAGCATCTGTAGCTGGATTTGGAAACAATTTAAATTCGGTCACATCAATTTTATCAGTGTTATTTGTTCCTTTTGGCATTGCTAAAGTTGCTGTATAAGGAGTCCATTCAATATTATCAATAGCCACTTGCCCTGATGTTGAATTGACTTGTTCAAACTTAAGCGTAAAAGCACCTGAAGTATTTACGGTAATAATACCCGAGTTAGCAATCACATTGATAGTACCACCAGTAATAGTTTTTACCAAAACGTTGTTCACGTAAACGTTTAGGTTTATTGTGGTACTAAAGGCCATCATATAATCAAATTTCAGGGTGCCAATACCGCCTTGAATAGTTCCTGAAGCAACATAACTTAGCGGTGTTCTGCCCTTTCCAATGGTTGGAGCGGATCCCGTTATTGCGATATCTCCTCGTGCACCATTATATGACCATGTAGAACCATCTTGCCCAGTAAAAGTACCTGTTAGATATGAGGCTCCAACTGAGAAATTAGCAAACGTTTCCTTACTTGAGGTAACTACAGCAAGGGTGGTTACGTTAATAGTACTGCTTGCTGCAGAAACATTACCAGCAGCATCCTTGGCCTTAACATAGAAGGTGTATGCTGTAGCAGCCGTTAAACCAGTAACATTGTAGGTTGTGGTTGTAACCGAAGTAAGCAAAGTTCCATTCTTATAAACGTCATAACCAGTTACCCCAACATTATCGGTTGAAGCGATCCAACCTAAGGTTAAAGTTGTTTGAGCAACGCTGGATGCAGCTAAACTGGTTGGTGCTGTTGGTGCTTGTGTATCTGTAGCCGCTAATGTTGTAGCATTAACTGTAGTGCTAGCTACAGAGACATTACCAGCAGCATCCTTGGCCTTAACGTAGAAGGTGTATGCTGTAGCAGCAGTTAAACCTGTAACATTGTAAGTTGTGGTTGTAACAGAAGTAAGCAAAGTTCCATTCTTATAAACATCATATCCAGTAACTCCAACATTGTCGGTTGAAGCAGTCCATCCTAGGGTTAAAGTTGTTTGAGCAACGCTGGATGCAGCCAAGCTGGTTGGAACTGTTGGTGATTGTGTATCAGGAGCGACAGTACCAAATGTAACGGTAAAGTCTTCTACCGCACCATAGCTGAATGCTTCACAAGCCGTTGGTGCAGCATTATATTTCATCGAAACCCTCATTCGAGTTGTTCCTGATGCTGTAGAAATAACGTTGATTGTTCCTGTTTTTGTTGTATTGGATACTGCTCCGGCATCAAAAGCTAATTCGTTGGTCTCATCAAAATCTTTATCGCCATTATAGTCAATCCAGATTCTCCAGTATTCATTGTATGCAGAACCACCAAATCCAGGAGTTAAAGAAATACTAGCAGCTGTACCAGCTGTTAAAGTTATTGTTTTGCTTGTAAAATCAGTGTAACCTGCAGCAGTAGATGTGTTTGTAAATGTACCAACAACTACTTTCGAAATCCATTCATCGGTAACGCTGTTTCCTTTGGAAGTACAGTAGCTAACAGTTGACGATGCTGTAGTAACGTTAATCGTCGTGCTTGCAGCAGAAATATTTCCAGCAGCATCTTTCGCCTTTACATAGAAGGAGTATGCTGTTGCAGCAGTTAAACCAGTAACATTGTAGGTTGTGGTTGTAACCGAGGTAAGCAAAGTTCCATTCTTATAAACGTCATATCCAGTAACTCCAACATTGTCGGTTGAAGCAGTCCATCCTAAGGTTAAGGTAGATTGAGCAACGCTAGTTGCAGCCAAATTGGTTGGAGCTGTTGGTGCTTGTGTATCCGTTGATGTACTCCAAATTTGATTCACATATTCAGGATGATCAATAAATGGATTTCTATTATTTTGTCTGGCATAAATTGCATTATTCCTTGCTATCTCACTTGGACTAACAGGATCTAGTGTATTCCATGCTAAAAGAATACTTAAAAATGTGGGGGTAAACACCTGATTTGTGGTACCATTAAACATAGCATAAGAGGTGCCCCAAGTTGTAATTACATTTTCATAACGAGTTGCAAAATAAAAATACATTCGGGCAATATCCCCTTTAAATGCATCTATGGGCTCAAATACTGTCCCAGTATATCCAGCAGCATAACCTGAATTGGATGCTGATCCTAGTTTAGAACCATTTTTTGAAGTGTAAGTGGCAGTACCCACCATACCATGGGGGTAATTCGATCTCATGCCATTTACCTTTCCATCGGTTGGAGTAATAAAATGTGCATCAGCAACCATTGGTGATGCTTCGTTGAAAATAGATTGTGGTATCATGTGCTCCCTATTGTAACAATCACCTTCATTGGCGTATGTACCACATTGACCAGTAGTGATTGTGAATTTATATGGATCTACACCTGTTGGATTTTCGGAATACAAATCTAATACGGAGCCATCATTTTCATAAAAATAGTCCCGATCAGAGGTTTGATAAGTAGTCCATAATCCGGCATAACCAAGATCGGTTTGGCCTTTGATTATGTTGTAAAGTTGGGTCTTTAAGGTATAGCCCGTCCCAGTTGCAGTACTGTAATACCCAGCAGGTATTTGTGCAAATAGAGAAGATAAGGTAATCCCTAAAAATAGCACTAACATGTGTAATTTTTTCAACATGATGTTTTAGGTTTAGTTTATGATAGTCAGTTGGTTTCGTCTATTTTTAATGCAAAAAAAACTTCTTAGAAAGAATACCAATATAGGGAGTTCTACATATTAATGGTTAATAATGCAAAAACGTTACCCATTAAATACAACTACTTTTCAACAATATTTCTAATACATACAATATCAGATAATTATATAATCATCGCGGATAAGTTTAATTACCTAATATAGAAGTAACTGATTTTTTCGGGAGGATATGAAGAGCTATATAACCAAAGAGAAGAGTTAGAAGTAACCCTCATGTCGTTAAAAGAAACACAGAAACAATTAGTCCAATCGGAGAAAATGGCATCAATTGGTGTACTAGCGGCTGGTGTTGCTCACGAGATCAATAATCCACTTAATTTTATACAAGGAGGTGTTACAGGAATAGAAAACTATTTTAAGGAACATCCAGATGATCATAAATCTAACATTGAACTTTTTATTAATGCAATCAAGGAAGGTGTGAGCAGAGCGGCAGAAATTGTATCAGGTCTTAACCATTACAGCAGAACTGGCGACATTATTTCCAACAGTGTTAATATTCATACCATTATTGATAACTGCCTGCTATTGCTTCAAAATAGAACTAAAGATAAAATCGAAATTATTAAGGAGTATACTGATAAAACATACACCCTTGTTGGCAACGAAGGTAATTTGCATCAGGCAATTCTGAATATATTATCAAATGCTGTTCAATCTATTCACGATAAGGGTACCATTTCCATTAACACTGTAATAGAAAGAGAGCAAATCAGGATTTCCTTTTCCGATACAGGTTGTGGAATTAATGAAGTGAATTTAAATAAAATTCTTGATCCATTTTTCACAACAAAGGAATCTGGAAAAGGGACTGGATTGGGTCTTTTTATTACTTTTAATATTTTACAAGAACACGAGGGAAAAATTAAGTTTGAATCAAAACTATCAGAAGGAACAACAGTTATAATCGAATTACCAGTACGGCTGTAAAAGCTCCTTTGTGCTCAATTATTTTGTTATTTTCTTACAGATTCACTTAACGTAGTTGGATGAGCTACTAAGTCAATAGTTACTTTCAACTAGTAAAGTACCCTTTGACTTTGTTTTTGTTGGTTTCCCTAATGTTTAACTTAGATTGTCTTTTCTTCTATGAAAATTTACATCTAATTTTAAAATGACTCCGATTAGATAACCAATTGCAAATAGAACGATCAAACCGAGGAAGAATTTAATTATTATAAATATGTATTCAATAACATTCATAGATTTAAAATTTTTAGATCTAATTAGTGAATTGAAAATGGCGTGTACACGACATTATATAATCAGTACAATTGTTCATTTTACCATTTTTGTTGCAATCATTTTAATTCATTTATTACTATACAAAATTGCAACAGAACCTATAAGGATTTTGTAAGAGTTATTTGTTGAAGCATAAAGATTATATAAAGAAGCAATAACCTATTGAACAAATGTTAATTGGTTTTGTAAAAGGTTTTTCAAGTAGGTTCCCTTAACTAAACATGCATAAAACAAAACGGCGGTGGTTAATACCATCGCCGTTTTGTTTTATTTACTGATAATGCGAATTAACAGTTGAAAAAACAGAAAAAGGCTACGGCTAATCTGCCGAACACATGAACGAGCAAGCCGTTAGTAGAACGAACAAGTGACGCTCTTTGAATTTCAGTATGAACCTGAAGCCAGTTGAATGCCGATT
>JANYLA010000008.1 GCA_025361485.1 Bacteroidales bacterium
GCCACTGGCTATTGGTTAAGCTGGTTGGGTATTTTATCATCGCCTGTTCAAATTGGTGTTTGCGCAAGCTCAGAAAAAATTATCGGATTAGCTAATCAATGGCCTTATTTCTAAGCAACTAAATTCAAACAGGCTCTTAATCTCAAAATTACTCAATGCAGAAATTCTTTTATCGATAAACTTATTAAAATCCTTACCGTTAGAGACAATATTGTTCAACATAACATCCGTAACAGTTATTTTTTGTTTTTCGACTGCTTCTTTGTTGCAACTTATAAATGATACTAGGATCACACAAATTGTTAATATTTTTCTCATTTTTTTAGATTTAGGTTAATGCTTTGTAAAGTTAAGCGGATAATTCAAATATGCAAATCCTTGATACGATTATTTGAAAGATTATTATAAAAACTTCATAAGTTTTGCCAACTCGATGATGCAGGAATGACATTGATTAAAGCCGCCATGGAAAAACTTGGCTTATCGGCCAGAGCATACGATAGAATTTTGAAGGTTTCACGCACTATTGCCGATTTAGAGGGATGCTCAAGCATTAAAGCTGAACATCTCGCAGAAGCCATTCAGTACCGCAGCCTCGATAGGGATAATTGGGCGGGGTGAATACTAATTTTTTTAGCAAATAAAAGGACGAGATTTAATCTCGTCCTTAAAAATTATAATTTCAACAAAATAATTAGGAAGTCTAGTATTCCTTAATTATTAATAATAGATAAATTATTCTAAGAATCTATTCATCCTGAAGTTTAACTGATTCCATTAACATTTTTGATTCGTCTAATAAATTAGCTCTGAGCAGTTCGAAATATTGCTCAGGGTTAACATCTGAGAACTCAGCTGATTTGCTGGAGCATTTTGCCATCATAGCCGCTACTGCATCTGCTGCTGCGGCAGAAATGGTTCCTGCGGTAAATCTGTACTTTACTCCGTCAAACTCATAGTATCCTGCACTTGAACTATTTGCGCATACCTTAATGGCAGAACAACCAGTTCCGGTAGTTGTACAATCATAGAGAGCTTTTTCAACAGCTTTTTTACAGCTTGTAGAATAAACAATTGCCATTCCTGATACGAAGATAGAAACTAGCAATACTTTAAATTTAGTTTTCATAGGTTTTGGTTTTTAGGTTATGGGAAAAGGCGTAAAAAATTGATTTATACTGCATAAATTTCAATGTCAATTGATTTGCTTGATCATAAGTAATTTGAACATTTGTCTACTTAAAGGTATGCTAATTTACAAAAAAAGCACACAATATTTTGATCAATTAATTTAAATTAGGGATTAATAATGTGATACTATGATACCAAAATAGAATAACACCAGTTTGGCTACTGAAGAATGAACCTAATGTTTGAGTGTTCAAGATTAAGTAAATTAAACTTCTCGCTCAGAATAGTCTTGCGATTATACTGTATTTTGAAAAAAAATAACAGTTTGGACACTTGCTTGGACAAGATTGCACATCGTCCTTCTTATTCTTATAAGTTTAGCAGGATAAAAAAATTGTGCGTAAGTATGTTAGATAACCTACGCGCAATATTTAGTCCTTTAGTAATTGATTATTATAATAAAAAGGCTGTGTAATGCTACTAATCTCTAAAAAACCTCACGCTTAGCCCTAATCCTTTATCGCTTTTTTCAAATTCGGCATGACCGCTATAAGCGCTCATTTTATAATGCCAAGCCTCCTTTTCGCTCTCTTCGGTGCTGCTCCAGTAATGTCCGCTAGCACCAAGACTATTAAAGGTTCCACGTGTAAAACGCCAACCTCCGTATATGCCTTCGAAGCCAGTGCTGCCACCAACTTTAATCTGCTCAAAAACCTCTTTGTCATTTCCGCCTAAGAATTTGTGCATTTCTTCCCATTCAGCCTTTGTTGGTAAATGCCAACCTTTAGGTGCTAATGCCTTTGCTGCTTCCCAGTCGTACAGGTAACCGTTTTTAACCACGTTTTTTCCATCGTCATCGTATGCCCAACATTTTCCAATGCTAGAAACCTTGGCGAAATTATCGGCCATGACAACCTGATTGCCAATCTTTATAACTCTATATATTGTTCCTTCGCTTTCGTCGGTATAGGTACCGTGTCCGCAAACCTGGCATGTACCATTCACCATATGATGCTGATCCTTTCGGGAGGCATTGCACTTTGAGCACTTCTCGCAATCTCTTTTCCAAGAATGTTCTGCTTCGCGAGGCTTTCCGCACTTTGAGCATTTTGTACAATCCTTTGACCAGTCGTGTTGGTTTTCGAATATTGCGCCACACTTCGAGCACTTTTCACAGTCGTTGGTCAGGATATGATGCTCATCTCTGTTTTTGCCGCACTGGGAGCATGTACATTGATCCCAAGTATGTAATCCTAAAATACATTTGAATGACATATTTTTGCCTCCTATATATGGTTGCTTATTGTTAAATGGCTGTTAAATCGATTCATAAATATATAAACACTATTTGTTTTAACAATGCTAATCCAACGTTTTCATTTCAATTTCTTCATATAAAGGAGATAATCTGTAAGAAGTTTTCGGGATTAATATTTCAGGATTTATCTATTGTGAAGCAAAACTAAAGGAACATTAATGGCTAATATATTATTTTCTCTATCTTTAATACTTATCGAAATTAAGTGTTTAAATGTTAATATATTGAAATACAAATAAATACAAACTATAAGTAGTATAAACTAATCTAAAAAAAGGAAAAACATGATGCCATCAGTATTTTGGTTAGTTCCTGCCTGCTCAGCGTTAGCGTTGGGCTTTGCTTACTATTTCTTTAGGGAGATGATGAAAGCAGATGAGGGAACAGATACAATGAAGAGGATTGCTCTACACGTTCGTACAGGTGCAATGGCTTACCTAAGACAGCAGTATAAAGTTGTGGGTATTGTTTTCGTTATCTTAACCCTGATTTTCGTACTTCTTGCTTATGTATTAAAGATTCAAAACCCTTGGGTTCCTTTCGCATTCATAACAGGAGGTTTCTTTAGTGGTCTTTCGGGTTATTTCGGAATGAAAACCGCTACTTATGCATCGGCACGTGCTGCCAATGCAGCACAGAAATCGCTGAACGATGGTCTTAAAATAGCTTTTCGTTCAGGTGCTGTTATGGGTTTAGTTGTAGTAGGTTTGGGATTATTGGATATTTCAATCTGGTTTTGGGCGCTTAACCACATTATTGGTGCTTTAGATAATGCCACAAATGCTGCAATTGCAAGCGATCCTTCAATGAAGCTGATTATCGTCACAACTACAACACTTACTTTTGGTATGGGTGCTTCAACCCAAGCGTTGTTTGCACGTGTTGGTGGTGGTATCTTTACAAAAGCAGCTGATGTTGGAGCGGATTTGGTAGGTAAAGTTGAGGCTGGAATTCCTGAGGATGATCCTCGTAACCCTGCTACGATTGCCGATAACGTTGGAGACAACGTTGGTGATGTTGCTGGTATGGGTGCTGACCTTTACGAATCATATTGCGGTGCAATTTTATCTACCGCTGCGCTTGGTGCATCAGGCTTTACGGTTGTTGCTCTTGGAAAAGTTATCGGTTTTGAAGGCAGAACATTTGATCCAAGCATTCAACTGAATGCAGTAATCGCTCCAATGTTGATTGCTGCAATTGGAATTATCCTTTCAATTTTAGGTATTTTCATGGTACGTACCAAAGAAGGGGCATCTCAGAAACAACTCCTTGCAGCACTTGGTCGTGGTGTTAATATTAGCTCCGTTTTTATTGCAGTATTTTCTTTCTTGATTTTATGGTATCTCGATCTTCCTAATTATGTAGGGATATGGGGTTCTATGGTAATTGGTTTGGCTGCAGGGATTGGTATTGGAAAATCAACCGAATACTATACCTCATCAGCATATAAACCAACGCAAAGAATAGCAGAATCTACACAAACGGGTCCTGCTACGGTTATTATTAATGGAATTGGAATTGGAATGATATCTGTTGCTATTCCCGTTTTAATCGTTAGTGTTGCAATCATTTTTGCTTTCCTTTTTGCTGCTGGCTTCCATTTTGAAAATATCAACATGGGTCTTTATGGTATTGCTATTGCCGCTGTTGGTATGTTATCAACACTTGGTATTACCCTTGCAACTGATGCTTACGGTCCAATTGCCGATAATGCTGGCGGAAATGCTGAAATGAGCGGATTAGCACCAGAGGTTCGTCAGCGTACTGATGCTTTGGATGCACTTGGAAATACAACTGCAGCAACTGGTAAAGGTTTTGCCATTGGTTCGGCAGCACTAACAGCACTTGCTCTATTGGCTGCATATATCGAGGAGATAAAAGTAGGTTTAGCGCGTATTCCTGAAAAAGCGCAAGCATTTTATGATATAGTTGGCCATAAAATTCAGGATGCATCGATTACTGAAATTATGCATTACTATAATATTGACCTAATGAATCCACGAGTACTCGTTGGTGCATTCCTAGGTTCAATGGCCGCTTTTCTGTTCTGCGGGCTGACCATGACTGCTGTTGGTCGTGCCGCTCAGAAAATGGTTGAAGAGGTTCGCCGTCAGTTTAGAGAGATTAAAGGTATTCTTGAAGGAACTGCTGAGCCTGATTATGCTCGTTGCGTTGAGATATCGACCAAAGGAGCACAGAAAGAAATGTTATTCCCATCGCTTTTAGCAATTATTATTCCAGTTGTAACAGGTGTTCTTTTCGGAGTTGCTGGTGTAATGGGACTTCTACTCGGAAGTACTGCTACTGGATTTATCCTTGCTATTTTTATGGCAAATGCTGGAGGTTCATGGGATAATGCCAAGAAATTTATTGAGGAAGGTAACTATGGCGGTAAAGGCTCAGCTGCTCACAAAGCTGCTGTTACTGGCGATACCGTTGGTGATCCTTTCAAGGATACATCCGGTCCAAGTTTAAATATTCTTATTAAGCTTATGAGTATGGTATCAATCGTTGTGGTTGGTGTTACACTTGCATATGCATTGATGTAAGAAACTGAATCTTAAATAAGTAAAAAGCCGAAGGATTTTTCTTCGGCTTTTTACTTATTTACCACCGCTTATGTTGCTAAATGGCTATGGAATACTTCTAATTCTAGGCTTCATTTATTATTGAGGAACAACAACTCCTTGAATAACCTTAAAAACAGTCCACGTGTCACCTGAAATGGTTGTAGGAATATAAAAAGTATTCAATAGTTTATTGTTTGTATAAACCCAAACTGTTGCTTTTGAACTTGCCAGGGAGTTTGATGAAGGGTTTATTTTAGCAGAGTAGTTGTTTACTGAAAATGTATATTCTTTATCAGATGAGAGTTGAGAAACGGTTATCGTTTCAGGTCCAAAACCATCCATGTCATCCCTGTCAAGTTGACCCGTTCCATCATTCAAAACCCTCGTGTTTCTGAAACTGATATGGTATGAGTTTGCTTTAACAAAATGGGCATCCAGATCTTCGGGTTGCTGATCCCAAGAAAGAACCACCCTGAATTGATCGATATCCATAATTGGTGATACTAAATACCGGTTTCGAAGAATTGTTTCAGCGGCCACATCAATATTAATGAGCGTGCTTATGTATCCAGTTTTTTTGAAGATTGCTTTTAGTAAACCATCGGGCTGACGAGGAAACATAACCCTTCCTGCAGAGTCGGAGCTATAGGAACCAATATTCTCAATTATTACAAATGCGTCGGGAACGGGGTCGCCAGTAAGTGCATCGAATAATCGAATGGTAAAAATGTTTTGATCCTGTTCCTGAAAAACATCCTCCATGATTTGATCCATCTTTAGATGCTGCGCACTAGTGTTGAAAAAGGTTGTGATAAGTGAAAGTGCCAGCACTGCCTTTAGTGTTCTCATAAATAGTATAATTAAGAAAGGTTAGGCACAGCCAATTGCCAATTTGAGTGCTAGGTATGTTTTAAGTGGCAATTGCTATGATCGCTTTTTAATCTCGTCCCGAATTTTTGATGCTTTTTCATAATCCTCGTTAAGCACAGCCTCTTCCAGAACCGCTTTTAACTCCGACAACGACATCTTACTAAAAAGGGTTGAGTCGTAATTCTCTTTTTTTTCTGGTATTGATGCTTTCTCGACCTCCTCCTCTGTTCCGTCAAATTCAAGAATTATGCCAGCCTTCTCAATGATTTCCTCAGTGGTATAAATTGGGCATTTAAATCTTAGCGCAAGAGCAATGGCGTCAGATGTGCGAGCATCAATGTAGACCTCTTTTTTGCCATTATCGCAGTGAAGTTTGGAGAAGAATACTCCCTCTTCGAGCTTGTAGATTTGTACTTCAATAATTTCTATGGCGTAAGATTTAGCGAAATTAAGAAATAAATCATGGGTAAGCGGACGAGGCGGGGTGAGCCCTTCAATTTGAATAGCAATGGATTGTGCCTCAAACCCACCAATAATAATTGGAATTCGTCTTTTGCCCTCTTCTTCGCTAAGCACAAGTGCGTAAGCTCCCGATTGTGTTTGGCTGTATGAAATACCCAGAACGTTCAACTTCACTTTGCCCATACCTACATTATCTTTTTCGACATTTCTAATAATACAAACCTAATCGATTTATGTTTAAAATACAAGGGGTAAATTCTAAAACAGACTCTCGGTTTTGCTTTAAAGATGAAATCAACTTTAATAATTATAATGATATTAAATAGAATTTACTACCTTTGAGCCCTTAGTTATAAAGGGTTTGAATTAATAATTAAAAATTGCTTGATAATTCTTTGTGAATTATTATAACTTTTATACTTTTGCAAGCCCAAAAGTGTTGAACAAACATAAAGAAATAAGATGTACGCAATTGTAGATATAGCTGGTCAGCAGTTCAAGGTTGAAAAAGACCAGAAAGTATTCGTTCACCGTCAGGAAGGTGAAGCCGGAACAGAATTGAGTTTCGAAAAAGTATTACTTGTTGAAAATGATGGTAAGGTAACTCTAGGTAAGCCTGAGGTTAAAAATGCAAAAGTAACTGCAAAGATACTTGAGCATGTTAAAGGTGATAAAGTTATCATTTTCAAGAAAAAAAGACGTAAAGGGTATAAACTTAAAAAAGGTCATCGTCAGAGTTTTACTCAAATTCAGATTGAAGAAATCGTTGCATAAACATTCAAAAATATTAAGCAATGGCACACAAAAAAGGAGCCGGTAGTACAAGAAACGGTAGGGAGTCGCATAGTAAGCGATTAGGCGTAAAGTTGTTTGGTGGTCAAACAGCCAAAGCTGGTAGCATATTAGTTCGTCAGCGTGGAACAGTTCACAATCCAGGTATAAATGTTGGTATTGGTAAAGATCATACCCTTTATGCACTTGTTGAAGGTGTTGTTTCTTTCCGTAAAAAAGCTGATTCTAAATCATTCGTATCAGTTCTTCCAGTGGAAGAATAGGGATATAATTTTTTTTACTTAACTTTAGTCTCCTGTTCATATCGTCGATTCGGCGAAGATCAGGAGGCTATTTTTTTTAACTATCATTCAACCTCTTTTAGCTATGTTGACACTCAAAGTAATTCGCGAAAGCAAAGACGAAGTAATTAAACGACTTGCCGTAAAAAACTTCGATGGAAAAGAGATAATTGAAAAGGTAATTGCCCTTGACGATCAGCGCAAGGCTATTCAAATAGAACTCGATAATAACCTAGCCGAGCAAAATAGTATTGCAAAGCAGATTGGAAAACTTTTTTCAGAAGGAAAAACTGATGAGGCAAATTCAGCAAAGCAACGAACATCTGAGTTAAAGGAACTATCCAAAGTATTATCTCAGAAATTTACTGATGCCGAAAAGGAGCTAAACAAAGCATTAGTGAAAATTCCTAATCTTCCGCATACATCAGTGCCGCTTGGGCATGGTGCCAACGATAATGTTGAAGTTCGTTCAGGTGGCTCAATTCCTAAACTACATGAGGGAGCACAGCCCCATTGGGAGCTTACCAAAAAATACGATATCATTGATTTTGAGTTAGGCGTTAAACTTACTGGTGCTGGGTTTCCTGTATACAAAGGAAAAGGTGCAAAACTGCAACGTGCCCTCATTAATTTTTTCTTGGATGAGAATACATCGGCAGGATATCAGGAGATACAACCACCGTTGATGGTGAATGAGGATTCAGGTTATGGAACGGGTCAATTACCCGATAAGGATAGCCAAATGTATCATGTTGGGTTGGATAACTTCTACTTGATCCCTACTGCTGAGGTTCCTGTTACCAATATCTATCGTGATGTTGTTCTGAATGCATCGCAGTTTCCAATTAAAATGACTGCATACACACCATGCTTCCGTCGTGAGGCCGGTTCTTATGGGAAAGATGTTCGTGGGTTGAACCGCCTACATCAGTTCGATAAAGTAGAAATTGTTCAAATTCAACATCCTGACAAATCCTACGAAACCCTTGAAGAGATGGTCTCGCATGTTGAGAATTTACTCAAAAAACTTGAATTGCCATACAGAATACTTAGACTATGCGGTGGCGATATGAGTTTTACATCAGCACTAACCTACGATTTTGAGGTATACTCAGCAGGGCAAGAGAAATGGCTTGAAGTTAGCTCAACATCTAACTTTGAATCGTTTCAGGCAAACCGCATGATGCTGAGATTTAAAGAGGAGGGTGATAAGAAAACTCAGATTGCACATACCTTAAACGGAAGCGCATTAGCTTTACCTCGTATTGTTGCATCAATTCTTGAGAATAACCAAACTCCAGAGGGAATTCGTATTCCAAAGGTTCTTCAAAAGTTCTGTGGATTTGAGATGATTGACTAGTTGTTCGATACTATAATAAACCTGTCAGGTCTTCAAGACCTGACAGGTTTTCTCTTTTATTGATTAATCGTTATACTATAATTAACGGGTACAGCTTTACCTCTTTGTTTGCCAGGACTCCATTTTTTAAGACTTCGCCATATCATCTCTATATCATACCCTGACCAATAACTTGATCCTAATACACTTTCCATTTTTCCATTCTTGTCAACTGTAAAGTCTACATTGATTACTCCTGATGGTTTCTTTTCGCGTATTTTTTTCTTAATTTCTTTTGCAAAGACATATAATCCACCAGGATAAGAGGGTAATTGTTCAATAACTACAAACACTTCATCCCCAACTTTGTTATTTGGAGTCTCGGGCTCTTTATAATTTTCTGGATTTTCTAGAATTTCATCAATATCTAGTTTGATTTCACCTACAACTAAATTTAAAACAACAATTTTGTTAGGTGACTTTTCTAACTTATATTCAATTTCGCTACCAGTCAATTTTCTAGTTACAAATCCAACATAAGAGATTACAATTTGATCAGACTTATCCATTTTTAATGTGAATAAACCATCTTTGTCTGTTGTAGTTCCCAAAGTTCCCCCATAAATCACTATCGAAGTTCCTTCTAGCGGTAAGCCACTACCATCCAAAATTTTTCCAGTAAATTGAATAGTTTCAGCAATTTTATTTTGAAGGTTTAATTTTGGTTGTGTTGATTTAGAATCCATAACATAAGCAGGTTTTGCAAATGCAACTAAAAGTATCGCAACTGCCGGAAGTGCCCAAATCATTTTAAACGCTCTAATTTTTGGTGTTTTCATCTTTGTCATCATTTTCATACGTTTTTTGTTTAGGGAATAGTTTAGGTTATTGGTTATCCCGATAATCTGCATTCCCATGATTTGATTGATTAGGATAGCTTGGTATCGACCAACGCTGAATCCCTGCGCAAGGACTCCTTCATCGGCCAAATACTCATGATTTTGTTTGATTGAGCGCTCGAATAACCAAACAAAAGGGTTAAACCAAAAGACTATTGTAAAAAGTTCTACAATTAATAAATCGAACCAGTGATTCTCACTGATGTGCACTTTTTCGTGAGCCAGTATATTTGTTAAATCGGTTCCAGAATGGAAATTGGGGTTAATAAAAACAACGTTGAAGAACGAGAAGGGTAAACCGTACTTATTGTTTTCTACAATACTCAATCCATTTATCTTTTTTAATCCACGCTTGACAATTAGCAATGCTAGGTTTATGCATTGCCATATCAGTCTTGCTGAGAATATTATTAATCCAGTTAAATATATAATAATCAGTGCGCTTTGCCAGTTGATTTGTGGGGCTGTAGAATCTGATTGTGTTGTAAGGTTTGAGATGGAATTGAAATTCTTATTCAACTCCACAAAAATGTTTCCTGTTTCAGTGTAAGGCACATAGGTATTATAGCTAAGCCCAATCAATGGGATTATTAATGAGGCGATTAAGCTTGCTACTAGGAATAATCTATTTGCTTTGAAAAATGTTTCTTTCCTAAGTGTAGCCCAGTAAACGAAATAGAAAACAATTATTCCTAGCGAGGCTTTTAGTAGGTAAAGGATAAACTCATTCATTGCACTAAGTATTAAATGGAATCTTTTTTAAGTTCATCTTCAGTAATCTTCATCATCTCCTCGAGTTCACTAATGCTAAGATTGTTTTCGCGAGCAAAAAACGTTGCCATTTTTGGGAATGACCCATTGAAGTAGTTCTTAAGTAAACTAGAGAGTTGAAGTTTTGTGTAATCCTCTTTGCTTACTAGTGCCTTGTATAGATGGGTGTTGCCAATCTTTCTTTTGGTAACGAACCCTTTATTCTCTAAAACTTTAAAAACTGTTGCAACGGTAGTGTATGCAGGTTTTTGCTCCCCAAAATTATCTACTACATCCTTTACAATTCCTTCGTTAATATCCCAAAGGATCTGCATAACCTGCTCTTCTGCTTTCGTAAGTTGCTTCATAAGAATTTAATTAACTACTACAAATATAGTAGATGTATTTTAATTATCTACTATATTTGTAGTAATTATTTTATATTTATAGTAATAATCTTATTATATATCATATAATAAGATATATATAAATAATTAACCCGTCAGGTTTTTAATTCCTGACGGGTTAACTATTTTGAGAAAAGGATCTATTTAGTTTTTTATAGTTAAATTCCAGTCACCCTCTTGTTCAATAGTAAAAATGAATACACAATCATTTGTTACAATTCCGTTGCTTGATCTATATCTGATTTTGCAAGTAAAAGGAAATACAATATTAACAAACCCAACAGTATCGCCAAATTCGAAATCACCACCAGTGGTAGCGACCATAAATAGACTTTCGGGAATGACAACAGCCTCTTTGTTTGTGAAAAATACAGAAAGTTTATTACCGCTGCTAACCCTTTTAAAGAAGGTGTTTGGGCTAACATTTTTACTTTCAACTATAATTGGTTCGATCTGTTTAGGATTTGTGTAAACATTTTTTCTCCAATAACCATCTTTAATCTTTGTTTCTCCCTTTTCAATATATGAATATTTACCTACGCCATTTCTTAAACCCCTTTTCCACTCACCTTCGTAAGTATTACCATTTGCCCATACGTATTTACCTGTGCCATTAGGGTATCCGTTTTTAAATGTTCCTTTGTAGGTGTCCACACCTTTAGCACATCCTTGTCCATTTGCTAGTCCTTTTAAACAGCCTCCTTCATAAGTTCCTTGCAGGCTTTTGATTTGGACTGTGCACGTTTTTTGGGCTTTAGAGCCTGTCGTGGCAAAAGTAAAAACAAGAATTGAAATAAACGATGTAGTGGTTTTGTAGAGCATTTTTAAGGGTTGTGCTTTTCTAAATAACAAGATGTATGCCAAAGCATTGAACAAAATATTTGAATGATTTGGCATGCAGAATTATGAATGAAGATATATGTTGAAATTACTAACGTTAGTAGAAGGATTCAAATAGTTATTGTGTCATTATGATTTCGAAAGGTTCATTATGCGTAGATTTTATTTTTAGCAACCTAGAAAAGAATAATTAGTTTTTTTATTGAGATATTTAAACTATCAACCATTTCTTAGAATAGAGCCTTTTTTAAAGGTAGCGTCTGGTCTGTTTAAAACATTTGATTTCTGATCGATATTTAAGATCCATTCTCCTTGTTGTAGAATTTCAAAAGATAAAATACAATCACTTTTAACAATGCCATTGTCAGAACGAAATTTAACTTTACACTTGAATGGGAAAGTCATATTTATTATTGATAAGTTGTTGTCAATAGGCGACTCCGTACCCGATGAGCGAACTACATAGAGATCAATTGGTGTTGCTGGTAAACCATTTTGGGTGAATGATATTGTAAGTTTACTTCCATTGCTGAGCCTTTTAAAATAAAAGCCTGATTTGATGTTTGTTTTTTCAGTAATAGTGGGGGAAAGTAATTCTTTACCCAGAAAAATATTGGTATCCCATATCCCTTCATCTATTTTATTTTCATCATTTTTTTTATAATTGAACTTGCCTTTCCCATTTCTAGCACCCATCTTCCACTCTCCCTCATAAACATCACCGTTAGCCCAATTGTATATGCCATTACCATTTGGGTAGCCTTTTTTAAAATCACCAGTATAAGAATCGATACCCTTAGCACTTCCCTGTCCATTAGCACGCCCATTTTTGCATTCACCCTCATATGTGCCTTGCAAATTTTTTACTTGAACCTTACATGGTCGTTGAGCAATTAAATTATTTGTGAAAAACAATAATATAATAGTAGTTATGTTTATAAAAAGTTTCATAAACTTAAGTTTTTGTGTGCTAGTATTTATTAAATAATTTACCTAGGCAATTAAAGATAATTGGTTTTTTAATATTGGGATGTAATTTTAGGGAAAATAAATGGTTTGGTTACAAAATATTTGAAATATTATTTAAAGAAGAACGATAATATTTAAAATTGAGGTTATTAATGACCCATCAGGTTATTAATTCCTGACGGGTTAAACTTTTAAACTTATTAACTTGTCTTTTGTCTATTTCACTACTTACACAACATCTCACTTAACTCAACCATTTTCATAAAATCTGCCCTGTAACCATACTCATCTAATCCAACAGAACTCTTTGCACGTTTCAAAACAGTAGCGTATGAAGATGTGCCTTTAAACTCTGACTCTCTCAATAACATTCCA
>JANYLA010000052.1 GCA_025361485.1 Bacteroidales bacterium
AATAAAAAGAAAATATCTACAGCAATACCTTGATGAGTTCGTTTACAAACTAAACAGAAGGTATTTTGGTGATAAAATCTTCGATAGGCTCGTGGTAGCAAATATTACAGGATTATGACAGATTACGGATATACAAATAGAGGATTTAATATTTTGAGTAATTCGATGAACAAATTTGAAGAATATCTTGTTACTTCTATAAAAAATATTGAAAATAATAAAGTATTTACTTTTAAAAAGTGTAATTTTATAGTGCCAGAATTTTTAATAGCGTTAATATGGAAGTATTAAGATATAAATCTACTAGTCAGTACCCCGAAATAATCCTTGACAAAGGCACTGGAACCTTTGAGTTTTCAGGCAACTCATTGCCTGAAGATGCCAAAGCATTTTATGAACCTATTTTACAATGGTGGGATGCCTATATTCTTGATCCAAATCCTGAAACTGTAATTAAGTTCAAGATGATTTATTACAATACACCAAGTTCAAAGTTAATCTTTCAAGTTTTTAAGAAAATTGAAAAGCTTGCTAGTATTGGTAATAAGGTAAAGGTGATTTGGAAGTATAACGACGAGGATATTGATATTAAGGAGGCAGGGTTTGACCTATCGGAACACGTTAAAGTTCCTTTCGAATTCCAAATCTATAAAGAATAAAAAAAGGCTCGATTTCGAGCCTTTTTAATTTCCTTGAAATTATTTCTACCAATCAGTGGTGTAACTATGATTATATATCGTATAGGTTTGAACTTCACCTGTTGCATTTGATTTAAAGTGAATATAACCTGATAGCACCGAGATAGTTTTACCTGCTGTTGATGTTTCAGCAATTTTAATCGGTTGGCTGATATTTAGCTTAAGGTCGTGGTTTCCCTTACCGCTGAAAGTTTGATTAATTCCATCTATTATTACAGGGGTTAAACCTTTAAACTCAATAATTACCTTCTCAATTGTAAAGGCAGCATCATACTTTGAAACTATTGTCAAATCAATTATTGAACCATCAACAGTGGTTTCACCCTTTGCAGTAGTTGTAAAATGAAATGGTACATTTACAAAAATACCGGCTTTTTTGGCTGAGATATCGAAGTAGAACTTCTTTTGAACATCAGTATTGCCAAAACGATACTTTACAAAAATATTATTCTCTGGATCTTCGTAACAGTTCGCATAATCGAACTTAATTAACCAATGATCTTGATTATTTATTGTAGAAGTAATACGAGCACATTCTGATTTTGTAATAGGCTTTTTAACAGTAGTAATAGTTTTTGTGCCTAATCTAAGCGAGTATTTTAGCTCTCCAAGACTACTCTCAACCTCAACAAGTTCAATCGAAGCAAGTAAAGAATTGTAACGGGTAATCCCAAGTTCAGCCTGATTTTTCCTGCCGTCCATAAAGTAATCGGTGAGTACTCTTAGCTCTCCAATATTTTTTTCCATCTGTTCAACGGTTTCAACAGATTCTGCCTGAGCAATAAGATCTTCGAGTTGCCTTGTAAGGTCGTTATCTCTCATCTTGTAATCACTCACAAGTTTTTGCATCTCAAATTCAGGGAAAGGATATTTTAGATGATAGTAAAAGTATTCCTTTTTATCTTTCGATTGTAATTTCTCCCAATAGAACTCTTCAACTTTCGATAAGGAAATCCCTTGAAGAAATGGCACTTTTCCTGATTCTGTTGTAGTTGAAGATGCAAATTTCTCAAGGAAAACGGAGATGTTATTATTGTAGTTGGCTTCTTCTTTCTTTATTTCGGTTTTAGCCTTAACGTTCTCAGCAACTGATGAAACAATTCGCTCTTTCACCATTGTGAGCGCATTCTGCTGAGCTTCTTGGCTTGTAGCACCGCGTCCAACGGTGATAATAAAATCTTTTTCGAGATTATTCACCCATTTAGGTTGCTTTCCACTTTTCTGAATAACCTTATCCTGCGACAAACTTATGCCTGCAGTGGTTATTATGGCTACAACCAATAGTAAGTATTTCTTCATGATAATATTGTTTGGGTTTATTTAAAGAATGTTGTAAACAGAGTTGTTTTAACCTCAAACGTATAGATTGAAACATCCCTATAGCAATCAGCAACCCCGAAGGGTTGCTGATCAGGGATTGTGTTGTTAAAGATTATGGCTTTTCACCAGCAAGTTTGTTCATCTCCTCGTTGAAGATGTTTTCAAACTTCTGCTTATCGTAGTCAAGTTGTAACTTTTGATCTTTGCTAATTTTGTCTTTAATTTTATTTAAAAGTTCATCTTTAGCAACCTCAACAGCCACGTAGAAAGAAAACTTACCATCTATTGTATATGATTTACTACATACAGTTGAAACGTTGTTTAGCTCTTGGCTAACAATATCGCGGGTTAGCTGCTCGAACTTTTGTTCAAATTCTGAGTTTGCACCAATCTGACGATCATTGGTATAACGATCGGTAACGGTTTTAATGGTACGGTTGATTGAACCAGCTAGGTTGCTGTTAGCATCAATGCTAGCCTTATTTTTAGCTGTACTCATATCTTGGCTAGTTCCTGTGCCTGTACCACGGAAGAATTTCTGATCTGAATGGAAATCAACATCGCTACAAGGAATAGAAATTTCTTTTCCTAATCCGCTGTCTTTAACCGCTGGTTTTGAACCACCGCAACTTACAAGGGCTACTGCAAAAGCAATTGCGCCTACAAATAGAAAGGTTTTAGTTAGTTTCATAATCTTTTAATTTAAATTTAAAATTGAGCGTTAATAATTATCTGTTTAATTGTTATTATTTTTTGTAAAGCCAGTACCAGTCGTATCTGTTGCCTCCCAATGCCTGTGCTACAGCTACTTCTTTTCCTGCCTCAATCATTAGTTTTTCTTTATCAACATTGGCATCAAACTGTTTCATCTTAAATGTCCATACGTTTGCACCATCGGCTAGCATTTTTTGAGTGATCTGTTCTGTAAGTTCAACCGCTTGTGGGTAGCACTCCATATCGGGAGTAATTTTTCCTAAGAATTCAGCTGCCTTATCGGCGTTCATCGCAGCCCAAGATGCTTTAGCACCCGACATATATTCTGTACATTTATAGTTAGCGTATTGTTTGTAAATGTCAATCGAAAGATCCATGCATTTATCAAAGCACTCACGGCAAACATCAGGCACACTTAGTAAGGTAAAAAGAGCTTCTTCATACTTTTTTTGACCGGCTAGGGCATTTGCGCCTTTCATAATAACATCGCACTGTGAGTTGTAATACTCCATAATCTTTGCTTTTCCTGTTTCAACAAAGCCTTTGAATTGGCCTGCTTTTACATTCAGATTCTTTAGACCCGAGATGTACGCTTTATCTTCAGATGCACCTACAGCCTTAACGGTTATGCTGGTTTGGCTAAAAATAGTTTGAGTAGCAGCATCAACGATATAAAAGACAACCTCAAGGGTTAAAGCATGCATTGGTGGTGCTGTTGGAGTAATATCTTTCGTAAGCACATTTACCATTGGAACCATAAAGAAACGTGGGTTTGAACCAGATCCTCCCATTCCATTCTGAACAGCAATTTGCTGCATTTTACCTAAGAGCAACTGTTGTGCAGATGCAGGTATTCCATCTGCTTGTTCAGGAACGAAAGCAGCTATTGCAACTCTTCCCATATCGTCAGTTTTGCCTTGGCTATTTTGTGATAAACTCACAAAAGAGAGAGCAATTATTGCTAAGAACAATAATGAAATTCTTTTCATAATTTTTTATTTTAAATAATTAAAGGTGTTTGTTATTTTTCACCTATTACCAGTTGGGCTTGTCCTAGCCCCTTCATCATCAGTTTAGATTCAAGCTGGTATTTTTCTTTTAACATCTTCTGCAAATTACGTGCCCAACCACGAGTATCGATAGCTTTATTATTTGCATCCTGAAGGGGTATACGCACCTGTTCAAATAGCATCATATTTTCTGTGTTATCAGAAGTGCTAAATTTGCCAGCAACAGTATTTGCGGTCATCCATTCATCAATAATTTCTGATAGTTCTTTCCCATCATACTCATTATTAAGATCACCGTCAAAAGAACTCCATGTTTTTACCCGAAGTATAACTTCACGTCCGTTATCAAACATATCCTGAAAATGGGCTTGAAGCTGAACGTTAAAGTTATCGATATGAGCCAAAACGGCTTCTTCGATTAATACGGGTAGTTCGGCAGTGAAGGTAGGCTTCCCTGATCCTGATGCACCAGCAATTTGCTTGTCAGTGTAAGAATCAAGCCCTTGTAGGTTAAATGTTAATGTTTTTTTCGGGCCAGTTTGATTTACAGTCCAAGTCAATTGCATCCAAATGTCAGCTTTTGCTACTTTTTTTAGCTTGTCGATAGGACTTTCATTTATTTCAGCACCACCTTTACTTGTAAGCATAGCATCTTCGGCGGCTTGATCTTGTAATGTTTTAAGGGCTGACTCCAAGTTTTTTAGAGGAAAACCTCTTGCAGCCATTAATTCATTGATTTTGCTAATGGCTAAAAGTAAATCAGCATTTGATTGAAGAGCCGCTTTGTAATCAGGTACTTTAACTTTAGTTCCTTGGTTATCAAACTCTAGCATATAGCCATTTGTATTGCACCATACATCGCTAGGAACAACCATAATGGTTGGCTTCTTTGCTTGCGAAAATGCATTGGTAGCACCAGCTAGCATTAGGGCTGAAATGATAAGATATATTAATTTATTCTTCATAATATTAGATTTTAAAAAGGTAATTACTTTGTTCTTTAAAAAGGGTTCAAATATTAGCTGTTAAATTTTACTAATTGACAATTTTCAAATTCCGTGCCATAATTAATTATGTAAAATTTGCTAGGCAAAGAATTATCGTTCCGCTTTAGTTATTGAACTATTAAAACCCAGAGGCTAATCCTTTAATAACACCTGCATCTTCAAGTGCTTTTCTTAGGTCGCTTACATTTACCGATACAATTACACCAATTTTATACTTTTTGCCAACTTTCATTACGTCACCAGCAGCAATTGAGCCATCGCCAGAATCTGCAACATATCTATTGTAATTGCCTTTATCATCAAAAAATTCATCGAAGAAAGCTTTCTTATCCTGCTCAACGGCTGGAGTAGCTAAAGCTTTTTGACCAGGAACGCCTGGTTTACCAGCAAAACCTTTGAAAATAATTCCATGAACAGCATTCTTTTTTGCCTGATTAATTGCTACGGTAGGTTTTTTGGAATACGACCAAACTTTAACTAAGTATGTTCCTTGTGTTCCAACGTTAACAGCTTCAATTTCGTAAACAAAGTCTTCGGTATCTTTGTCTGCTTTTTTCTTTGCTTGAGCGTTAACGCTGATTGATAAGCCTAATATCATTACAAGAATTAGGCTGCTTAAGTTTACTAGTTTTTTCATTTGCATGTATTTTTTTGTTTTTGATTAGTTGCTAACAAGAATAGTTTATCGTTTTGTGTGGATAAAGCATCCATGTATTAGTTTAACATCTTTGTCTAATACATGGGTGCTTTATAGCAACAGTTATGCCAATTATTTAATTTGTCTAATTAACATTCCAGGATAGAAATCTTTTCCACCTTTAAAGGTTGTAGCTTTAAGTATTGGCTTATTGCTTACCTTAGTGCTATCGGTACCAGGCTCTTGACCAGCAGCGTAACGGTTATCCCAAATTAGTTTACCATCTACTTTGATAGTTCCTTTATTAACATATTTGGTTTTTCCTTCTTTGTCAACAGTTTGTTCTAATACTTCAAATTTATTCCCACCTTCAATACCTTCTTTTAAACCAATTTCAGCCATTATTGGTTCACCAGAGATTAGCGGTGTTTTGGTTTTAAATACGTCGTATTTTTTCTGAAGTTTAGCATAAACGTTATCAATGGTTCTAATGGTAGCCATTTCCACTAACTTCTCAGCACCTCTTTGTTCTTTGAAGGAGCCAGTAACCAAACTTCTCGATTTTTCTGAACCAATGAATTGCAAATTGAATAATTCGGTATTATCGAATTTTTCTTTCTTTGCAGGGTCTATGCTATTTTTATCCATCCAATAATCGTTGTAGAAGGTGCCTGAAATTGAATCATTCCACTGAAGTTTATAAAGATAAGAAGTAGTCCAAACTGAATAGCCTTCTCTTGCTTTTTTGTATACAATATCGGCTGCTTTTTCGGCAATCGTTTTAGCCAAGCCAGGCAATTTGTTAGTAGCAATTCTAGAAAGCAATAGAGCCGCATAAGCAGGTCCTTCGTTACTTAAAAAATATAACTTTGATACAACAACAAAGGTATTTCCAATTAATTCTTCGCCTGCATCGGCAAGAGATGATGTTCCCCTAGCTGTTTTGTCAGCAACTCGAGCCTCCATTTCGCTTGCGTTGTATGAGCCTCTTTCACCTATCAGCGACATATCAAACGTACCGTCTTCTTGACGGTTAAACCACTTAGCAACCATTAAGTTGGCTACCTTTTTTTGCTTTAAGTAGGTTTCTATGATTTGAGGTACATTAGTTGATGTAGTATCACCATTAATACCGTATTGTTTTGGGTCAAATGATTTATCACCAACATCATGGTTATTATACTTATCGGGGAATGGAGCTTTATAGTAAGCGCCGACAACTGTATCCTTAAAAGGGAATCTGTCAGATTCCATCAAAATGGTATGTAATGAACTTCTTCGATATTTAACGTCCTGTAGTTTTTTGTTATCAACTTTTTGGGCAAAAACAATACCCAAATTTATAATAACGATTACAAACAGCAGTAAAAAATTTTTCATAATGGTTAGGTTTTATGGTTTTCTACTCATAAGGCTTTTCGAAGACGCCCCGTTTGAATGGTTTCTGGACTCCATGAAAGAAACGATAAAGTTTTTGTTTTTTTTTACCGAGAAGTAAAAATACAAAAAATAATAAACCCACTATATAAAGAAGGGGGTTTATTCTGTGCGGCTACAATTTTATTTTAACAGTTGGTTAAATTGTTAATTCGTTAATGTCTAGCTTTACTCAATGCTTTATGGTTCTTTCAAAGTAAATTTTTCTATTATTTTAGGGATATCTGTATTGTCTAACCTTCCAGTGAAAAATGTTGCTCCTTGTCCAATTACATATACAGGAACAGGAGATCCGGTATGGGATGTACTTGTCCAGCCAATTGCTGCTTTTCGGTTAAGAATGTTAATACAGGTTATGGAGAATTTTTCCTTTGATTCAGACATGTAACTTTCCTTTTGAACTGAACCCATACTGAGTTTTAATGAGGCATTATAGGATTCCTTTAACTTTTCTATATCCTTATCGGTTAAACCTAGATTTAAATCTTTATTACCGATGCCTATTTTTGCCTTTGCTAAGTCAAGCATCTCCAGAAATGTAGGCTTTGGGTTATGTGTGAAGCCGGATTTAACCAGTTCAAAGAGCTGATCTTTTGAAATCTTCTGGTTTTTCAGTAGTGATAGATTATTGCTATACTTATTCTCCTTATTCCCTAGCGAAAAACCACCCGTTTCATGATCGGCGGTAACGATAATCAGGGTTTCATCGGGGTGAACTTCGTAAAAGTCAACGGCCTTCTTTACAGCATCAGAAAAGGCAATGACCTCACCTATCGCGCTTGCTGCATCGTTTGAATGACAAGCCCAATCAATCTTCCCTCCTTCAACCATCATAAAGAAACCTTTGGGGTTATCCAATGTTTCAATGGCCTTTTTAGTTATATCTGCAAGTGTTAAGTCGGTGCTATCCTGATCGATTTTATATTTAATAGAACTTTCAGTGGTTGGGTTAGGAATAGAGTAAACGATTGAATTGAATTTTTTTGATAATGAATCAATTGTTGTCAGACTCGTGGTAAATGCGAATGATTTTTTTTGACCTAATGAATAGATTGATTCTACGGAATGCTTTAGTTCTTTTCCGTATGGATCGAGAAATCCTCCTCCTGCATAAAAATCGTAACCACTTTTCAGAAGATCTTTTGCAATATTATAACTGCTTCCTCTTGATCCTTGATGTGCATAAAACGCAGCAGGTGTTGCATGATCGATGCTTACGGTTGTTAGTAACCCAACTTTAAAGCCATTCTCTTTAAATTTTTTTGCTATGCTAAAAAGCGTATCAGTGTGGTTATAATTAAGGCCAAGTGTGCCAATGGAGGTCTTGCTGCCTGTTGAAAGGGCTGTGCCAGCCGCTGCTGAGCAGGTGATATAACGATTTGCTGCATAGGTTGTGGCAAAGGTTTGAACAGGAAAGTCAATAAATGATAATTTCTGATTGTTTTTTAACACCGAATCTAAGTAAACCTGAGTGGTATTAACCTGTTGTATCCCCATTCCATCTCCAATGAAAAGAAAGATATACTTTGCTTTTTTTTCACTACTCCCTTTATCTACCTGACAGCCATATGAAAACAGTAGCACCAATGTTATTGCAAATACTAGTTTCTTCATTCCCTTCAATTTTTTACAAGTATAAGATTTTTGATAAATTTTTTAAGCATCATGGAATAGTAAAAGTCAACTTAATTCATTCATCAATGCAGAGATTTTTCTAAAAGAAACAAAGCCACTAAAGAAATGTTCCTTTAGCGGCTTTGTTTTTAACTTGTAAAAAGTTCTAAATGCATATTAATATCTCCCAGTAACTTGCTTATAGGTGACTAGTTTTATTCTATAAGCGGATATTGCATCGGTGAGTTGGTCACTCGATTGCTGGAGTAATGTTTGTGCCTCGAGCATATCAGAGATATTTACAATGCCCCCGTTGTAGTTGTCGGAGTTTATCCTTAGATTCTCCTCGGCTTGGTTAACTGTCTCTTTCGCCAAATTTATTTGTTTGTAGGATTCATCCAGGTCATTCCAGATTTTGTGAACTTGAAGTGCAAGAAGTTCTTCAGTGTTTTTCGAATTATTACGGGCTATTTGCTCTTTGTATTTTCTCTCCTTTATTTTATGCGAACCTTCCCACCAATCGGATATTGGAATTTTTATTGATGCAAAAACCATCGAGTTAGTTGTTCCTTTATCCATAATATCGTAGTAAAGCGCACCAGCACCAACCCCAAGTTCAGGCATATGTTTTCCAAGTTCAAGTTTAGTTTGCAATTCTTCCGCTTGAACACTTTTCTGAAGCATTTTGAACTCCTCACGATTCGAGATTGCTTGCTCGGCATCAACAAAAACGCTTAATGGTGTTTGAATTGCAGTTAAGGTATCCTTTAGTATTATCGTGGAGTCGTATTCGACACCAAGGTATTGGCAGAATGCCATTGAGGCTAACCTTATCCCGTTTTCGAGGCGATTTCGTTGGATTCTTATCTCGCTTCGTTTGATGCTTACTTTCATCACATCGTTACGGTTTATTAAGCCAACTTTCCAAGCATCATCTGCCTGTTTGTAAATTGAATCGACAAGTTGCTCAGCAGAATTTAATGTTTTCATCTTTTCGGTAAGCGAAACAATAAACCAATACTGCTCCTCCGTTTTTAGCAGAACATCATTCTTAGCAAGGATATATTGACTATTATTCACATCTACTCCAATCTGTGCCAGTTTATTTCCGTTGATTATTCTTCCTCCCATAAAAACAGGCTGAATAGCAGTAATCGCTCCAACAGTTCCTTTTTCTATTAACGATATATCAAAACCAGGGAAATAGGCAAACTGAGTTGCACTTGGGATCGTTGCCGGATTACCATTATATACAGGTAGATTTCCTTTGGGAACATTAAGGTTAACAAGTGATTCCTCGAATCGAAAGGATGTTGCCGTAGCGCTAACTTTTGGGAAGTAGTTCGTAAAGGCAGATTTTTTTACCTGCTTTGATGCTTCAACCTCTAATCCGGCATTTTTAACCCGTACATTATTTTCTATCGCTAGCTGTTTGCTTTGTTCCAGCGTGTAAACGGTTTGTGCGTTTAAATTGGATAGCCCAGCGAGCAAAAAGACCACGATTGTTGCAACGGCAGGATTAAGCACTCTTGATTTTTTATTAGGTTTTACCAAGTTATTTTTGTTATCAGCATTTTTGAAAATCATCCAATAGGCAACAGGAAGAATAAACACGATAAGTACCATTGAAGTTAATGTTCCAAAGCAGATAACTGCACCCATCGGACTCCAGAGCGGACTCTTACTGATAATCATTGGAATTACACCCATCGATGCAGCTGCTGATGTTAGAAATATCGGTCGCATACGGCGTTTTCCTGCTAGGATAGAAGCATCCAAAACGCTCATACGATGCTTAGCACGAAGCTCCTCAGCATAATCGAGCATGATGATTCCATTTCGTACAAGGATACCAATTAAACTTACGATACCCAGAATTGAAGTAATTCCAAATTCAACTCTTAACAGCAATACTCCTAGCATTGCCCCAAACAGACTAAGACTCGACGAGCCAAGAACTAGCAAAGCCATGTTAATTTTTTTAAAGTGTACAAGAAGGATTAAGAAAATGATGAAGATGCTTATCAGTAATCCGCTAATAACGGTTGGCAAGGTTTCTGAATCAGATTCGTAAGCCCCGCCATAGCTAATGGAAACACCTTGCGGAAGGGCAATCTTTTCCACCTCACTCTTAACGATTGGAAATGCCTTGTTTACATTTGTTCCTCGTTGAATATCAGAAACTATTGTAAGTGTTGGCACACCATTTCGCCTAACAATTTGACCCTGTTCCCAGCCAGGGTTTACAGTTGCAATTTGACGTAATGGAACTGAAATTCCAGGGATAAAGGAATGGATATACTCATCTCGGATATCGTTATAACTCTCGTTTTCGTTGCTCTCCGTTTTTAGCTTAACCGAAATAGGATAGTCATTTTCCCAAATGGTTGTCATTGGTAAGCCCTCAAAACGTATAGCGAGGTTGGTGGCTATAATCGCTTTGTTAATTCCTAATCGATTTGCTTCAATGCTATTAATATCAACCGATGCAGTTGGCAGCATATCGTTAAAATCGGAATGAACCCACGTTAATCCATCAACGTTCATTAATCTTGCTTTAATTGAATCGCCAGTACTTTTCAACGCTGAGATATTCTCACCCGATATTCTCACCTCAATGGGTGCATTTATTGGTTGATAGTCAAGTTGTTTGAATCGTACATAGGCGTTTGTAAAACGATTTGAATATTTCGATGAGTATTCATCCAGCAGTTCAATTGTCGATTCGCTTGATGTTGTATTTACAATAAACTGAGCATAATTTTTTGCAGGAATATTCGGAGCATAAAGTGTATGAAATCGGGGAGAGCTAGTTCCGATAAACGAGGTTATTGATGTCACCCTACTATCCATTTTCAAGATTCTCTCAAGACTATCGCACACCAGTGAGGTTTGCTTTAGCGAGTTTCCTTGTGTTAGATATATTTCGACAGCAAATTGGTCGCGCTCAGCAGCGGGCATCAGACGTTGGGGTACTTGAGTGAAAAAAATTAAACCCACGATTACTGATAAAGCACCTATTGAAATAGTTAGCTTTGGATGTGCAAATGCTTTCGCAAGAATCTTCTCATACCGACTTTGCAAAGCATCTAAAAGATTGAATTTCTTCTTCTTTTTACTGTCAAGCTGTAAAAACCCTTTTGATATGAAAAAGTACTGCAAATAGGGTATCACGAGTATTGCCACAAGTAGCGATATTCCTAGCGTAATGGTGACCGTCCATGGAAACATCAAAACGAAATCCTTAAAGGTTCCTTTTAGCGTGAATAGGAATGGAAAGAAGGTAATACTAATCGCTAGCGTGGCCGAAACAATTGCTTTTACATACGCTTTAGCGCTAATTATTGATGCATGCCAGCGTGAAACGCCATGGTCGAGCTGCTCCATGTAGTTATCGACAATAACAATTGAATTATCCACTATCATTCCAAGCACTACTATTAGCGCCGCAAGGGTTACAGTGTTCAGCTCGATGCCGAATACATACATAATGGCCAATGAAATGAAGATTGTGATTGGTATTGATGATGCAGCAACAGAGGCTACTCTAATTGGAAGTAAAATTATGGTTACAAGGATTACAGCAATAATTGCATACAATAGTTCAACCAAGAAATTGTTGATTGATGTTCCTACAACCTTGGGTTGGTCGGCAATGCGCTTGATACTTACATCCTGTGGTAACTCCTTTTGGAATTCTTGTAACACCTTATCAACCTCGCTGCCGAACTGAACAATATTATTGCCTTGAAGCATCTCCATCGAAATTAAAAGGCATTTCCGCCCATTGTTCTCGATGTAGTTATCGGGCTCGGGGTATTCTCTAACCACCTTTGCCACATCCTTTAGGCGAATAAGATGTCCTGTTGGGTCAGAATAGATAATCTGTTGCGCAATATCATTCTCGTTTTCGTATAGCGATGAGATATGGATTGGAACATCTAAGTTACCGTTTTCAACCGAGCCTCCTGTTGCAGTATAACCCTGTGTGAAAAGCGTAACCAAGAGGGTTGAAGAGTTAATCCCGTACTTTTCGAGTTTGTTTTTTTCAAGATAGATGCTGATTTGCTCCTTTTGAAGTCCAAAGTGACGAACCTTCGAAACCGATTCGATTCTGCGTAATCTATCCTCAAGTTTATTCAGATAGACCTCAAGTTCTCGGTACGATTTTTCCTCGGATTCTAAGGTTACTAGCAAAGCAGATGTATCGCCAAAATCATTGTTGGCGATTAATGCCACCACGCCCGTTGGAAGCTGTGATTTAAGCAGAGTTAGGCCATGCTTAAGCTTCGACCAGAATTCCTCGGAGTTCTTAACATTATCGTTCAGTTCAACGTAAATAATCATTAAACCATCTCTCGAAAGCGAGTATGTTTTCTTCTTTTTTACCTCCTTGAAGCTAAACAGATATCTCTCAACCTCGGTAGTCAGCTGCCCTTCAACCTGAGCGGATGTGGCGCCTGGGTATAGTCCAATTACCAGCCCCTGACGAATTGTAAATTCAGGAAACTCTTGGCGCGACATATTTCTCAATGCAACAAAACCAAGTATTATCAGCACTCCAACAACCAGAAATACAATTTGCCTGTATTTCATGGCCGATTCTATAGAACTTATCCTTCTTTTCATACTACTCAACGATTTGGATAGTTGTATTAACATTGATGTTTTGGTATCCTTCAACAATAATTCTATCGCCTAACGCCAAACCTTTTAGGATAATTACTCCGTCTCCTTTCAAAGAACCGGTCTCTACGAATTGGACATTAACCTTCTCTGTTTTCGGGTTAATTTTGAAAACAAATTTCTTTCCATTTCCATCAATTTGAACCGATTGTTGCGGTATTTGTATCACTCCTGATGTGGATGGCAATCCGATTTGTACATTACAAACCATTCCAGGATAAAGTTTTTCGTTTTTATTTGATACAGCTATTTTAACATCGTAGGTATGCGATAGCGGATTTGCCATAACCCCTTTTTCCTCAATAATTCCTTCGAACATTTCATTATCAAGTGCCGAAACACTGACTATTGCTTTTTGACCTTTATTCACCTTTGAAATCTCATTCTCAGGAATGGCAACCTTAACAAATACTTTATCAATTTTTACGATGTTAAAAGCTGTAATTCCAGGTATTATGCTCATGCCAGGTTCAATGCTTCGTTTCCCCACAATGCCATCCATTGGAGAGAAGAGTTTACAATCGTTCAGATTTTTTTGTGCAATTTGTGTTGATGATTTAGCCTGTTCAAGGCTAGTTTGAATCTCAATGTATTTTATTTCGGGTAAGCTTCCTTTCTTGTAAAGTTCGGAGAGTCGATTGAATGCATCCTCGGCTTGCTTCTGCTTCGCTAAGGATATTTGATACATATTCAAATAGTTACTGCTATTCAGTTCAGCCAGAAGCTGACCTTTTCTTACCTTTTCACCTTCTGAGATGTAAACTTTTTCGGCTTGACCAGTGGTTAGAAAGCTAGTTGGGACTGAAACCGATTCCTCGATAGTGCCAACATAACTTGTGTTTGCACTATCCTCGATTGATTCAACTGTTTTTACCCTTACAGGAATACTCGCAATTTTATTAATTGACTGTCCATTATTTGTTGTGCAACCCGATAGCCATATCGATACGATGGCTATAAATCCTAATGAAGCTAACTTGTTAATCATGTTTTTTATTTTTTTATTGTTATATTATAAAACGAATATCGTATTTCGGTCGAATTTGTATTCAAAAAAAAAGGTATTAAATACCTTAATGACAAATCAATGTGAGTGATTATTATTTTTTAAGCCCTCTAATCATGATATCACCTAAAATGGTAAGGCGTTCTTCCCAGTTAGGAAACTTCTCTTCGATTGCCATATCAACAGCAAGGCTTCGTAATGCGCTCATGATGGAATAGGCTAGTAAATCAATTTCATCTTTAAGAGTGCTAGTGAACTCTTTATTTTCAATTCCAAGATTTAAAATTTCTTTTATAACAAGATACTCTCCAGTATTAAACTTTTTGATTTGCTTGTTTATAGTCGATGTGTCATCTACAAGTTCACTTCTAACAATTTTATAAAGGTTAACTTTACTCTTTACGGCTTTAAGAGAGGTTTTTAGGTAAATCTTAAATTTTTCTTCGGCTGTATCTGCCTTCTCTATTGCGCTTCGAGTTTTTTTGAAAACTTCCTCAATTTCCTTGGTAACAACAGCATCAAACACCTCATCTTTGCTTTTATAGTAATAGTATAGAGTACTTTTGCCCTTGCCCATTGCCTTAGCAATATCCTCCATGGTCGTTTTACGGAGGCCATACTGTTGAAATAATTTTTGAGCAGCAAGAATCACATCTTCTTTTAATTGCTCTTCTTTTGAGATAGTTACGTTAGACATTTCGACTAAATATGTTTTATCGTACAAAAGTATTTACTATTTTTGGATTGACAAAACAATATCGAATATATATTTTTTACCAAAAGCGAATCATGTAATCTAAATCTTTCTAGCATTTTACGGGCATATAGACTAACTGCTTTCAAAAGAATTACGTACTATTTTTTCTCCTTATTTTCAAAATACTTTTTTAACAGCACATTGTGCTGAAGCGCTTCAAGGTCTTCATCCAACTTTATCGAACTGCTCTTCAAATTTTTAATGGTCTCCTTTAGATTGGTCCCTGATTCTTTATCGTTAAGCAACAAACCCATCGAGGTCGTTGAGTCACTAGTTTTTTGGTTGAGGTTCTTTATAAATGCTAAAGCCGTATTTGAAATCTGTTGTAACTGTAAAACAGAAGCCTTCACAGTTTTAAACAGCACAGTATCGGTAGTTAAATCATTGGCCAGTGTTCCTTCTTTAGTAAGGTTGGATGTGAATACTTTCAACGAACGCATTACCTTTTCTGCTTCAACTGTTGCAGTATTGAGCGAAGTGGTTGCTTTATTGATGTTTGTATATAAAGAATTGTCGGTTAATAATTTCCCCGCAGTTCCTTCTCCATCAACTAACCTTTTGCTGATGGTTTTAAAGTCGTTGGTTATGGCAAAAATATTATCATTGCTTTTTCGTAGGGTATTGAGCATATCTTCCGAAGAGAAAGTTTTCTCAACAATTAGAGTATCTCCGGTTTGCACACCTTTAGCAGTTTCTGTTCCCCCGAAAATGACCAGTATTTTATTTCCTATCAATCCATCGCTGCTAATTTTAACTTTGGAATCATTCGGTATATATTGACGTACATCTGAATTAACCTGTATACTAACCTTTACCTTCGATTTTCCATTAAATGTCACGCTGCTAATCGTTCCAACCTTTACTCCCGATAGCCAAACATTGTCCCCTTTTTGCAGCCCCGATACATCCTCAAAAATTGAATATACTTCAATCTTTTTGGTAAAGGAGTTGCGCAAATTGCCAATAAGGAGTACAGCAGATAAAAGAAAAGCCAACCCTAAAACGATAAATAGGCCAACTATAACTATGCGTTTTTTAGATATTTCGTTCATGTGTTTACTATTGAATAAAATTATAATTGTAGAATTCTTTCAAATGCGAATCTTCGGTATTGAAAACTTCTTCGAAGGTACCAACTTTAGCAAATTTGCCATCGAGCAGCATAGCAATTCGGTCGGATGTGTTTTTAGCACAAGTTAGGTCATGCGTGATGATAATTGAGCTCGTATTAAATTGATGCTGAACCTCATTGATGAGTTCAATAATCTCAGTACTTGTTATTGGGTCTAATCCTGCTGTAGGCTCATCATACAGCATTATTTCGGGTTTTAATATCAAGGTACGAGCAATACCGATTCGTTTACGCTGACCTCCGGAAAGCTCTGATGGCATCTGTTTCATTTTATCCTTAAGGCTTACAGCATCAAGAACTCTTTCTACTTCTATACTAACCTCTTTTTTAGTTAGATTCTTCAAATTCATGAGAAGCGGAAATGCAAGATTCTGATAAACATTTAATCCATCGTATAAGGCGCTACTTTGAAACGAGAACCCAATGCGCAGCCTCAACGCATCCAATTCTTTTGGGTTTAGCTTATGGACTTGCTTTCCTAGCGCAAATACCTCGCCCTGATCGGGTTGAAGCAGGCCAACAATGATTTTTATTAATACCGATTTGCCTGTTCCTGACTTCCCGAGTATGGCCACATTCTCGCCTTTGTAAAGGGTAAAATCGATACCGTTTAAAACTTGCAAATCGCCAAAAGATTTATGTAATCCTCTGATTTTTATGACTGATTCATCCCTATCTATAGTATGCTGTTGTAGTTTATCCATTGCTTAAAAACTGATTATCCATTCGTAGATTTGGACAATAATAATCTCTTCAACAAATATGAGGAACATAGCCGTTACAACAGCTTTGTTTGCTGCTTTTCCGACACCGCGAGTTCCCTGTGTTGCGTTATACCCTTTGTAGCATCCAACCATGCCAATAGTGAATCCATAAACAATGGATTTGACTACCGATTCGGCAATATCTCCAAATTTAATTTGTGAGAAGGCATTCTGATAAAAGGTTATCATACTGCTGCCCTCTACAAAATGAACATTAATATATGAACCCAGAAGTGCAATAAAACCGCAATAGAGAGCGAGCAACGGAATAGTAATGGTAGTTGCCATTACGCGGTTTACAACTAAATATTTAAAGGGATTTATAGATGAAACTTCCATTGCCTCTATCTGCTCAGTTACTCTCATGGAGCCGAGTTCGGCACCAATACCTGAACCAACCTTGCCTGCGCAGATTAGCGCTGTAATTAAGGGACCTAAGGATCTAATAATTGCTATACCCATCAACGAAGGTAACCATGATGCTGCTCCAAAACCTTCTAGCGGAGGTCTCGATTGTATTGTAAAAACAACTCCAACAATAAAACCAGTAAGGGTAATTAGCGTCAATGATCTTAATCCTACCTCAAAACATTGGTTGATTAATTCGTTCAGATGGAAAGGTTTCCTAAATGCTTCTTTAAAAAAGCGAATAAAAAAACTACCAGCATCATAAGCGTTTTCGAAAAACGCATCGATTTTATTAGAGAATATATATTTTTTGACCTTGTAGTTGTTCATTTATTGTATTGAAATATAGTATCTTATATGCTTGATAAATTAATATCTTAAATTCATCTTCGTAAAATATAAAGTATCTACGTTGAATTTTGGATGCAAAATAAGTCATTATTAACCGTTCAATGAAGTTTTTTACGGAATTAATGATTCAAAATTTTAATTTTAGATATTAGGAATTGAATTACAAATGTGATGCCAAGAGGGGAGAAGCAAATAAAATACACCTTCTTAGTTGGTGGATTTTTAATTAAACAGGATTAAAATTAGCAAAAATCTTTGCAAAGAAAAGCTCGCCTTCGTTCCAAAAAAGGAACTACGGCGAGCGAAGGCGGGGAGAATAGGATTACTAACGTGCTCCCTGAGGGGGTTAATCAAATAAACTTTTCCCTTGATTCGCTCCGCTCATCAGGTCTTTTTATTTATCACCAACCTCAAACTTCGTTTGGGTTGCCAAAAAATAAAAATCCCTTGGCAAAGCCAAGGGAAAAGTTTATTTGCGGAGAGAATGGGATTCGAACCCATGAAGCCCTTTTGGAGCTTACACACTTTCCAGGCGTGCGCCTTCGACCACTCGGCCATCTCTCCAGGGAAGGTGTATTGTAAATAGCGGCGCAAATTACAAAAAAAAATTATACTTCAATCAAAGTGC
>JANYLA010000055.1 GCA_025361485.1 Bacteroidales bacterium
AAGGTTGCTGCTCCATCGTTGGGTGGTTCAATAAATATTATAACCCGTTCTACCGATGCAAATAAAGGAGGTTCGGTAATGTATGGTATTGGAAGCGATGGTTTCACTAAAGTTGGATTTTCGGTTTCAACCGGGTTAACAGAAAAAAATTGGGCGATAACTATATTAGGTGCAAAGAGTTCTGGAAATGGTTACATTCAGGGAACTGAATTTGAATCGTACTCTTACTTCGTTAATATTTCAAAAAGAATAAACGATAATCATCAAATCTCCTTTACTGTTTTTGGTGCTCCACAATGGCACAATCAGCGTAATAATGCTGACAGATTACTTATCAGTGAATGGCAGAAACAACCCAATAAATATCGTTATAACGCATCCTACGGCTTTGATATGAACGGTCAGCGTAAAGCATCGTCATACAATGTATATCATAAACCACAATTCTCTATTAACCACTTCTGGACTATTAATCAAAAATCAAGCCTGTCAACATCCTTATATGCTTCTATTGGTAATGGTTATGGTTATAGTTCACAGGGAGCAACCAAAGCTGATCTTTATGGTTCATCAAATGGTATACCTAGTGTCGCTTTTAGAAACCTTGATGGGACTTTTGATTATGGTGCAGTTTTTGCGCAAAATGCAGCTAGTGAAACTGGGTCAAAAATTGTAATGTCGAAGAGTGTAAACCAACATAAATGGTTTGGACTTTTATCTACTTATACTACTAAAATTAGTGAGAATATTAACTTTTACGGAGGTCTCGACTTACGTTCCTACAAAGGAATTCACACTAACGAGATTGTAGATTTATATGGAGGTGATTATTTCATTGATCCAACCTCACGCCTACTAGTTTCCGATCAATCATTTAAAACTAAAAAACTTGGTGTTGGCGATGTTGTTGCACGCGATTATGATGGATTTGTATTGAATGAAGGGGTGTTTGCACAAGCAGAATACAATAAAGGTGGGCTCAGCTCATTTATTTCTGGGTCAGTTTCAAATACTACCTATTGGCGTTACGATCGTTTTTTCTACGATAAAAACCAAGCTCAATCCGATAAAATTAATTTTCTTGGTTACTGCCTTAAGGGTGGAGCAAATTACAACCTAAACGAGTACCATAATGTATTTGCAAATATCGGTGTAATTTCACGTGCTCCGTTCTTCTCATCTGGTGCATTTCTTCAATCAACTACAAGTAATATGCTTAATCCGAATGCTATTAATGAAAAAGCGTTTTCAAGTGAAATCGGCTATGGTTTCCGTTCAGAATATATTTCCGGAAACTTAAATCTATATCGCACCAAATGGATGAATAAAACATTGGTTAGAACTGCTACCTTAAACAATAACTTAACAGTAATGAATATTGAAGGCGTTAATGCCCTTCATAAAGGTATTGAACTTGATTTTGTTTCAAAACCAATTAAAGGTTTAGAAATTACTGGTATGATCTCTCTAGGTGATTGGAAATGGGTAAACAATGGAAAAGGTTCATTATTTACCGGAGACGGACAACCAGCAGATGAGAGTGGATATGAAACTACCGCTAATAATCAAGCAAAAGGGGTTGTTTACATTAAAGGTGTTCATGTAGGGAATTCGGCTCAAACAACTGCCGCAATTGGTGCGAAATACGAATTACTTAAAGGTTTTAGTCTAGGTTTAGATGGAAACTATATCGGACGTAATTACTCTAACTTTGCTATTACCACCGACCTAGGTAAAGTCTACGAGCAGCCTTGGATGATTCCTGCTACAATGCTATTTGATTTAAGTTCTAGCTATCGTTTTAAAATGGGAACCTTTGATGCTTCATTTGTGGGTAATATCAATAACCTATTTGATACCGAGTATATTGCAGATGCTACTGATGGAGCGAATAACAATTGGCAAACAGCTCAGGTATTCTACGGTTTTGGTAGAACCTTTTCGGCATCTTTAAAAATTAAATTCTAAGCAAAATTAAACGTATGAAAAAAATATATTATTCATTTACAGTGGGATTGGCTCTGGTTGGGCTAGTTCTAACTGGGCTGCTGAGCGGTTGTGAGGATGTTAATGAGCAATTCAATCAGCAAGAACTTGACAGCCTTTCGCAGATTAGAAATGTTGCTACGTATAACTATACGCTAACAAGTACTGATTACGGTACTATATGTACTAAAATGCAAGAGCCAATAACTGCTTTAGTTAAACTGAATCAAGATACTATAGATGTATGTAAGGATTCGCTTACGAATCATCTTTTTATCGACGTTCCCGATTCTTTAAGAATGGTTGCTCGTATTGCAGTGTTCAATGGTAAAATTTCGGCTTTAAAATTAGACCCTACTTATGTGCAGGGCAACTTAATTAAAAACGAAAAGTTTATTTCACATGCAGTTCTAATCGACCCTATTTATGTTGCAGCATTGATGGATACTAAATATAAGTATGCTGAAAACTATGGTAAGGACAAATCGGCAATCTACCTTACATATAACATGGAGTTCGACACAACGGTAACCGGACTGCAGAAGGCCACTATGACAATGGCAAATTACGATGCAATGGGAAACCAGTCAGGTCAGCCCGGTAAAAATGATTATTTCAGCTCATCAATTGACCCTTTATACTATATTCCTATTTTCTTGAAACAAAGCTTTCCATATGCAAAAGTTGGAGA
>JANYLA010000072.1 GCA_025361485.1 Bacteroidales bacterium
TTGTGAAAACCATCTCTCCTTACAATTTTACTCCCACAGTAAAAGCACTTTTTTTATTCATAACCTTTCATTTAACTCAAAGATAGTAGTTGCAATGCTTTCATGTATTTTTAACACCATAAATGTCCATTAACCCAAAAATGAAAAAATGAAAAAACTATTTGTACAAACAGTTTTAACGTCGTTGTTTTTATGCACAATAATTGTTAGCTGTAAAAAAGATTCTATAAACCCTGCTCCAACCATTACATTTATTACTGAAGCGGGATATACTTCTACTGCAGCAACAGTTTTTGAGGGTGACTCTGTTTTAATCGGCTTACAATGCCTTTGGAACGGAACAGATGCATTAAAAACTTTGTCTATTTCTACCAATGATGTATTGATAGGAAGTCCAGTGATTATTTCAGAAGCTCATTCCCAAAGTTTTATTTATTATGTTAAAATAAAAAAATCATCAACGCCAATTGAGAATTGGGTTTTTACTATTACTGATGCCCAAGGAGAAAAAAGTTCAATAAACATAACATTAACAAGTAATACAGGGGTTCGCCCTACGCCAACTATTTCGTTTATTACAGGGTTAACTTATACGTCATCCGATAAATCAGTTTTGGAAAGCACTGATGTTCTGGTAGGCATTCACAGCATATGGAATGAAATTGATGCAATCGAAACCATTACTGTTTATAAAAATGATGTTATGGTTGATGTCCCAATCGAAATACCAGTAGGTTCATACAATGAATATAGTATGGATTACCACATCACCAAAACTGCAGATCCTACCGAGACTTGGAAATTTGAGGTTACTGATGCTTTTGGAGCAAAAAGTTCAGTTAGCCTGACCTTAACACGTGAAATTCCTCCAAGTGTATTTACATGTACTATTGGTGCGCAAGATAATCTGGCTGAATTGAGCTATTACAGCTTAACTTCTAAACTAAATTACAATTCAACTGATGCTTTAACGAACCAAACAATTATCGATTTTATTGGCGCTTATGATGCAACTAATTTACTTCACCTTATTTCACCAAATGCAACAGCGAGCACTCTTCCAGAACCATATAAATCCGTTTTACCAACTTGGACAACAAGGAACAATACTCAGTTCATCGTTTCCACATTATCCGTAGGCCAATTTGATGCGATTACAACGGAAGCTCCAATTATCAGTGCATATACTGGAGCTGCATCAAAGAAAGCCAAAGATTTACAAGTTGACAAGGTTGTTTCGTTTTTAACAGCTGGAGGAAAATATGGAATATTTAAAGTTACAGCTGCCACTGCAAGCTTATCAGGCAAAGTGACTATTCAGATTAAAATGCAGCAATAAGTATTTAATCCATTCGTGTCTTGTACAAATAAATTTAGATTGTATAAACAGTTAATCGAAGTTTAAATTAAACATTTATAGTTCAAAACCGTCTTACTAGTAGTAGGGCGGTTTTTTTGTTTTATATTTATCGCACTTTAATAAAAGTAACCAACTCATCAATAAAAAGATATGAAAAAACTATTATCATTTATCTACCTTCTTGCGCTAGGTAATTTTGCTTTTGGTCAACCAGATGAAGGATTACTAACCATCGATCGAATCTTTAATTCAGCTGAGTTCAGAGGACAACGTAGTAGTTCAATTGAATGGCTCCCAGATGGAAATGGTTATACAGCCCTTGAAACCTCTGCAACAATTAAAAATGCAATGGATATCGTTAAGGTTGATCCAAAAACTGGGACTAAAGTAGTATTAGCTTCAGCCGAAAATCTAATACCTCAGGATTTAAAAGAGCCGATATCTATTGAGAGTTACTCTTGGTCGCCTGATGCTACAAAGTTATTGATCTTTACCAATGGGAAACAAGTATGGCGCTATAACACTCGAGGAGATTACTGGGTACTCGATTTAGCAAGTAAATCGCTCTACCAACTCGGTAAGTCGTTACCCGAATCAAGCCTTATGTTTGCTAAGGTTTCGCCCGATGGAACTCGAGCAGCTTACGTTTCAAAACATAATATTTATGTTGAAAATCTTATAAATCATGAAATTAAAGCATTAACTACAAATGGTTCAAATACGCTAATTAACGGTACTTTCGATTGGGTATATGAGGAGGAGTTAGATTGTCGCGATGGTTTCAGATGGAGTCCAGATAGTAAGCGTATAGCTTATTGGCAGCTCGATGCTTCGGGTGTCAGAGATTTTTACATGATAAATAATACTGATTCCCTTTACTCCTTTATCGTTCCAGTTCAATACCCTAAAGCTGGTCAAACTCTCTCATCGTGTAGGGTTGGGGTGATAGGTGCTGATGGAGGTGAAACCGTTTGGATGAAAGTACAAGGTGATCCGCGTAATAACTATGTTGCCCGAATGGAATGGGCTGAATCACCCAATGAGTTGATTATTCAATATATTAACCGACTTCAGAACACTAATCATGTTTACCTTGGAAATGCTTCAACAGGCGAACTTAATAATATTCTCACAGAAACCGATGCTGCTTGGCTTGATCCAATTGATGACCTAAAATGGCTTGATAAGGGCAAATCATTTACCTGGATTAGCGAACGTTCAGGTTGGAAGCATATCTACACAGTTTCTCGTGATGGAAAAACGGTTAAACCAATTACCTCTGGTAATTTTGACGTAATGGAAATAAAGTTGATAGATGATAAGAAAGGTTTTGTATACTACATTGCATCTCCCGATAATACGGTTCAAAAATATCTTTGGAGAATAAAGATGGATGGCAAGGGAAAAGCCGAGCGATTGACTCCAATCTCTTTTACAGGAACCAATTCATATGAACTATCCCCTAATGCTGCTTGGGCAATTCACTCCTTTTCGTCAGTTGAAACACCAAGTTCAAGCGCCCTCATTTCGTTACCCGATCATAAAGTAGTAAAACAGCTAACCGATAACGCTAAACTAAAAGCGAACTACGCTAAACTAAAAAAATCTCCAACTGAGTTTTTCAAGGTTACCATTGATGGCAACGTTGATATTGATGGATTAATGATTAAGCCATACAATTTCGATCCAACTAAAAAATATCCTGTTCTCTTTTACGTTTATAATGAGCCAGGAAGCACTATCGTAAATGATCGTTGGGGAGGTTCTGGTTATCTATGGCATCTGATGCTTGCCCAAAAAGGCTACATTGTTATAGCGCTTGATACTAGAGGCACACCTTCACCTAAAGGTAGGGAATGGAGAAAATCTATCTATCTAAAGATTGGGGTTTTAAACTCATCAGATCAGGCAAAAGCAGCAGTTGAGGTCGGTAAAAAATTCCCTTTTATTGATACTAATCGTTATGGAATTTGGGGATGGAGCGGTGGCGGTTCTTCCACATTAAATGCGATGTTCCGTTACCCAGAAATCTACAAAACAGGTATGGCTGTGGCTCCAGTTGCCGATATCCATCTTTACGATGCAACCTACCAGGAACGATTTACAAGCACCCCACAGCTCGCCCCTGATGCATACATACAAGGATCTCCAATAACCTTTGCTGCAAATTTAAAGGGAAATCTGTTTATTGCTCACGGTACAGGTGACGATAACGTTCATTACCAGGGAACCGAAAAGCTATTCAATAAGCTGATTGAAAATAATAAGCATTTCACAATGCTCGTTTATCCAAATAGAACTCATAGTATTCGGGAAGGAAAGGGAACAACTGTTCATCTATACAATGAATTAACCCGATATCTTATAGAAAATCTTGAGGCGGGAGGAAAATAAGGTACTTTAATAAACGAACAACCCCCGTTTTCTAATAAAACGGGGGTTTTATTATGCTTAAAAATTATTACCCTTACATCGGCCCATTAATAATCATCAGGATTCTTTCCTTTAAGCTTTTTAACATAGTATACAGATATCCCAATTGAAACAATTGCAAATACTAAGAATGCTAAAATTCGATAAATCATATCGGTTTTGGCTAAATCAACCACAAATAGGTACAACGCGGATATCAATAAATTAGCCACTGCCATCCATCTATACTTGATGTTTTTCAATATAATACTTAACCCAAAATAGATCCCAGTAATTATTATCCAAGAAACAGTTATATAATGTCCGGGCAAGCCTTTATATGTGGCATAGAGCAATGAGAAGAAGAGCATTAATAAATAAAGGTTTCGAATAAAATCAGTTTTTATATTCAATCGCTCCTTTTGCCAATTAATAATACGGGCGGATAGAAATGCAACTGCAGGTATTGCAAAATTAACTGCCTGCAACTCACCTGAAATTTTATAATAAACAGATATTAAAATTAATAATAAAACAGTATTAATCAACGTAATTGTTTGCGAACGGTACCATAGTGATAGTATAAGAACAAGAAAACTTTGGCAAATCAAAAGCAAGAATGCATTTGGGAATTGATAAATACCCCAAATGGCTATACTTATTCCAACAAACCCAAAAAGGGCATAAAGTGCTGGGGAATATTTATAAGGTGAATAAAATTTTAGGATAATGGAATATGCTAAGCAGTAAATTGATATCGCAAAGAAAAATGAAATGTATGCAGTTGAAAAATACATAAAAACCAAGAGAAGCAACAAAACTGAATATGCAATCCCTGCAAGAAGAATAATTGAAAGAGTTAAGCCGCTATTATATAAATCATTAGGCTTTTTAAAAACCACCAATGAATAAATAGCAGTTGTAATTGAGAAATAAATAAAAATAAAGTAATGGTTAATATCCACCGGATTTTTAGCTAACAACGAATGATTTTTAAACATCCAGATTAGATATGCTAGATATGTAATGGATAAAATAAAAATCAACGCTTTCCACCATCCATACTTCCAAAATAAATAGAGAGCCAAACCCGTTGATATAATTGAAATCAGAAAGAACGGTTGTATATTATTGCAAACAAATGCCGTAATAATTGCTAGAGTTAAAGCACAACAGGCTAAAGTTTGGGATTGTTTTCGAATAGAGTAGTATAACTGAACCGCTACTACGAATAGAATCAAAATGACTGAAACCAATTCATTTGCAATAATAGGATTATTGTTAAAAAAGTGTAATCGTAAGATAAAATAGTATAGGACTATATAACCACAAAGATTAAATGTAAAAGAGAGATAGATGAAACTCTTACCAGAAAAGTAAGAAATTACAAAACATGCAAAAACACTTACGGCTCCAACAATCAAGAAAACAATTGGTTTTTCCGCATTAATAAAGTACTGGCCCAAAAAGGCAATGGCAAAAAACAATACCATTGTTCCTAGCCAAGCTAAGCCATATTCACCGAGATTTGTTTCAAATAGAGAACTTGATTCAGACTTTTTATCATTAATATATAAATCATCATCCTCAATTTCTCGCTCTCTAGGAGTTTGGATATTCCATATTCTATCTTTATTCGATTCCAAAATTGCAATCCGTTCTTCTAATGAGTTTAGTCGAGATAGAATTTTACTAACATCATCATTTTCAAAATCATTATGATTCATACAATATCCTCTCAAATTTTATTAACAATGATGAAACAAATACAAGTATGAATTTTCAATAAATTGAAAATATCAACTCGATTAATAAATCAAAAACATCAAGGTTAAATATCGTGGTCAACATCTATCTTTTTCCATGGTGGTAATAACCATAGCAAGAAAGATAGAATACCAAAAGGAACAATAAGCCAGAAAAAAGCCATCAAATATCCTTCGGCACCAATTAAATCAATCTTAAAACTTGTATACCCGTAAAAGCTTTTCGAGAATAATTGACCACCTACAACAACATTCCATCTCATAAAGAAAATTCCAACAAGAATTAGCACAGATAATATCAGGTATATTGCTCTTCTTATTTGTTCCTTCGGTTTATAAAACTGAAGTGTTCCTAAGGTAGCCAAAGGAACAATTGTACCAAGCAATCCCTGCATTATGAATAGAGTAAAAAATAGTTTTCCAAACACTAGATTATGCAAGGCTTCAAATGATTCTTCTGCTTCATAAATCCTATGAATTTGATCCAACCCTTCAAGCACAAAATCAATAATCAGGATATAAAACAGGTACTTTGCAATCGTGTCGAGGCAATTCATATCAAGAATCTGCTTACGTATTTTAGTAATAAGAATATAGATTAGCATAACCAACGCTATACCCGAAACCATTGCCGAGAACAAGAAAATCACAGGCATAAGCACAGTCGACCACCAAGGATTTGCCTTGATTGAGCCAAAAATAAAACCAACATATCCATGCAGCAAAAAAGCTGATGGCACTCCAATAACTGTAATTATATATCCAATCTTATTATCTAAAGCCACAGCTTTTGGTGATATATCAGTTGACCAAAGGGCAAGAGTCTTATATATAAACCTTTTAAGTCCGGTCGTTTCATTGGCCCAAATAACTAAATCGCGACGGTAGTCGAACCAAATTTCAAGTACTAAAACCACCATCAAGTACCATAAATAAACAAAACCAAAAATTGCCATTGCAGAACTTAAATGCGGCGTTATCATTATTTCATAGGCTCGAAATGGTTTACCCAAATGACTGATAAGTGGCATTGTGGCAACTAAAAGAAACGATAAAGCGGTTAACAATGCCAGAACATAGGTTGGCTTTAGAACATGGATTTTAAAGATGCGCTCAAGCGAAGCAAGAATAAAGGCTCCAGCAACTAATCCCGTAATATAAGGGTATAGCACGATTAGGATACTCCAGTTAAGTTCAATTTCATTAGGATAGATATATCCATCAACTTTTGAAAGAACTTCTTGTAGGTTCTGAAAATGCTCTATCATATTATCTTACCTCTGGGCTTAACGCGTTATAGAATAATTTTGAGCCGGTATTTAAATGTGGTTTTATTACCATGCAAGTATGATTCTTTAAGAAATAGTTAATATTACTTAAAGGATCGTTCAAATCGCCATATATTCTGGCTTGTGTAGGGCAAATTTCAAAACATGCGGGTTGAAAACCTTTTTCGAGCCGATGTATACACAATGTGCATTTGTCAGTTGTTCCTTTTACTGGGTGCTTGTATCTGCAACCATAAGGACATGCTTGAATGCAATATCCACATCCGATGCAATATTTTTCGTCAATTAAAACAATTCCTTCAGGAGTCTCAAATGTTGCACCTACCGGACAAACCTGTGTGCAAGGTGATTTGGAGCAATGATTACACATCTTTGGAACAAAAAACGACTTAAAAATATCCTCATCAGGGATTGATTGCTGAAAACCATTAATTCCTCCGTTGGGTGATTCTACTTTTATAGTTCCATCGTTTTTAATTGTGTACTGTTCAACCCAAGAACGGAAGTAGAATGGTTCTTGAGGAACATTATTTTCTAATTTGCACGCATTTGCACACTTCCCACATCCAATGCATTTATTAATATCGATACCTATTCCATACCATTTACCCCTTTTCTTTGGCTGTTCGCCAGCAAAGAGCAATCCGTTAACCGATGAAAGAGCCAATGTAGCGGTTATTCCTCCTGCTATTATTGCGCCGGTTTTGAAGAAATTTCTTCTGGATAAATTTGATTTGTTATTTTTCATGGTTGATGAGGATTATGACATTCTATACATTTCATCTCAACTTTCGTTTTCTTATCCAAAAGTTTGTGCTTCATTACATCTACCTGCCGAATCATTGTATTATCTATGGTATCAAAAAGTATCTTAATTCGCGCTGCATTTTTTTGATGACACAACGCACAATCCTTTCGTTCGCTTGGTTTTATAAGTTTTAGCGAATCGGGCAACGATCCTTCCGTAAATTTATCAGCAAATAGCGAATGCTTTAGCCCAGGTCCATGGCAAGCCTCGCATTTAAGCTGTGCATGAAAGCCATCGGTTTTTTCTGTTTGCTCCGTTTCATGACATTTAGAGCATTTATCCGAACCCGCATAATGCAACTCTTTTGAAGCGTTCTCATTTATCGAATTGAAACGATAATGACCTAATTCACCAAATGATTTTGGTTTAAGAACCTGTTGCAATATCAAGAACAATCCGAGAAACACTGCAAAAGTCAACACTAAGCGCTTTATATGTATTGGCATAGCTAAAGAGGTTTTAAATAAATAGCATATAAACTTAAGGCGCAATAATCTAAATATCAATGAATAATAAAATTATCTAATCAATCAAATCGGTGATTTAAAACATAATCTAACATTTGTAAAGGGAAAGATTGCTCTAGAGTATTAATAAAACAAAAGTCTTGAACATTTTAAAATACCCATGAATGCTAATAATCCGTTTGTTTTTAAACTCACTTGAATACTTATAAATTCACTTTTTTTTTGTATTTCATTTAACAAAACATAATCTATACTTGTTACACCTAAAGGATAGGTGTATACATCTTAATCTACCAGCAAATTTTTAGTTAATCTTATCAAACCCAAAG
>JANYLA010000100.1 GCA_025361485.1 Bacteroidales bacterium
TTGTGAAAACCATCTCTCCTTACAATTTTACTCCCACAGTAAAAGCACTTTTTTTATTCATAACCTTTCATTTAACTCAAAGATAGTAGTTGCAATGCTTTCATGTATTTTTAACACCATAAATGTCCATTAACCCAAAAAATCAAATCTTTTAAAGTATTTTCATCATATCGAGATAATGAGCGATAAGCAGATGGATAACTATAAAGATTTAATTAAACATCTAGATATTGAACCTCACGAATTACTGATGGTGGGTAACTCGCTTAAGTCGGATATTGTTCCAATCCTTGAACTAGGCGGATATGGTGTGTATATCCCTTTTCATGTTACCTGGCAACACGAGTACCACGATGAAGATGAGATTAAGAATAAAAGATTTTATAAGGTTAATAACATTAAGGAACTCCTAGAATTACCATTTATTAAAAGATAAGAAAATAAAAAGCGGGAGACAAATTAATGTCTCCCGCTTTATTTTGAGATATATTGATATTACATCATTCCACCCATTCCGCCCATTCCTGGGTTACCCATTGGGGCTGGATGCTCCTCTTTCTTCTCGGTGATTACACACTCGGTGGTTAAAAGCATACCTGCGATAGATGCAGCATTTTCAAGAGCTACACGGGTTACCTTAGTTGGGTCAATAACGCCACTCTTGTACAAGTTCTCATACTTATTGTTCTGAGCATTGTAACCGAAGTCACCTTTACCTTCTTTAACCTTTTGAACGATAACTGAACCTTCAAGACCAGCGTTCTCAACGATTTGACGAAGTGGCTCCTCAATTGCACGTTTTACGATAAGAATACCAGTGGTTTCGTCCTCGTTATCGCCTTTGAACTTCTCAAGAACTTCGATAGCACGGATGTAAGCAACACCGCCGCCAGGAACAATTCCTTCCTCAACAGCAGCACGAGTTGCACTTAAAGCATCGTCAACGCGATCTTTTTTCTCCTTCATCTCAGTTTCGGTTGCAGCACCAACATAAAGAACAGCAACGCCACCAGCTAGCTTAGCTAGACGCTCTTGTAGCTTTTCGCGATCGTAATCAGAGGTTGTATTCTCAATTTGAGTCTTGATCTGAGCAACTCTATTCTTAATAGTTGCTTTAGTACCAGAACCATTTACAACTGTAGTATTTTCCTTATCGATAGTTACCTTCTCCGCTTTACCAAGCATTTCCATCTTAGCTGCATCTAAACGAAGACCTTTCTCCTCGCTAATAACAACACCACCAGTCAGAATAGCAATATCCTCAAGCATTTCCTTACGACGATCGCCAAAACCTGGAGCTTTAACAGCAGCGATTTTTAACGATCCACGTAGTTTATTAACAACTAAAGTAGCCAATGCTTCACCTTCGATATCTTCAGCAATAATCAACAATGAGCGACCAGCTTGAGCAACTGGCTCAAGGATTGGTAGAAGATCCTTCATCGTTGAGATCTTACGATCGGTGATAAGAATGAATGGGGTATCAAGTACAGCCTCCATCTTCTCAGGATCGGTAATGAAGTAAGGTGATATATAACCACGGTCGAACTGCATACCCTCAACAATCTCAACGGTTGTTTCGATGCCTTTTGCCTCCTCAACGGTAATAACGCCCTCTTTCTTAACCTTCTTCATCGCCTCAGCGATAAGCTTACCAATTTCGTGATCACCGTTTGCTGAGATGGTTGCTACCTGCTCAATTTTTTCATAATCGTCACCAACCGAAATAGATTGCTTATGTAGGTTTGCGACAACCTTTGCAACCGCTTTATCGATACCACGTTTCAGGTCCATTGGATTTGCACCAGCAGTTACGTTCTTTAAACCAACCTGAACGATTGATTGAGCAAGAACTGTAGCAGTTGTTGTACCATCGCCAGCATCATCGGCTGTTTTGGAAGCAACTTCCTTTACCATTTGTGCACCAACATTCTCGAATGGATCTTCAAGTTCAATCTCTTTTGCTACAGAAACGCCATCCTTTGTAATTTGTGCAGAACCAAATTTTTTCTCAATAACAACGTTACGACCTTTAGGTCCAAGTGTTATTTTTACTGCGTTTGCTAGTTTATCAACACCTTTTTTGAGTTGATCGCGAGCATCAATATTAAATTTTAATTCTTTAGCTGCCATTTTATTTTAATTTTTTACTGTTTAAAATTATTAGATAACTGCTAGTATGTCTGATTGTTTCATCATCAGGTAATCCTTGCCTTCTAAGTTGATTTCGGTACCAGCATATTTACCGTACAGAACAACATCGTTAACCTTAACCTCCATTGTAACATCTTTCTTACCAGGGCCAACAGCGATAACGGTACCTTTTTGTGGTTTTTCTTTAGCGGTGTCGGGAATATAAATTCCGCTTGCAGTTTTTTCAGCTGCTTCCATTGGTTCAACAAGAACTCTATCTTCTAATGGTTTAATCTTTACTTTTGACATTTTACAATAATTTAAAGTTATACGTTCTAAATTTTATGCTATGCAGAATGTCATAATGTGTGCCAAAGCAAAATGCTGACGTTTTGCACCTGTCTATTCTGCCATATTATAAAACACAACAAAACCAAAAAAGTTACAACCAACCACAATCAAAGTCTAAACCATGAATGTCAGTTAGTTATAATTCAACCTGATTAAAATAAAAAAAGTGCCAGCACATGACATCCTGACACTTTAATAATATTTTGAAAAGTTTAACTACTTTGTTGAATCTGGTTTTGCTTGCCCTGGTTGCTGATTAGCATTTGGGAAGTTTGGCAAGGCATTAGGATCCTGAGTTTCATTTATATTCTTCTCAATAGCAGAACGACTAGCACTTGCCTTACTCCCCTTATTCATTGTAAGAGATGCTAGTAGGCTTAATACTAATAGGCTAACAGCCAATGTCCATGTAGCTTTTTCGAGAAAATCGGCTGTTTTGCGAACACCCATAATCTGGTTTGAACCAGCAAAGTTGGAAGCTAATCCACCGCCTTTTGAATTCTGCACTAGTACAATTAATACCATGAATATGCAGACAACAATAATTAGAACTGAGATAAGAAGGTACATTGTTTTGTTGTTTACGTTTATATATTTGACTGCTTTTTTATTTCCTGAATTTGACCCGCAAAGTAACTATTTTTTTCTGGATATTTCAAACATAATTTTTCATAAATAGAAATGGCTTTCTCTGAAAGACCTTGTGAGAGATAAATTTCTGCAATCGGCTCGGTTACTAAATCCTCTGGTTCTTCAAGCGATTTTAATGAAATATCTTCTTGTTCGCCTTGAATTATTTGTGGTGGCTTTAGCCTTGGCGTAGTTTTTATAAACTGCTCTATTAAATCGTCATGGGTTAATACCTGCCTATTACTAATCTGTTCACCACTCGAACCTTCTTGATCTGTAATTTCAAGTAATTCATAACTTGAAATTGGAAGTTCATGCTCCTTTGATAAATCAGAAATATCCACTAATGATCCATTATCGTTTTGGTTGCCGTCAAGAAGCACAAAGTGTGAATCGTTTTGATCAGTAGTTGACTGAGCAGGTAATTTTGATTGATTAATTGGATTTAAAATAAAAAACAGCTGGCGACGATCGGGTAAAAGTGCTGCATTCTTGTATAACTGCTCTTCGAATGAATCTGATTCATTAACCTTCAAAATCTTAAGGTATAGAGATCTGGCTGATTCAAAGTAGGGGTAATTGATAATAATAGATTGGAGGTAAGAGCTTGCCTCGTGGCTTTTCTTATCTGATGAATCAAGATAACTGTAGAATTTCTCTTTTTCCATTTTAATTACCAGTTTGCTACAGAATTATTAAAAATTTCGTCGATAAGCTTTACAATTATAGCATCGACTTTTTCTGCCTCAACGGATGAAAAATCTAGATCGCTATTAAAGTCATCAGATTGAGTGAATGTTTTCTCAAAGTTATATGTTTTATCTTTAATATTCTCGAATTTAACTTTAACTGTAATCGTGAGCCTATTCTGAGCAGCTGTTTCATTCCCTTGAATTGCCATCGGTGAAATAGTATAACCAGTTATTTGACCCGAAAATTGCAAATCACCATATTCCCGAACAATATTAAGGCTTGTTTGAGTTACAAAACGATTTTTTAACGCTTCAGTAAACTTTGAACTAAGGGTTGGGTTGACAAGACTGGCAAGGTTTTGAAAATAGTCAATGCTAACTGTTTTAACATCGGGCGAAATGGATGTGCCAGTAAAAGAGTAATTTACTATTTTACAACTGGATAAGGGGGAAACAATAAATCCCAGAAAAATCAGAAACAATAAATTTCTGCTAAATAATGACTTTACTCTCAGAACGACCATATCTTCTATTCAATATTATATTCTTTAATTTTACGATATAAGGTTCTTTCGGAGATTCCAAGTTCATTGGCGGCTATCTTTCTTTTGCCTTTGTGCTTTTCGAGTGCTTTCTTAATAAACTCTACCTCCTTATCCTCAAGCGATAATGACTCCTCAACTATTTCCTCCGTATCCTGAATTTGTACTTGATTGTGAACGTAAGGTTTTGAGTCAACATGAACCGAAACAGGGGTTATCAAAGATTCTGTTCCTTTGTAAAGATTATTCAAAACCGTTGCGCTTTCCTGTTTGATTTCAAAATTATCAGGATTACTGCGGATTAAATCGTGAACTAACTTTTTGAGCTCATTCACATCATTGCGCATATCAAATAGTATCTTATAAAGGATCTCTCGCTCTGTTGCAAACGTTTGCTCGTCAACTAGTCCTTTTTTATCGTATAATGCAGGTAGTTTTATTGAGCTGAAATCGGGAAGATATCGCATTAAAACTTCTGCTATTACAATCCTGCTCTCCTCAATGATTGAAATTTGCTCAGTAATATTCTTAAGCTGCCTGATATTCCCAGGCCACTTGTAGTTAATTATCATACGGCGGGCATCATCGCTTAAACTAATGGGCGGCATGCGGTACTTATCGGCAAAATCAGAAGCAAATTTGCGAAACAGCAATGGTATATCATCTGAACGCTCACGAAGTGGCGGTATTTGAATGGGTACAGTGTTCAGCCTATAGTATAAATCCTCTCGAAATTTTCCTTCCTGAATAGCATAAGGAACATTAACATTGGTTGCGGCAACAACCCGAACATTCGTTTTATGAACCTTTGATGAGCCAACCCTTAAAAACTCCCCTGATTCCAAAACTCTGAGCAAGCGAACTTGGGTTGATGAGGGTAATTCAGCTACTTCATCAAGAAAGATGGTGCCTCCATTGGCCACTTCAAAATATCCCTGACGACTTTCGTGCGCTCCTGTAAAAGAGCCCTTTTCATGTCCAAAGAGTTCAGAATCTATAGTTCCTTCAGGGATTGCACCACAGTTAACTGCAATATATTGTCCATGCTTTCTTGCGCTAAAGTGATGAATTATTTGGGGAAAAACCTCTTTCCCTGTTCCACTTTCACCAGTAATCAATACCGATAAATCGGTGGGTGCAACTTGTCGAGCGATATCAATTGCTCGGTTAAGCTCCTCCGAAACACCAATAATGCTAAATCGTTGCTTTATGCCCTGAATATCCATAGTCTGAAATAGCTAAAACACTGCCAAAATTACATCTTAAAAATGATAAACCCAACTCATTACTGCAATTTAAAACTTTTTAAGGAATTAGATTATCTGCCATTTTTGCTTAGTCGAATAATATGCCGATTTTTGTACTTTTGTTTCAGCATAATAATTTGATTCATCTATATGAAAATACTTGGTTTAATTCCTGCCCGATTTGCTTCAACCCGTTTTCCGGGTAAACCACTAACTGATATATCTGGTAAACCTATGATTCAATGGGTTTTTGAGCGTACTTCACAGGTGTTTGAGCATGTTTATGTTGCCACTGATGATGAGAGAATTAAACTTGCGGTAGAATCATTCGGAGGAAGAGTTGCAATGACCTCTTCAAACCATCAAAGCGGCACTGATAGATGTGCGGAAGCGCTTGATAATATTGAAAAACAAACTAATACAAGGTATGATGTAGTCGTTAATATTCAGGGCGATGAGCCATTCATTCAACCTGAGCAATTAAAAAAGGTTGCCAATTGCTTTAACGATTCATCAATTCAAATTGCAACTCTTGTAAAACAATTTTCAAAAAACGAGGATATTTATAATCCAAATACCCCAAAGGTAATTTTGAACAAGAATGATGAGGCGATCTACTTTAGTCGATCTGTAATCCCTTTTATTAGAAGGAAGGAGAAATCGGACTGGAATAGTAGCCATCCGTTTTACAAGCATATTGGGCTTTACGCCTATCGCTGTGATATTTTAAGGGAGATAACAAAACTTGAACAATCCCCCCTTGAACTTGCAGAATCGTTGGAGCAGCTCCGTTGGATTGAGAACGGTTATCGGATTAAGGTTGAAAAAACCGATATGGAAACCTTTGCTGTGGATACTCCAGAGGATTTGGAAAGGGTGAAGGAGTTTGCGAAAAGCATTCTACTATAAAATACTTGACAGAAATAGCTTCTCGTTAGTAAAATCTAAGTTGGGGTTTATCGTTTGAATTTTTTTAATCTGCTCCAAAGCATTAACAACAAACTTCTTATGTTCGACTGTATTCGGGTTAAACGGTTTGTGGTTAACCGCTGCAATAATCCTTTCAATTTCGCCAATCAGAGTAATTGCTACTGTGCTTACTAGCGAGCCCTTAAATTTCTCCCAGATATAATCCACTGCTACCTTTGAGGGGTGGAGCATATCATCAGCATAGTATCTGTAATCCCTAAGATCATCCATCAATATTTCATAGGCAGGGAAATAGAATGCATTATTGGGGTATTGTTTAATCAACTCATGAACGGCAACGTTCAGAATTGACTTGCTTTGCATATTACCTATTGCACTATCCTTCCAATGACGAACAGGGCTTATTGTAAATATGATTTTAAGATCAGCGTTTCGTTTTAAAAGATCATCCATAAGGGTTGACCAGCTATTCACGACCTCCTCAACACTCAACAAACGATTATCAAATTCTTTAGCAGGAATCTTATGGCAGTTCGCAACGGGTAGATTGTTCTCTTTTTGATAGTAAACCCTAGCTGTTCCAAAGGTAACCAGGAGATATTTCATGCCCTTTGCAAAATTCGATGCTTTAAGTAAATCGGTGTTTATTGATTCTAAGCACGTCTCTTTATCGGGCGATGAATAGCTTGTATGGTGCAAATAGCTATACCAAAGTCCATTTCTGAATTTTAAATCGGATTCCTCGAAAGGCTTGGCGTTAAGAATACTTTCAATTACGAGCTTAACTGAAATAGGATTATAAACAACCCCAAAAGGATTTACCAAAATAGGGAGCTTTCTCTCAACCATCAAGGAGCCAATATTCTCGGTAAAGCAAGAGCCACAGAATAAAATAGGTGAACTATAACCTAATGAGAATGGGTAAGGTTGAACATCGACCTTTGTTCTAAAATCTGAGGCCATTAATTTACTTCTTCAGTATGGTTGAATCTATCCACTTAAGAATTGTCTCAAATACCAAACCCCGTACCGTCTCGTTATGCAGCTCATGGTACATATTTGGCCATGAAATAAAGGTACAGCCATCTATTTTTTTTGAAACTTCTTTCGAAGCTTCAAATGAAGTTATTTGATCTGCCTCACCATGCATCAATAGAATTGGTGTTTTTATGCGTTTTGCATATTTCAGCGCGTACAAACCTGCCCTACGTATAGATACGTAGAGTCGAGGGGTTATCCTGTTGTGGATCAATTTATCCTCTTTATATTTTGCTACCTCATCCTCAAGGTGCGATATTTCCAGTGGATTCAATGGTGATTTAAACGGTAAATAATGAGCAATATAGTTCAACACTGTAACTGTGTTATCAAGAATTGGAGATACGTGTTTTGTAAGCCTTAACCAAGGCGAAGTAGAAATAATAGCATCGACTGAGCAGCATCTGCGTATAGCATGATTCAGTACTATACTTCCTCCCATGCTATGCCCGTAAAGAATTATAGGCACATTAGGAAAATATTCTTTTGCTTTATTTACTGCTAAATCAATTTCGAAAAGGAGCTGCTCATAATTGTGAATATGCCCACGTTGTCCATCGGAATGACCATGCCCAATATGATCCCAAGCAAGAAAAGCATATCCGTTACTTACAAACCTATCTGCCCAATGCAGGTAACGCTTTGAATGCTCTCCGTATCCATGAACCAATAAAATCAATGCTTTTGGAACTGATTCAGGCGAAACGTGCCATGCAAAAAGTTTATGATGCCGGGGTGTTACCCATAACCGTTCAACAGGGTTCATAGCTGCAAATTTTACTGCCAAGATAGTAAATAATTGATAATGTAGGGTGTAAGAGGAAAGCGTAGATTCAAGAAGCAAATGCAACACAATTGAAGAAATTCACTTTCGGATTACTAAATTCAAGGTTCTTCCTAGGTCTTCTGTTAATTTTGTGCTGTATTTGTTTTATTAATTCTTCATCAAAGTTATTAAAATTAGTT
>JANYLA010000101.1 GCA_025361485.1 Bacteroidales bacterium
AATCTACTAACGAGCCCCAAGCTTGCTCCTTTATTTTCGCTACTATTTTATCAGCATCCTTATTCTTGACCGAAGAAAATTTGGATTCGAATTGATCTAAGTATTTTTTTGTTTCAGGATGTATCGAAACGTTAAAGGAAATTAAAGACATCTCCTTGTTTTTATACTTCTGTGATAACGCATGCAATGGAGTTCCAATAATGATCGAAACTATCATTAAATGAAAGATTCTCATCTTTTTTAGGTGTTTTTTTAATCTTGTTCAAAGATAAAATCAAAAATTGATAACTGACAATAATATTAATGATTAATCCAAAATCACCATGTGAAATCACATTTTAAGCGACTTTCGTTGCCTTTAATATCCTTTACAACTATTTCTAAAATGTGCGAAATACCTTTAGTTAGCCGATCTTTGTCAAATTTATATTGAATCAGGTTATTCTTTTTGTCATAGTCAAAGACGACCCAATTACCATCAATGTAGCCATCAATTTTGGCAATGCCCGAAAAATTATCCTTTACAATTAGCCTGATATTTGATGAATTGGAAAGGTCGGAACCTTTACTAATATTAACAGGGATGATTTCGGGAGCAATTGTATCAACCGTTATAAAATAATCTCCAAAGCTGATAATACTTGCTTTTACGGCACCATCTTTCCATTCTCCACCAACAGCAATAACTTTCTGTTCTTTATCAAACGTTGCTAACAAGGCTTTGCTTCGGTACCTTACAGGTAAATTCGTTGCTTTAACCTCAAGTTTTATTTTCTGATGTAGAGGCGTTTTTGGATCATGAAGCCGGAGTAGAGGTGAATAATTATAACCTACTACTGCTTTACTACTATGCTTAAAGTAAAGGTTATCGTAAAGCGAATATTTTGGGATTTGAAGCATAAAAGTATCGTTTATAATTGTGTTATCAATCATGCAGGAGATTGGAAATACATTATCCTTGCGTTGATTCAATGATTCCGTCTTAATTGGCGGTGTTACTCCACGAATATTAAAACTTAACCTAGTAATGTTGTTGTTAGCGTCTCCTGCTAAAATTTCTATTTTGTATAAACTATCTGGAAGAATATCAATAACTCCTCTTTTATATAGGTTTTGAAGTCCGGAGAAGAAGTTCGCTGGTTCGGCAAAAAGTTTGACGATCTCTTTGCCAGATTTGTATTTAGCAGCATAGTCAATAACGCTATTCACGTAACGCGTTTCAGCAAATGCAAATTTATTTAATACCAGTTTGTAAACTACTTTTCCGTTAACTGATAGCGATAAATTTCCGAAACCACACTGAGTGCTCATGTTGTTGAGCTTGTCAAATACATCAATCCCGATTCCAATCTTTTTGTAAGCGTTTATTATTCCATTGGTTGTGTATTCATTCTTGTTTTTTGAGAGTTGAATATCGATTTTTTCAGGGTAACCATTTGAGTAGCTCGAACTATCGAGTTTGTAAATATGTAACGATTTGATAGTAGGTGCAATGCTGTCAATGATATTCAGGTATTTAGGTATTAGGCTAATAATTTGCTGATCTGCTGTTGTGCGTACTTCGTAGTGTAGGTGAGGGCCCGATGAGCCCCCGGAATTACCGCTAAAAGCAATAACATCACCTTTTTTTATTGGAAATTCATTCGGCTTAGGAAATATATCAATATCAAATGATTTTTGCTGATATTGAATACGTTTTACATATTCGTCAATTAGAGCATTATATCTATCCAAATGTCCGTATTCAGTGGTCAGCCCGTTCGGATGATCGATAAATATCGATTTGCCGTATCCAACCGAGCTTACTTTGATACGAGAGATATAACCATCATTAGCTGCCTTTACCTCTTTTCCGATCATACCATCGGTTCTTAAATCAATACCGGAATGAAAATGATCGGTTCTAACCTCTCCGAATGAACCAGTAATACCCAATGATCCCGCTAAAGGTGATATAAAATCATTGTTAATAGTTTTGGATTGACTAAGCCCTGTGTGCCAACTAACTAATAGAGTTAAGAAAATGAAAAGAGATGAAAGATTCATAAATGCGATTTTTCAGAGCCATAAAACTAATTTAATTTCTACTTTATAAACCAAATAAAGGTTTAATATTTTTGTTTTTTGTTAAAGCAATCTTATTTTTGTAGAACTTTAATCAGGTAATGAGTGTTCAACAGAATAACATAAGTTTACGAATTAAACAAAAGGTTCATCTACTTGTTTCGGCTTTAGATAAAGAAAAGCATGAGAACGAGTTGCTACTTAATCAGAATAATGAGCTCAAAAGGCAGTTAAATGATAAGGAGCAGGCTTATGTTGAGATGAAAGAGCACTACGACCGGTTGAAATTTGCAAAATCGCTTCAAGCGTCAAACCAAGAAGTACATGATGCAAAGATTAAAGTGAATAGGATTGTGCGGGAAATTGACAAGTGCATTGCTCTTTTAAACAGATAGACCAAGATTGATTTTATGGAGGATAAACTTTCTATACGGGTTAATGTTATTGACAGGTATTATCCTTTGAAAATTGACCGAAACGATGAGGAGAAGATTCGTAAGGCCGCTAAAATGATTAATGAGAAAGTCCTACAATACAAACAACGATATAACGACAAGGACTTACAAGATTTTTTGGCAATGGCCGCTTTACAATTTGTGATAAAGTTAATCGAAAGTGAATCGAAGTTTGATGTTTCACCTGTGGTTGACGAATTAACTGAATTGGATGAATGGCTTGGTGAATATCTAGATAAGAGTAATATAAGTTCTTTAAAATAGCATTGCCCGCATTATTTCCTTAACATTTTTGCGAAACTCAACATTACAAAAATTGGAGCAGGACTTATGCTAGCCTAAGACAGGCCTTACCTCGCTAGTCGAGGTTCCATCTATTCGGAACATTGGAAGTCTGAAGTCAGCGGTCTCTCCACCCATGTCAAATTGGGGTTTCATAAAACTTAAGGGAATTAATGCGGGCATTTTTTATATATATTATTCATCGATAACAATTAAAATTATACTATGGAGTACACAATAATTATATCAGCACTAACACTCGTTGTAGGGATGATTATATCATACATCCTTTGGAACATGTTGTTGGCTCGTAGAAAGAAAATGATAATTCAGGATGCTGAATCAGAGGCAGAAGTAATTAAGAAAGAAAAGATTCTTCAAGCTAAGGAGCGATTTTTACAGCTTAAAACTGAGCACGATCGAGTTATTACAGAAAAGAACTCGAGAATGGCGCTTGCTGAAAATAAGTTTAAGCAGCGTGAAACCGAAACTTCAAAAAAGTTTGAGGAAGTTCAGCGTAAACAAAAGGAGTTAGATATTATTAAGGATAATTTAACCTCGCAGCTCGAAATTGTAGATAAGAAGAGCGATGAGCTAGAGAAGATGCATAAAATGCATGTTGAAAAGCTCGAATTTCTTTCAGGCTTATCGGCCGAAGATGCCAAAAATCAACTGATCGACTCTTTAAAAGCTGAGGCTCGCACTGCTGCCATGTCGTCCATTAACGAGATTATGGATGAAGCGAAGTTGACTGCGAATAAAGAAGCAAAACGCGTTATTGTTCAAACCATTCAGCGAGTTGCAACTGAAACAGCCATTGAGAATTCAGTTACCGTTTTCCATATCGATTCCGATGAAATAAAAGGTCGCATCATTGGTCGTGAGGGTCGTAATATTAGAGCTTTAGAGGCTGCGACAGGAGTTGAAATCATTGTTGATGATACACCTGAAGCGATTATCCTTTCGGCTTTTGATCCCGTTCGAAGGGAGATTGCTCGTTTGGCTTTACATCAACTCGTAACCGATGGCCGAATTCACCCTGCACGTATCGAAGAGGTGGTTTTAAAAGTTCAGAAGCAGATTGAGGAGGAGATAATTGAGGTTGGAAAACGGACTTCAATTGATCTTGGTATTCATGGATTACACCCTGAACTTATCCGTTTGATAGGAAAGATGAAATATCGTTCATCATATGGTCAGAACCTTCTTCAGCACTCACGCGAGGTTGCAAACCTTTGCGCGATCATGGCGACTGAACTTGGATTAAACGCAAAAACAGCGAAAAGGGCAGGTCTTTTACACGATATTGGAAAGGTTCCGGATGATGAGCCTGAATTGCCGCATGCAATTCTTGGTATGAAAATCGCTGAACGTTGCAAAGAAAAACCTGATGTTTGCAATGCAATTGGTTCTCACCACGATGAAACCGAGATGACAACCCTTTTTGCACCTATCGTTCAGGTATGCGATGCAATTTCAGGTGCGCGCCCTGGTGCTCGTCGCGAGGTGGTTGAGTCTTATATCAAGCGTTTAAAAGAGATGGAGGATATGGCTTATTCCTACCCAGGTGTACTTAAAACATTTGCAATTCAAGCTGGAAGAGAACTTCGTGTAATTGTAGGAAGCGAGAAGATTAGTGATGAGGAAGCAGCAAAACTATCGTTTGATATTGCTAAAAAGATTCAGGACGAGATGACATATCCTGGTCAGGTTAAAATTACTGTAATTCGCGAGACAAGAGCTATTAGCTACGCTAAATAGTTAAAAGTTTATAGTTAAAAGTGATCAGCAAAAGATACAACTGATTACCGATAACAGTTAACCTATAACTGACAACAAGAGAATGAGTTCATCGATTCAGATGTGCGACCTGAAAGGTCAATATCTTAAGATAAAAAAGGAGATAGATTTATCTATTCAAGAGGTTATTGATAGTTCAGCATTTATAAAGGGTAAAGAAGTAAATCTTTTTCAAGATGAGTTAGCAAAATATCTTGGTGTAAAACATGTTATTGGCTGCGCCAATGGTACCGATGCTCTTCAAATTGCTTTAATGGCTCTGGGACTAAAGCCTGGGGACGAGGTAATAACACCCGATTTTACTTTTATTGCAACGGTAGAGGTTATTGCGTTACTTGGAATGGTTCCCGTTCTAGTTGATGTTGATCCTGATACATTTACCATTGACCCAATTGCTTTTGAGAAAGCAATAACTTCCAAAACAAAAGCGATTATACCTGTCCATCTATTTGGTCAATGTGCCAACATGGAAGAAATTGTTGCTATTTCCCAAAAACACAATATTTATATTATTGAAGATGTTGCTCAGGCAACAGGCACTGATTATATTTTCAAAAATGGGAATACTGCTAAGGCAGGTTCTATTGGAGATATAGGTACAACATCATTTTTCCCATCCAAAAACTTAGGGTGTTTTGGCGATGGTGGAGCGCTCTTTACAAATAATGATGCCTTAGCGGATGAGATTAAGTCAATATCAAATCATGGGATGAAGGTTAGGTATTACCATGATAAAATTGGAGTAAACTCGAGGCTTGATACCATTCAGGCTGCGGTTTTGAGAGTAAAATTAAATTATTTAAATGACTTCAATAGTAGCAGAATTAAAGCGGCAGATATATACGATAGACTTTTAGGCAATTGTAAGAGTATTAAAATACCTTCACGAGCAACTTGGTCAAATCATATCTTTCATCAGTATACATTAAGATTATTGAAAGGGAATAGGGTTGAGCTGATTAAGCATCTTTCAGATAAGGGAATTCCATCAATGGTGTATTACCCTGTTCCTCTCCATGCGCAAAAAGCCTTCGAAGAATATCAGAATAAAGCAACAAATAAATTTTTTCCTGTTACTGATACCTTGTGTGATACTGTGATATCATTACCAATGCATACTGAACTAACAGAGGAAATACAACGATTTATTTGCGATACAATACTTAACTATTTAAAGTAAATGGAGAAAGTGTTTACTGCTCATGAAACAGCTGTTATTGACGATAACTGTAAAATTGGTAGAGGAACAAAGATATGGCATTTTAGCCATATTATGTCTGGCTGTGAGATTGGTGAAAACTGTAATATTGGTCAAAACGTTGTTGTGTCGCCAGGAGTTGTACTCGGGAAAAACGTAAAAGTTCAGAACAATGTATCGATATATACCGGCGTTATATGCGAGGATGATGTTTTTCTGGGTCCATCGATGGTTTTTACAAATGTTATAAATCCAAGAAGCGCCGTTGTTCGAAAAAGCGAATACCTAAAAACGCATGTAAAGTATGGTGCTTCAATTGGAGCCAATGCAACCATTGTTTGTGGTGTTACTCTTGGTGAGTTTTGTTTTATAGGTGCAGGAGCAGTTGTGATTAAGGATGTTAAACCTTATGCCTTAGTTGTTGGTAATCCATCGCACCAAGTTGGATGGATGAGCGAATTTGGACATAAACTTGACTTTGATAGCAATGGACTTGCTGAATGTCCTGAAAGTAAAGAAATTTACATTTTGTATTGCGATAAAGTGACTAAAAGAATTAAATAGAGTGAAGGGCTGATAATAATCTTTTTTCTATTAGGTTTTCATAGCTATATTGAACTCGAAATATTTTATTAAATGAATAACTTCGCTTTAATCGGTGCTGCAGGTTTTGTTGCACCTCGTCATTTAAAGGCAATAAGAGATACTGGCAACAATCTACTTGCAGCTTTAGATAAACACGATTGTGTTGGGATAATGGATAGCTATTTCCCTAACGCTGATTTTTTTGTTGAGTTTGAACGGTTCGATCGACATATCGATAAGTTAAAACGACAAGGAGCAAAGATCGATTATGTAAGTATATGTACTCCAAACTATTTGCACGATTCACATATCCGTTTTGCATTACGCCAGGGAGCCGATGCTATTTGCGAAAAACCTATCGTGTTAAACCCATGGAATATCGACGCACTTCAGGAGATTGAAAAGGAAACAAACAGAAGTGTTTACACCGTTCTTCAGTTAAGATTGCACCCTGCAATTATTGAACTGAAGAAATCGATTGAGCAGGGACCAAAGGATAAAATATATGATATCGATCTAACCTATATTACTAGCAGAGGAAGGTGGTACGACATTAGCTGGAAAGGTGATATTCAGAAATCAGGTGGAGTTGCTACGAATATTGGTGTTCATTTCTTTGATATGCTTACCTGGATTTTTGGTGATGTTCGTAAAAATGTTGTTCATCTATCAAAGCCCGATAAGGCTGCCGGTTATCTTGAGCTAGAAAGGGCGAGAGTTAGATGGTTTTTAAGCGTTGATTATAATGACGTGCCCAATGATGTTAAGCTAAAAAAACAACGAACTTTTCGTTCAATTATGATTGAGGGAAAAGAAATTGAGTTTAGCGAGGGTTTTGGTGATTTACATACTAAAACTTACCAGGAGATACTTCAAGGTAAAGGATTCGGATTGGAAGATTCAAGGCAGTCGATTCAAACCGTTTATAATATTAGGAATACCAAAGAAATAGGTTTAGTGGGCGATTATCATCCATTTTGTTTATTATCAAACGATTAAACTATAAGTATGTATAAACAGCTAATTAACAAAAATGAAAAGTTAGCAGTGATCGGTCTTGGTTATGTTGGACTTCCCATTGCTTTGGAGTTTGCAAGAAAATTATCTGTTATTGGTTTTGATATAAAGCCCGAGCGGGTTGACCTGATGAGAAAGGGGATTGATCCTAGCAGGGAGCTTGAATCAGAGGCTTTTAATGGTTGCGATATTCATTATACCTATAAGTTAGAAGAGATTCGTGAGGCTAAGTTTTATGTAGTCGCTGTACCAACCCCTATAGATGATCATAATCTTCCTGATTTAAAGCCTTTATTGGCCGCAACCGAAACTGTGGGTAAGGTACTCAAAAAAGGCGATTATGTTGTCTATGAGTCAACCGTTTACCCTGGATGTACCGAAGAGGACTGCGTTCCACTTTTGGAAAAATTATCTGGTTTAACCTTCATTAAAGACTTTAAAATTGGCTTCTCCCCTGAACGTATTAATCCAGGAGATAAAGAACATACGTTAACAACTATTAAGAAAATAACATCAGGTTGCGATCCTGAATCATCTGAGGAGATTGCTTTAGTTTATGAATTAATTATTAAAGCAGGCATTCACCGAGCAAGTTCAATTAAAGTTGCCGAGGCGGCCAAAATTATTGAAAACACTCAGCGCGATATCAATATTGCATTTATGAACGAGCTTTCAATAATTTTCAACCGTTTGGGAATTAATACATACGAGGTTTTAGAAGCAGCGGGAACAAAATGGAATTTTTTGAAATTCTTCCCTGGTCTGGTTGGTGGGCATTGCATTGGTGTTGATCCTTATTATCTAGTTTACAAAGCCAAAGAGCTAGGTTATCATCCACAAATTATAAGCGCAGGCCGTTTTATTAACGACTCAATGGGAGGATATATCGCAAAACAAACCGTTAAGAAAATGATATCTGCCGATAAGAATCCGAGGGATACTCGGGTACTTATAATGGGTATTACTTTTAAAGAGAATGTTAGCGATATTCGAAACTCAAAGGTTGTAGATATTTACAAGGAGTTACAATCATTTGGTGTAAACCAAATTGATGTTATTGATGCATTTGCTGATTCGCATGAAGTTAAAGAGGAGTATGGTTTTCCTCTTGCAACAAAACCTTCAGGTAAATATGATGCGATAATTGTTGCGGTAAGCCACTATCAGTATTTGAGTTTAGATGACGCTTGGTTTGATAACTTTGCCGATAAGGATTGTGTTTTTGTTGACGTTAAAGGCATATTTAGAAATAAAGCATCAAAATTTAAGTACTGGAGTTTATAGTATAATCCATTGAAATAATTGAGGGGGTTGTTTTCAACCCCTTTTGTTTTTATTCAAAAGGCAATAGTTATAAATTTGATAATTGTTCAACATTTCTATTTAAACAATAAATCATGGCAAAGATATTAGTAACAGGTTCAGCCGGTTTTATCGGATTTCATCTTTCAAAGCGCTTAATTGAGCGTGGCGATGAGGTTGTTGGCCTCGATTGTATTAATGATTACTATGATGTTAATCTTAAATTCTCACGCCTTGAGTTAACTGGTATTAGCCAAAGTGCTATTGTTTATGGTCGTTTTGTTCAAAGTTCAAAGTTTTCAAATTACAAGTTTATTAAACTAAAACTTGAAGATAGAGAAGCAATACTTGAACTCTTTAAGAAAGAGAAATTCGATAAAGTTTGTAATCTAGCAGCACAAGCAGGAGTTCGCTATAGCATCGAAAACCCATTTACATACATCGATAGTAACATTGTTGGCTTTATTAATATCCTTGAGGGATGTAGACATAATAATGTAAAGCATCTTGCCTATGCGAGTAGTTCAAGTGTTTACGGGTTAAACGAGGAAATGCCTTTCTCAACAAATCATAACGTTGATCATCCCATTAGCCTTTATGCGGCAACAAAGAAGAGCAATGAGCTGATGGCTCATACGTACAGCTACTTATACGGACTCCCAACTACAGGATTGAGGTTTTTTACAGTTTATGGACCCTGGGGCAGACCTGATATGGCGCTATTTATTTTTACTAAGGCAATTCTTGAAGGAAAACCCATTGATATTTTTAATAATGGGAATATGCAGCGCGATTTCACTTATGTTGATGATATTGTTGAAGGAATTATGAGGGTTATTGATAATCCTCCTGCTACTAACAGCGCTTGGACTGGTAAAAATCCAGAACCTTCAACATCTGTTGCACCCTATAAAATATACAATATTGGCAATAGCAGTCCAGTTAAACTTCTCGATTTTGTAAAAGCTATAGAGGAATCGTTATTACGAAAAGCAACTATCAATTTCATGCCATTGCAGAACGGCGATGTTCCATCAACTTGGGCAGATGTTGACGATCTAATCGCAGATTTGGGTTATAAACCTCAAACAAATATAAAGGTAGGCGTTAAGAATTTTATTGACTGGTATTTACATTTTAATCAATAATTGATTTGCAATATTTGATGAGAAAAGAAAGGTTAGTCTCTAATGAAATGTGGCATTTCAGTAGGTATTTCAAGCGAGAGTTCAACTAATCCTGCAACTTTTTCACCTTGATACCATGGTGTTTGATAAATCAACTTTTTAATTCCCGCTTTTTCAATGGTATAAACATTTGTTTCAGCAAAATCCATTAAATTCTTAATGGTTTTCTGAGATTTAGGTTTATGACAACTATCAAGATTTTTTCCAATTAAATCAAGGCCTCCCCACTTTTCAAAGGTCTTACCTGATTTTTCGTTCATGTATATTATTGTACCATTGATATCGCTAACTGTAACCGCACAGTTTAGGCTCTTTGCCCAATCAATAACCTTTTCCATAAAGTTTTTGTTTGAAAATTTGAATTGTAAACGTAAGAAAAAAGCCTCAGATTATTCTGAGGCTTTTGATATTTTACCAAATAGAAGCTCGTTTTTCAGGTGATATATATAAAGGTTCATCTGGTTTTATTTCGAAAGCATTATAGAGTTCGGGAATATTAAAGAGCGCTCCATTTACCCTAAAATTACCAGGTGAATGAACATCCTCTTTAACTCTACGCATCAATTCTTTATCTCTGATAATCTGCCGCCAGATATTGCCATACGATAGGAAGAAACGCTGCTCAGCAGTGAATCCATCAATTTTAGCTGGTTCTTGCTTACCCTCTAACGATTTACGATACGCTAGATATGACATGGTTAGTCCACCATAATCAGCAATATTCTCGCCAAGAGTTAGCTTGCCATCGAGGTGAATAGAATCAATGGCCACAAATCTACTGTACTGATCAACCAAGATTTGAGTTAATGCATTGAATTTTTCTGAATCCTCTTTTGTCCACCAATCGGTGAGATTACCATTCTTATCAAAATTACGTCCTTGATCATCGAAACCGTGGGTCATTTCATGTCCAATTACAACACCAATACCGCCGTAGTTAATAGCATCATCAGCGTTCATGTTAAAGAATGGAGGCTGAAGAATGCCAGCAGGGAATACGATTTCGTTCATGGATGGATTGTAGTAAGCATTAACGGTTTGAGGTGTCATTCCCCACTCAGTTCTATCTACAGATTTTCCAAGTTTATCCATATTAAGCCTAAAGCTAAACTCAGATGCATTTTTAATGTTTTTTGCATAGCAATCACGGGTAATCTCAAGTTTTGAATAATCTCTCCATTTATCAGGATATCCAACTTTAACCATTATGGTTTCAAGTTTCTCAAGTGCTTTTTTCTTTGTTTCGTCGCTCATCCATGTGAGATTGCTAATTCTTTCTCTGAAGGCTACTTTTAGATTTGCAATTAGGTCAAGCATCTTTTGCTTAGCAGCAGGAGGGAAATTCTGTTCGACAAATATCTCGCCAATAAGTTCGCCTATTGCGAAATTTGCAGAATTTGAAACTTTTTGCCAACGAGGTTTATCTGCATTGTTACCAGATAATTTTTTGCTGTAAAAATCAAAGTTTGCTTTTACAAATGCATCGGAAAGGAATGAAGAGTACTGGTTAATAACATTCCAAGTGAAGTAATTTTTCCAATCATCGACAGAAACCTCTTTTAGCATTTTGCTGATTTCGGTATAAAACTTAGGATTATCGATAACAAAATCAACGGGGATTTCGATACCAAGTCCTTTGAAGTAATTTACCCAATCAACCTCTGGCGATAATTTCTGCATCTCTTTAATCGTTACCTTATTATATGTAAGGTATGGATCGCGTTGCTCCAATCGGGTTTGAGTAGCATTAGCTAGTCTTGTTTCAAGAGCCATTACCTGCTGCGCAGATTTCTGAGATTGCTCTTGATTATAGCCAATTAATGCAAAACTTGTTGCTAAGTGTTGAATATAATCTTTGCGAATCTCTTCGGAACGAGCATCCTTGCCTAAATAGTAATCGCGATCAGGTAAGCCTAAACCACCCTGATTTAAGCTGATTATGATTGTGTCGCTTTTTTTGCTATCCTGTCCAGCATAAGGCGTGAATAAAGGAGTAATATACTGTGTATGTAATTTAGTAAGCTCTGCTAGAATATCGGAAGTTGATTTAATCGCAGAAATTCTGTTTAAATCTTCTTTAATTGGTTCGTAACCTTGTTTCTCGATATTGGCAGAATCGTTTCCCGATGCAAAGAAATCGCCTACCTTTTGCCAACTGCTACCTTTGGGTGCATCAGTTTTTGCTGCGGCTTGCTCAAAAATGGTTTTTAGGATTTGATCATTATCCTCACGAAGAATATCAAACGAACCATAACGCGATTTATCATCTGGCATCTTGGTGTTTTTAAGCCAAGTACCGTTTGCGTATGAAAAGAAATCAACACCTGGTTTAACCGACGGGTTCATATTGGATATGTCGAATGCAGGTTTCTGATTTTCATGCTTTGTACAACCCGATGCTGCTACCATAGTCAAAGCGATAAATAGTAAATAACTGTTTTTTCTCATTTAATTAGTGTTTAGAATTTCAAAATTGTGTAAGATTAGATTTTGAAATGGTTCAATAGTTTAATAAAAAGAGCTGCTAAATAGCAGCTCTTTTTATTTTTATATTAACAAAGGTTTACTCAAAAAGTTTAAATGCTTCTTTAATGCATTTTATAGCATCCATTAGCTGTGTCTCATTGATTACTAAAGGAGGAGCAAAGCGAATAATATTACCGTGAGTTGGTTTAGCAAGTACGCCTTTTTCTGCCATTGCTAAGCAAACATCCCAAGCGGTTTTGCCTGGTTTGTTACGAATAACAATCGCATTTAAAAGACCTTTACCACGAACGAGCTCAATCATGTCGCTTTTAATTGCACTCATCTCTTGACGGAAAATTTTACCCATTTTCTCGGCATTCTCCTCAAGTTTTTCGTCTTTGATTACATTCAAAGCAGCAATTGCAACACGACAAGCAAGAGGATTACCTCCAAATGTTGAACCATGCTCACCCGGCTTAATGCAAAGCATTATTTCATTATTAGCTAAAACTGCTGATACGGGTAGAATACCTCCAGAAACAGCTTTACCAAGAATTAGAATATCAGGGTGAACACCTTCGTGATCGCAAGCAAGCATTTTACCTGTGCGGGCAATACCTGTTTGAACCTCATCGGCAATGAAAAGAACGTTATGCTTTTTACAAAGGTCATAAGCTTTCTTTAGATAACCAGCATCTGGAACAAAGACACCTGCTTCACCCTGAATGGGCTCAACAAGAAAACCAGCAACGTTAGGATCTTGTAGTTCTTTCTCTAAAGCAGCTAAATCGTTATAAGGAATTTTTACAAAACCAGGTGTAAATGGACCAAAACCACTATATGAATCGGGATCGGTTGACATCGAAACAATAGTAATGGTTCGACCGTGGAAGTTATCCTCGCAAACAATAATTTTTGCCTGATCCTCTTTAATCCCTTTTTTTGTATAAGCCCATTTACGGCAAAGTTTAAGAGCTGTTTCATCCGCTTCGGCACCAGTATTCATAGGTAATACTTTATCATAACCAAAGTACTTGGTTACGAATTCTTCGTATTCGCCTAAAACGTCATTATAAAATGCTCTTGAGGTTAAAGTAAGTTTTTGCGCTTGATCGATAAGGGCTTTAACAATTTTTGGGTGGCAATGTCCTTGGTTAACTGCTGAGTAAGCCGAAAGGAAATCGTAATAACGCTTTCCATCAACGCCATAAAGAAAAATGCCTTCGCCTTTTTCGAGAACTACTGGTAGTGGATGGTAGTTGTGTGCACCAAATTTATCCTCTCTTGCCATGTAGTCATTAGATGTCATCTTGCTCATATTGTTTGGTTTAGTATTGATTTTCAAATAAATATTATGTTGTAAAACTATCGTTTAATGAATTACAAGATTAAGGCTAGTTTTCCAATTTTCAAATATATAGACATCTGCTTAACATATGTTAAGAAACAGATTTTTTGTTAGATAATTGATTAAGTGAAAATTTGAAACATTTATGTTGCATAAGAAAAAGGAGCTTTATAGCTCCTTTACCTTTTTAAGTCCCATCATATTGATAATCCAACGGGGTAACGATTTTTCCGGATCTCTCTTATCTAGATTCAGATTTATACCCAATGCTTTCAATAGTGGAATTCTATGCGTTTCAACAAACTCAATTAATGTTCCATCGGGTTCCTCAATGTAGGTGAAATGTCCTGCAGCTTCACCCATATCGAAGCTGCCTTTATCGTTATGCTTAACATTTGAGTTAACGGTAAACTTATAGCCCAGTTCGTTGCACTCTTTTTCAAGACTATCCATGTGTCTTATGTCAAAGCAAAGATGTATGTAACCTAAATCGCCCCAAAGTCTATCCTTGAAAATTTTGGTCGCTGGTCTATCAATTGCTTGAATTAGTTCAATCTGTGTCTCACCAAAAAGTGGACTAAATGCTCCCTTGCGAGGTTTTGAGTGAGTTAAAAGTATTCTGCGGAAAGTACCAGTACCACCAGGTACACCTATAATATCGTTGAACTTACCAGTTAAATCAGATAATATTCTATCGTAACCTAATAACTTTGAGTAAACCTCCAATGAGTTATCGATATTGCTTACACCAATTATTGCTCCCGATACGCCACCTGTGGGTTTGCCTTCATCCTTAAACCAAGATGTGCTTTCAAATACTTCAAATATGTTATTAAATGGATCTCTAACAAAAAAGTGGTTAATACCTGCAGGGTTTGGCTGAGGTGTGGTTAATGGTGTTACTCCTTTATCAACAAATGATTTATAAGCAATTTTGATATCACGACACTTAAATTTAATAGCATAGATCCCCAAGTCTCCGATTTGTACATCGAATGCTGGAGCTAAAGGTGTTCTCCCTCGGTACTGCCATATTTCTAGCCCTCCACCACCTTGAAGATTAATGGTTAGTGCTGCGTGGCGTTCGCGTGGTTGCCCCCCTGTATATGGCAGCATGAGTTCAGCAACAGTACTATCCTCAAATATTCTGATGTCAGTGCCAATAAACTCTTTATACCATTTCCATGTTTCGTAAACATTGGTAACACCAATACCTATCTGTTGAATTCCGCAAATTACCTTCTCCATTTTTTGATGTATTTCGATTATGTTGCTTTAATTTTACCTATTAATTTAAAGAATAACTTTGGAAAAAATCGTTTGAGATGAAACATAATAAATTCCTTTCCTCCGATGAGAACCTCAGTCCTCCCTTTTTTAATTGCTCGAATATAATGCTTGGCACAGGTTTCGGCTGACATGCCTTTACTTTGTGCAGGATCCATAACGCCATGTTTACTACCATCTTTTTCAATAGCATTTATTGAAATATTTGAGTTAATTGAACCAGGGTAGGCTATTGTTACTGATATTCCATGTTGCTTTAGCTCCATCCTTAAAGTTTCAAAATAACCCTGTAGCGCATGTTTGGCAGCGGAGTAGGAGGAGCGAAGATGAAATCCGAATTTACCAGACAAACTGCTTGTAACGGCAATATACCCTTCTTTCTGTTCAATCATTGAAGGAATAAAAGCTTTTGAAAGGATTATGTATGAGAAAAAATCAATCTCCATAATCTTTCTGTCAATCTCAATGGGCGTTTCATGCGCCAATGAACGTTGGCTTATGCCTCCATTATTGATTAGGAGGTATATTGGTCCATATTTTTCAAGAATAGTTGATGCCGCATGTGATACCTCGTTTGGATTGGCTAGGTCAAAAACTATCGTTTCACAAAACGATGTATGTTTAAGACATTCGTCTTTTGTTGCAGCAAGTTCAATCTCATTTCTATCAGCAATAATTAGTTTAGCACCCTCTTTAGCAAGTTGAATAGTAATAGCCTTACCGATACCCGATGTTGAGCCAGTTATAAGTACCAAACGATTTTTGAATGAGATCATAGAAGATTTACTTTTGGATAAAGCAGGGCAAATATGATAAAAAAAAATTAGTTGCCATAATTTAATGCTGCCGATTAAAAAAACTTTAATTCACAAATTATTAATTAGCGTGTAGTTAACATAACATTAATACAAACTTAACACTTTCAATATAGTAATATGAGCTATTAAAGTCTATTTTTGTTAAATGAGTAATATATGTGTTATATTTATCAATACTAAATAATAGTTCATGAATGCTAGTAAGTTCAACCTATTGCTTGTTGATGATGAACCCGATGTGCTAGAGTTTATTGGATATAACCTTAGGAAAGAGGGCTTTAATGTTTATACCATATCAAATGGTAAAGAGGCGATAGCGTTGGCTCAGGAGGTGAAACCTCAGCTTATCCTGCTTGATGTAATGATGCCTGGGATGGATGGCATCGAAACTTGTGAGGAGTTACGTAAGATACCATCATTAAAAAATGTTTTAATTGCATTCTTAACCGCCCGAGGAGAAGATTATAGCCAGATTGCAGGTTTTGATGCAGGTGGTGATGATTATATTTCAAAGCCGATAAAACCAAAGGTGCTTGTAAGCAGAATCAAAGCGCTTTTAAAACGAAGTATTAGCAATGAGGATACATTAGCAGCACCAGTTGATAAAATTCAAAAGAATATTGAAATTGATAGAGAGCGTTTCTTAATTATTAAGCAAGGTAAAGAAATTGTTTTACCTAAAAAAGAATTTGAACTCCTAGCCTTACTATATAGCCGCCCACAAAAAGTATTTACAAGGGATGAAATTTTCTCTGTAATTTGGGGCGACGATATTATTGTTGGCGACAGAACTATTGATGTTCATATACGTAAACTAAGAGAAAAAATAGGCGACGAGCATATTTCTACTGTTAAAGGTGTTGGTTATAAATTTGTTGAATAGTTTTGTTTGAGGACAATAACTTTAATTTTCATTATCATGAACCTTTACGAATGGAAAGAGAATTATAGCGTTGATATTAAAAGTATAGATGCTGATCATCAAGGCATTTTTAAGATAATCAATCAGCTCTTCAATGCTATGAGCCATGGTAAAGCAAAGGAAACTCTTGCTGAGTTCTTAGCGCAATTAGTTGATTATACGAAGACTCATTTTAAGCGCGAGGAGATGTATTTTTTGGCTACAAACTACCCCGACACGGTAGAGCATAAATTACAGCATGAATTTTTCTTCGAAAAAATTGAGCGTTTCAAAAAACAATTCGAAAGTGGAGATCAACAAATAACGGTCGAACTAATTAAGTTTCTTTCAGATTGGTTGGTTAACCATATCCTTATCTCTGATAAGAAATATATGAGCCATCTGAAAAAATTTAAAGTAGAATAAATCGCACTACTTTTTAAACAACCTTTCTATCGCCTCTTTTTTCCTCACTGAAATTGGAATAATTGATTCATCAGCCATTTGAAGTATGGCATTTGGATATTTTATATACTTGGTAATATATTTAATATTAACAAGATGAGTCTGATGGCATCTTATAAATGATAATGGGGTTAGCATTTCTTCGTATTCCTTTAGCGTTTTAGAGACGATAATTGTTGATTTGTCTTTCAAATGGAACGCAGTATAGTTATTCTGAGACTCACATCTAATTAAATCATCTGTATCGATAATAAAGATGGCTTCCAAAGTTTTAAGCACAATCTTTTTAGAATCGTTCTTTTCGCACTCGATATTTGAGAGAAAGGTATTTAGGTTAAGATTAGTTTCTTCACTACCAATTGCTTTGGCGAGTTTTGCTATAGCATTAATAAGATCGGTTGAATCAATTGGTTTAAGCAGATAATCCAATGCGCAAACTTTAAACGATTGAATAGCATACTCTTCGTAAGCAGTTATAATAATAAAGTAAAAGTCAACTTTATCGAATTTTCTAAGCAGCTCAAACCCTGTTCCATCAGGCATTTTTACATCCAGAAAAACAACATCTGGTTTCAGCTCAGTGATTTGTTTATAGCCCGAAGCCACGCTATTGGCTTGTCCTATAACCATAATGTTGGGACAATAAACTGAAAGCATATGAATAAGCGTTTCTCTTACTCTGTCTTCATCATCAATGATTAAAGCTGAAAGCATATTTTAATGGTTTGATGGAATATTAAATCTAACAATTGAGCCTTGCTTTGAGTTATCAATACTATTAAGGTCGATGATATCCATTTTAATTCTTAGCCCGTTAATTTGCCAAATCTTTTTAATCCGTTCAGAAGTTATCTGAGTTGCTAAGGTTTGATGACTCCTACCTGAGCGTAGATGGTTAAGCATTGATTCATCAATTCCTATTCCATTGTCCTCCACTTCTACGACGATTGATTCTTTAAGTTTGATAAATCTTACCGAGATAATCCCTTTACCCGAGAGCTGAATAAATCCATGCTCAATTGAGTTCTCGATAAATGGTTGAGCTAGCATCGGCGGAATGGTTGGATCGTCAATATTCATAGCATCATCCACTTCAATCTTAAACTCAAATTTATCTTCAAATCTTAGTGTTTGCAAATCAAAGTATAACCGAAGAATTTTAATTTCATTTTCTATAGAAACGAGTTCCTGCCGAGAACTTTCAATGATTAATCGAACCAGTTTAGCAAAAGTTGAAAGGTATTTACCAGCTTGAAGTGGGTCGTTTCGATAGATATAACTTTGAATCGCAGTTAATGAGTTGAATAAAAAATGAGGATTTATCTGAGATAGAATAAGCTGCTGCTCAATCCTCTTTAACTTTAACCAAAGTCTTCTTTTAGAAAAGTATAAAAAAACATTAATTCCAGTTAAGATAATGGTCAGTAATATTAAGGTGTAAATTATCAAACTGGCATTTTGAAATAAAAAAAAGGTAATTGCATGTAATTGCAATGAAATATTAACAATGGTATGACTAAATAAGTGAACCATCATAAGAAAACGTTAAATAAAAACCCCTCAATAATAAGGGGTTTTTTTATGATATTTAGATTATCTACCTGTTTTTTTCAGTAAATTCTCTTCCCGCTTTTAACGCCTTAAGATTTGTATTCACCAGTTCCTCACCTTTTTTACCAAAAAGCTGGCGAATACCTTCTTCAAGCTTTTCATAAGGAATATCGATGAAGGGTGAAGCTGCACCTAGCATAACAATGTTCGACGAACGTGATGAACCTGCCGCTTTAGCAATAGTATCAGCATCGATGGCAATATGATTTGGGAATGCCTTAATCTGTTTCATTATATCATCGATGTTTGGATAATCGGTAATATTATTAAAAGGGGTAATGTTTGTGACCAACCAACCATCATTCGATAGGAAAGGTAAATATCTTAAACCCTCCATTGGTTCAACAGAAATAATAAGGTCTGCTTTGCCTTTAGGAATAAGATCCGAAGCGATAGGTTTGCTCGATATCCGAAGATGCGATTGAACATCACCACCCCGTTGGCTCATTCCATGAACCTCAGATTGCTTGAGGTGTAGATTGTTTTTTAATGCAGCAAGTCCTATGGCAGCAGCAATTGAGAGAATACCTTGTCCACCAACTCCGCCTAATATAATATCAGATTTCATTTTTTTAGTTTTTAAAATTGGATTACTCGTTTGATTCACCTTTTTCAGACCTTTTACGTCGAGCAAATGTTTGAATACACTCTCTTGTTGGAATTAGAACTGATAAGCCGTTGTATGAAAGTTCCTCTCTAAGAATTTTTACATTTTCCTCATGATTCTTTTTTAAAGGAGTCAAAATCTTTAAATGCTCAGGATCAACACCAATACCTTTGCAGATATCATAAATTCTACCATGCGCAGCAGATGTTTGTCCGCCGGTCATACCTGTAGTAGAGTTATCGGAGATAATAACGGTGATTGGTGAGTTCTTATTCACAGCATCGAGTAATCCTGTCATACCGCTGTGTGTAAAAGTTGAATCTCCAATTACTGAAACAGCAGGAACTAGACCTGCATCGGCAGCACCAATAGCCATAGTAATCGATGCACCCATATCAACGCATGAGTTGATAGAGTTGTATGGAGGTAAAGCAGCTAAGGTGTAGCAACCGATATCGGAGAAAACACGACCTGCGCCGTACTCTAAAAGCACCTCATTTAATGCTAAGAAAACATCGCTGTGTCCACAACCTTGGCATAAGGATGGTGGACGATTTTTTACAACATCAGGAACATCTTGTCCTTCATGTATTTCCATTCCCAAGGCTTTGGCTACAATATTTGGGTTTAGCTCACCATCGCGAGGCACAGCACCATCCAGTCTACCATGAATTGGTTTGCCAAGGTTTAGGAAACCTTTAAGCATCTCCTCAATTAATGGAGCACCATCCTCTAAAACTAAAATAGAGTCGCATTCGTTGTACAGTTTAGCAACCTGCTTCTCAGGTAGTGGGTATTGGCTTAATTTCAGGATTGGATTAGGGTTTTTACCATTATCATAATTCTCCATTAAATAGTTGAAAGCCAAACCTGCAGCAATAATTCCTAACTTTTTATTGGCACCATCAATGTATTGATTGAAAGGCGATTTTTCGGATTCAACCTCCATTGCAGGTTGCATTCCGAGAAGTTTTTTATAGTTTTTACGAGCAATTGCGGGTAAAAGTACGAATTGGCGTGGGTCTGAAGGAAGCCTTAGCTGATTTTGCTTCTTCATATCCTTGCGCTGCACGCCTGCACGTGAGTGGGCTAGGCGAGTTGTAATTCTGAGCATCACAGGCACATTAAGCATCTCTGAAAGTTCAAAACCATAGTATGCCATATCGTAAGCCTCTTGCTGATTGGATGGCTCAAGAATTGGAATCAAGGTAAACTTTGCATAAAACCTTGAATCCTGCTCGTTCTGTGATGAGTGCATTGATGGATCGTCAGCCGATACAACAATTACACCACCATTAACTCCGGTGATTGATGCGTTTACAAATGCATCAGCAGCAACGTTTAAGCCAACATGCTTAAAGCAAACCATGGAACGTTTACCTGCGTACGACATGCCAAGGGCCGATTCCATGGCTGTTTTTTCGTTGGTCGACCAAAGTCTGTGAATATTCAATTCTTCGGCAATTTTTGAGCCGTGAACAAATTCCATAATTTCAGTTGAAGGTGTACCTGGATATGCATAAATACCCGACATTCCTCCATCAATTGCTCCTTGGGCAATTGCTTCGTCACCAAGTAGAAGTAATTTTTCCATATTATGTTATGCTTTTATTATCTGAATTGTTAATAAACAAGAAATGAAAAGATATAAAGTAAAGAAGAATCGAAGAGGAATTACAGTCCACCGAACCGTTTTAGGAAACCTACGTTCAATGCAACATTATGTAGAAAATAGATAAACAATGTATTCATTCGAATCGATGTTTAATCAAGTGATTTGAATAATGTTGATTTGTAATTGATTCTTGTAAAATCACTTTGAAATCTCAGGCAAAAATATCAAATTATTTTAAAACTATAATAAATTTGTTCTTTTAGATTAAAAATTCGCTTAGCTTAAAATAGTAATTGTAATTCGACGTTGTCCACCATTATTTCTGAATTCACAGAGATAAATTCCTTGCCAAGTTCCAAGATTTAGTTTACTATTTGTAATTGGTATTGATAAGGATTGTCCAATGATTGATGATTTAAGATGAGCAGGCATATCGTCATTTCCTTCGGAGTTATGGTTAAACCAAGAGGTGCTATCGGGTATTAACCTGTTGAAAAATGTTTCAAAATCGTTTCTAACTGTTGAATCAGCATTCTCATTAATCGTAATTGCAGCGGAAGTATGTTTAATAAATATATTTAAAATTCCACTTTGGGGAAGTTTTGGTAGGCGATTAACAATTTCATTGGTTATTAAATGAAAGCCTCGTTTGTGGGAGGGAAGATGTATTTCTATTTGTTCAACCATAAAGTATTGATTAAAAATCTTGAGAAATTTAAGATTATAATCGTAACAAATGGCCTGCAAACGAACAATTTATTGTTGGTACACAATTTTTAGAGCGTTTAATTGTTATTTCAATGATTGTATAAAAAGAATATTGTATTAAGTTTATCGATATAAAATAAAGTGTTTTCTTCGCCTAAGTTTTTAATTGTTTTAACTCAAACGGGATTAGAAAAGGTCAATGTTTTTAAAAAAATCAAGAGGTTTCAAAACGCTATTGCTAATCGCTATTTCTTTCATCAGTATAAATTCATTGATGGGGCAAGGGAAAGGTGTAATTGTTGGAACAATAACTGATACTTTATATCATCCTGTTGAACTTGCAAATATTACTATTTTAGGAACAAATACGGGTACTACAACCGACGAAAATGGTCGGTATCGGCTTAAGGTGAATTCGAATCAAAAAATAACCCTGTCAATTTCATGTCTTGGTTATCTCAATAGTAATACTGTTGTTCAATTAGCTGATGGCGAAAGGAAAGAGGTTAACGTAAAACTTATTTCATTATCTACGAGCATTGATGGCGTTTCAGTAATCAGTTCGAGGCATAAGTTTAGCAATATCGAAAAAATTAATATTAAAGATATTGAGCTAATCCCTGATGCATCAGGGAATTTTGAGTCAATTTTAAAATCATTGCCCGGCGTTAGCTCATCGAATGAGTTGAGCTCGCAGTATTCAGTTCGTGGAGGTAATTTTGATGAGAACTTAATCTATGTAAATGGGATAGAGGTGTATCGTCCGTTTTTAGTGCGTTCGGGACAACAAGAAGGGTTAAGCTTTGTAAATTCCGATATGGTTTCGGGCGTGGAATTCTCATCAGGTGGATTTAATGCAGAGTTTGGCGATAAAATGTCTTCGGTTCTAAATATTAAGTATCGCAAACCTCAAGTTTATGCAGCAAATCTAAACCTAAGCTTACTCGGAACAAATATTACCATTGAAGGTATTAGCAAGAATAAAAAACTTACCCACATAACTGGTTTTAGGTATAAAACTTCTAAATATTTGCTTAACACGCTTGATTCGAAAGGAGATTATAGCCCTGCTTTTTTTGATTTACAATCGTATATAAATTATGATGTTTCCGCTAAATTTAGTTTAAGTTTTTTGGGAGGATACTCATCAAATAAATATCAATTTGCACCTAAAGTTAGGGAGACTCGATTTGGAACATTCAATAACGCATTGCAGCTAAAAATTTATTACGAGGGACAGGAGGTGAATATATTTGAAACTGTCACAGGAGCAGTAAGTGCTGAATATAAGCCAAATAATAATCTTCAATTCAAGCTAACAGGTAGTGGTTTTGTAACCTATGAGCGCGAAACATTTGATTTGCTCGGAGAATATTTACTTAATGAACTTGATAATTCGTTAGGCTCATCAACCTATGGCGATAGTTTAATAAATGTTGGCATTGGAGGCTCATTGAATCATGCAAGAAATTTTTTGAATGCAAAAGTTTTTTCTGTTGAAAATTCAAATGCATGGACATCGGGTATAAACAAGTTAAAATGGGGTTTAAAATATCAGCACGAAATAATTGACGATCAAATAAGTGAGTGGGAGTTAATCGATTCTTCAGGGTTTTCATTGCCTCATTCAGATAATAGTTTGGAACTTTCCTACTCATTGAAAGCCGCTAATATTATTCAATCAAACCGATTTAATACTTATTTGCAGGATGATGTTAGCTTTTCGACAAATAATTTCAACATGATCACCTCGGCAGGAGTAAGGTTGTCGTACTGGGATTATAATAGTGAGTTGTTATTTAGCCCTAGAGCTTCTCTTACTGTTGAGCCCCGGTGGCGAAATGATTTGTCGTTTCATCTTTCGGGAGGGGTTTACTATCAACCGCCATTCTATAAAGAGCTTAGAACGGTTGATGGAATGTTGAATGGCAACATAAAATCCCAAAAATCAATTCACATTGTTTTAGGAAATGAATATCGTTTTAAATCAGGCGATCGTCCTTTTCGCTTTACAACGGAGTTGTACTACAAGCACCTTACAAATTTAATCCCGTATAAAATTGATAATGTTAGAATTCGTTATGCTGGCGAAAACATTGCAAGTGGGTATGCGGTTGGTCTTGATTTGAAAGCGAATGGCGAACTTGTTCCGGGAGCCGAATCGTGGGCAAGTTTATCATTAATGAGAACGTATGAAAACATCGCGAATGATGGACATGGATTATATCCTCGTCCCACCGATCAGCTCATAAATTTTGGTTTGTTTTTTCAGGATTATTTGCCCGGTAATCCAACTTTCCGAGTTCATCTTAGCGGGCATTTTGGTTCTGGACTACCATTAAGCCTACCAAAAACGGATAGATACGACTTAGTGTCTAGAATGCCATCGTATAAAAGGGTTGATATTGGTTTCTCTAAGGTTTTTAAGAACGAAGATGGAAAAGGAGGAACAAAGTTAAATGGAGTAAAATGGATAAAAAGCCTTTGGTTGAGCGCAGAAGTATTTAATTTGCTGAATATAAACAATACGATATCGTACATGTGGATTCAAACTGTAGGAAATCAAGAGAATCAGTCGGGAAAGTACGCAGTGCCAAATTATCTTACCTCAAGAAGGATAAACTTAAAACTTACTGCAAAATTTTAACTAGAAGATTAGAATAGTTTTGGGTGATCGTTTTCGAAAGTATGAAGCACCCTAGATATGATTGCTTCGCGCAAAAACTTTGATTGGTTTTGTATCTTATATCGCTTACAGTAAACCTTAATTACCTCCATCTCCGACGTGTTGAATAATAACTCTTTACGATGAACACGTTTTAATTTTTCGCAATTAAATCCTGGGCGTTTATTCATTTTATGTGATGCTGAATATTTAACGCAAATAAACTAAATACATATTTATTGCTTGTATTCAATTCTATAAAATACTTAACAATTTTGCTAAAGTTCTTAACAATCCATGTTTTTTATTGATTTTAGAAAATTTTTACTCGAAGATATACTTGATTTACCAAAGTTTGAATAACAAGCATAAGTAGATTTAGTAGGGATATGCAATTTTTATGTAACTTAGTAAAGTAAACTTTTAATCTTCTGATAGAAAAATATATGGCAATTCTAAAGGGAAAATCACCGAATATAGATATCTCAAAGGTTAAGCTATTAGAGGAGGCTCAAGTTCTTGTAAGTGGTGGTTTTTGGTATTGGGATATAGATAATGCGAAGGTTGAATTTAGCAATCATGTATTTAATCAGCTTGGCTTCGAAACAAAGAATTCGGTCACTTCATTCGAAAGAATTATTGGTTTTATACATTCTGATGAAAAGCATATTCTTCAAAAAGCCATTAATGAATTATTGGAAGGAGTTAGAGAAAGTAACGAGTTAGAATTTAGAGCAAAAACTAAAGACGGCGAATGGAAATGGTTTTTAGGAAGGGCAGCTGTTGTATCAAAAAAAAGCAATGGAAAAGCTTCCTTGATTGTTGGAACCACCATTGATATTAGCCATCAGAAAGAATTGCTTCAAAAGTTGGAGGTTAGTCAGTATCGATTGAATAAAACTCAAAAAATTGCTCACATCGGGAGCTGGGAGTGCGATCCAATAAATGGTATTAATTATTGGTCGGATGAAACATATAGAATATTCGGACTTAAGAAAGATAGAATAAAACCGAACTTAGAATCAATAAAACCCTTCATGAATGCCGATGATTTGGCTGTTTTAAATAAAAAGTTCGAAGATATTTACAAAATCAATGAAAGAAGTCTTTTTAACATAAACTTCAAATACAACGGACCTGATACTGTTGAGAAAAACATTCGGATTACAATTGAGGTAGAAAGGGATAATCAGAATAAAATTTTAAGATGGCATGGTGTTGTAAATGATATTACTACAGATGTTATTAATAATAAAAGACTTAAGGAGGATAAGGATAATTTAATGGCATTGGTGAGAAATCTTCCAGCGATGGTTTTTGCAACTGGCCATAACGGAGAAATAGTATTTTGGAACAAGGCCTGTGAGAATATAACAGGTTATAAATCAAAGGAAATAATTGGTAATAAGAACGCCCTGAAATTGCTATACCCCGACTCTGATTTAAGAAAGAGGGTTAAGAAACAACTCGTTGATATGAGCTCAACACTATCTAGTTGGGAGCATCAGATTACTCGAAAGAACAACGAGAAACGAGATATTTTCTGGACTGCATTTAGCGATTTTGTGAAAATCGAAGGCTGGAATGCCGTTGCTATCGGTTATGATTTAACACTTCAAAGAAATACTGAGCGAATTCAAAACCACTACCAACATAAATTGGAAGCCCTTGCCCAAACTGCTACTGAACTTGTTGGACTTCCTTTAACAGAAAGTATTTATCATTATGTGGGAACGCAACTCGAAAAATTCGCTCCATCGGCTTTGCATACCGTAATTTCGTTTGAACCTGAAAAGAAGATTGTAAATGTGGAGGCGTAGATTCAAGAAGCAAATGCAACACAATTGAAGAAATTCACTTTCGGATTACTAAATTCAAGGTTCTTCCTAGGTCTTCTGTTAATTTTGTGCTGTATTTGTTTTATTAATTCTTCATCAAAGTTATTAAAATTAGTT
>JANYLA010000015.1 GCA_025361485.1 Bacteroidales bacterium
TGAAAAGTGAAAAGTGAAAAGTGAAAAGTGAAAAGTGAAAAGTGAAAAGTGAAAAGAAGCACCTTAGACAACAACTATAATTTTCGATTAACACGCAACGATTAACATTTAACGATATTATGCCAAGCAATTCTAATAAAACAATACTGATAGTTGATGATGATATCGATTATCTATTTCAGCTAAAACTGCAGGTAGAAAAATTTGGATTCACTGTAATTGTTGCTGAAAGCCAAAAAGAAGCAGAAGATTTGCTCGCTTCGGTAAAACCCGATTTAGCAATTCTCGATCTGATGATGGAGAACGACGATAGCGGCTTCATACTTTGTTATAAAATGAAGCGAAAATATCCTGACGTGCCAATTATTATTGCTACTGCTGTTGCTGCTGAAACAGGCATGACCTTTGGCATTAGTACCGAGCAGGAACGAAAATGGATTCGAGCCGATTTGTACCTTGAAAAGGGCATCCGCCCTGATCAGCTACACAAAGAAATATTGAAACTACTAAAACTCTAGCATGGAGATATTAGATGTACTTGTTGTTGACGATGAACCTGGAATTCGCTCTGGAGTAACCCGAATACTTCGTAATTTTTCGGTGAGCTACCCATTTATGGACGATGATATTCAGTTCAATGTTATTGAGGCTGCAACAGGAGAAGAGGCTCTTGAAGTTATCAATACAAAACCGCCTGCCATAGTTCTTCTAGATAATAAACTTCCCGGAATTCAAGGGGTTGAAGTGTTAGAGTTTATAAATAATAATCATCTCGATATTTTGGTGATGATGATTACATCCTACGCATCACTTGAGTTAGCCGTTAAAGCCACAAATATTGGGGCATACGATTTTGTCCCAAAACCATTTACTCCTCAGGAGTTAAAGGCTTCGATGGAGAATATCACCAAGCACTTCTTTCTACGTCGGATGACCCGAAAATTGCATAAAGAGGGCAAGATAATCCGATTCAAATTTTTAACGGTGCTATCGCACGAGCTGAAGTCTCCGCTAAATGCAATCGAGGGGTATTTAAAGCTGATGCAGGAGAAACAAGCTGGCGAAAAAATCGATGATTATCAGGAAATGATTGATAGATCTTTGTCAAGGGTAAAGTCGATGAGGAGTTTGATAATGGATCTTCTTGATTTAACTAGGATCGATTCAGGAAAGAAGAAACGCGATCTGCGCGAACTCGATCTCGACCTTATCGCAAAATCAGCAATTGATGGCATGACCCCTTTGGCCGTGCAGCGCGATGTTAAGTTAATTCTCGATGTAGTCGATCAACAACCCTTAATGGCTGATGCAGAGGAGATGGAAATTATTTTCAATAATTTGATATCAAACGCTGTTAAATATAATAAGGATGGTGGATCGGTTAACTGTGTTATCCGCTCTACCTCTGATGAACTGATTGTTAAAGTAATCGACACTGGATTTGGAATTGATTCAGAGGATATTCCAAAATTGTTTCACGAATTCTCGAGGATAAAGAATGCATCAACTCGAAATATTACTGGCAGCGGTTTGGGTTTATCAATAGTTAAAAAATTAGTCGATTTGTATAATGGAAGAATTGAGGTTGAAAGTGAACCAGAACAGGGAACTACGTTTACAATTTACTTTCCAATTCTGCCAACTTTGAACGAAATAGCTGGATTAGCGTAATAATGTGTTAGATTTGCAAAAACTACTATAAGTATTACGGATGAAGCTACCCGAGAAAACAGTTGAAAGACTTAGCGAGTACAGACGTACCTTGCTTGAATGTCTTACCAAAGGTAAAACGCATATCTATTCCCATGAAATGGCTCGATTGCATAATAATACTGCGGTGCAAGTTCGTCGCGACCTTATGCTTATTGGCTATTCAAGTTTGAAAAAGAAAGGATATGATGCTAAAGAGCTTGTCGATGTTATTGGAAAAATAATTGATTATAAAAATGGATTAAATGTTGCAGTTATAGGTATGGGTAACCTTGGAAGGGCTGTAACAACGTATTTTATCGGAAAGCGTCCAAAACTTAATATTGTTGCAACATTTGATATTGATTCAAATAAAACAAATCGGGTTATTTCTGGTATTAACTGTTATCATGTAAAGGATTTAAAAGAGAAAATAAAAACAGGAAATATATCAATTGCTATTATTGCTTCTCCTCCCGATACCGCTGCAGATATCACTGAAACCCTTGTAATGTCTGGAATCAAGGGGATTCTTAACTTTACAACAACTCCAATTAACGTACCTGATAACGTTTTTCTTGAGGAGTATGATATGATAACTTCAATAGAGAAAGTTGCCTACTTTGTAAAGGATCAGGTGAAGAGTTAGTTTGTTTGTAAATAACTCAGATGAAACAAACCACAGAGACACAGAGAGCACGAAGAAACACAGAGTGATTTTAACGAATTCCTCAGTGTTCTCTGTGTCTCCGTGGTGTATATTTTAATATGATAATTCAAATTAATGCAAGTACATTACGGCTTTGACGAAGCCAAAAATATCAAAAGAGCTGTTGTAACTACAGGTTCGTTCGATGGAGTTCATATCGGACACAAAACAATTATTAATCGGATTATTGAGATTGCTAAAGGTATTAATGGTGAATCGGTACTTATCACTTTTTTTCCTCATCCACGCAAAGTGCTTTACCCCGAAACTCAGGGTAAAGATCTGATGTTTATTAATTCTCAAAAGGAAAAAATAGAGCTTCTCAGTAAAACAGGGCTCGACCATTTGATTATCGTAAATTTCACCTTAGAGTTTTCAAGGGTTTCATCACATGATTTTATTAGAAATTATTTAGTAGGGAAACTTGACGCTAAGTATATAATTGTTGGTTTCAACCATCATTTTGGGCATAACCGCGAGGGGGATTATTCGTATTTGTATAAACTAAAGGAGGAATTAGGGTTTGATGTTGAAGAAATTCCCGAACAGGATATTCAGCACGAAACGGTTAGCTCAACTACAATTCGAAAATCTATCAAGGAGGGGCGTATTCAGCGAGCCAACGCATATCTCGATCATCAGTATATTATTGTTGGTGCGCTGGGAAAAGGAACTCACTACTTTACGGATATTGATTTCCCTACATTAACGGTTCAAATTGAGGAGTTGGGCAAGTTGATTCCACCAAATGGAATCTATGCAATATCATTGGAATGGAACGGAAAGTTTTACAAAGCGATGCTAATTATTTGGTCTGAATGCTGCGATGAGCAGGCACATCTTTCGAATCAGAATGTTGAGATTCATATTCTCGATTTTGATAATCAATTCCCCAATGGCGATGCGATAATCTATTTCCAAAAGTTAATATCATGTGGGTTAGATATTAAAAACTCTGCTCAACTCAAACGTTTATTAATGCAAGCGAGAGAGACCATTGATGAGTTGATCTATTAAACAAAACTTTTATGAATATTGACAATTATCATTTGTTAATGAAATAACAGTTAGTATCTTTGTACTTTAATTTATCAACGATTGATTTCATTTCAATTTCTAAGGTGGTGATTGGGTTCGCCTCCAAGGAATCTTGAAAAAATCTGATCCAAAAGAAAAGGTCTGATGGAAAAGAGACTCGGAGCAGCACTTATTCTCGTTGAGAATCGGGAAAGTGTCAATAAGTTAAACCAAATTTTATCTGTACACGCTGATGTAATAATTGCGCGTCAAGGGATTCCTATGCATGATAGGGGAGCGAGTGTTATATCCCTTGTGCTTGAAGGCACAAGCGATGAGCTGAGTGCGCTTACAGGTCCAATTGGAAAACTTGACGGTGTGCAGGTTAAAACCCTTATGATGAAGGGTTAATGGTTTTTTTCCTTGTTTGCCTTTTCAACATCAACCAATAATTAGGCTGAATGATTGTATTAATTTGTTATAAAACTAATATTTTATGAAATTCAAACCTGAGGTTTACAGAATTCCCGACGAGCGGATGAAATCATTTATCGATCCTGAAGAGATTTGGGGATACATAAACAACGCAAAGCCGTCCAAAGAGCGTGTTCGGCAGATTATTGATAAGGCGTTAGATAAGCAGCGTTTGAACCTTGAGGAAACAGCAATTCTAGTAAATACGACTGATCCAGAGTTGGTAAATGAGATTCTACAGGGTGCACGTACTTTAAAAGAGCGAGTTTATGGAAATCGAATTGTTCTTTTTGCGCCACTTTACATTGGGAATAAATGCACGAATAATTGTAAATATTGCGGATTTAGGTCATCGAATAAGGAGGCGGTTAGAAAAACTCTTGGCGATGATGAGATTATTAAAGAGGTTGAAGCGCTTGAGGAAAACGGTCAAAAACGACTAATTCTTGTATATGGCGAGCATCAAACTTACTCACCTGAATATATTGCACATACTGTAAAACTGGTTTATGGAATAAAAAAGAATAACGGAGAGATTCGCCGGGTGAATATCAATGCGGCTCCGATGGATATCGAAGGGTTTAAAACAGTAAAGGATTCGGGTATTGGTACTTATCAGGTTTTTCAGGAAACTTATCACCCCGAAGCGTATGAGAACTACCATCCATCGGGGAAAAAACGTGATTACGATTGGCGCTTAACTTCGCTCGATCGTGCTCAGGAGGCCGGTCTCGACGATGTTGGTATTGGTGCTCTTTTCGGTCTTTACGATTGGAGGTTCGAGGTTTTATCTTTGGTTCGACACGCCAATCACCTTGAGGCTTGCTACAATGTTGGACCGCATACTATCTCTTTTCCTCGAATAAAATCTGCCGCATCGCTTGATTTGACTGAGGACTACTTTGTTTCTGATGAGGATTTTGTAAAACTTGTTGCAATCCTTCGGCTTGCAGTTCCTTATACCGGATTGATTCTAACCGCTCGCGAACCCATTGAAATTCGCCGTCAGGTTATTCAGTTTGGGGTATCACAGATTGATGGTGGTACTAAACTCGAACTTGGTTCATATTCCGATGCAAAGAACGATCACCAGAACCTAAATAAAGAGCAGTTTCAGATAAACGACAATCGTTCTTTAGGTGAAATAATTGATGAGTTAATTGAGAACGATTACATTCCCTCGTTCTGTACTGCTTGCTACCGCTTGGGAAGAACGGGTGAACATTTTATGGAATTTTCGGTTCCAGGGTTTATTAAACGTTATTGTACCCCAAATGCAATGCTTACTTTAACCGAATACCTTGTTGATTATGGAACGCCAGTTCAAAAGGAGAAAGGGTTTAAGTTGATTGAAAAGAATCTACATCAGCTGAATGGGCATCAAAACGCTGAAGAGGTAAGGAAAAGAATCGATAAAATTATTGCAGGGGAGAGAGATTTATACTTTTAATAGATGATTTTATCAACAAAAAAGCCCTTGTTTGAAGCAAGGGCTTTTTTGTTGATATATCTTACCATCCTGGCAAAAAGTTAACTCCAATGTATGCTGATTTCATTCCTCCAAGTTGATAAGGGATTGCGTAGAAAGGTTCAATAACAAGCATTCCAAAAAGGTTGAACCTTAAGCTGACACCAGAACTGAAAATAAATGGGTGATCAAAACTATCTTGAAATAGATTCAAATTGAATTTATTACCTTTATTATGATAATTATAAATATGATTGAAAGCAACGCCTGCATCAGCAAAAAGGGCTAATTCGGTATAGAAAAACTTTGATTTTAGAACAGTCAACCTCTCTGGACCGGTGAAGGGTAAACGAATTTCAAAGTTGGCAACAATCATTTGAGATCCTTGTAATTGGTTTGGAGTAATATTTCCTGAGTTTTGCGATAATCCATCAGCGGAATATATTCTGTCATAACCTCTTACAAACCAAGGATAGCCAATATACAATGGGTATAGCGTATTGTTAATATCATTACCAAACCTACCATTGTAATAACCACGCATTGCAAAGCAAAAGGGTTTCTTGTAAATGTATTTTCGTAGATCGATAAGTGCACCATAAAAATTATAATTACCATACGTTTTACTGACTTGTATCCTCGATCTAAAGCCTTTCATTGGTGATGCTATACCAAAACTAGAATTATCAAAAACATAAGCTAAATCGTTATTGGCAATTAAAAAGCCAGGTGGAGGATTATCTTCTTTCACCTTTTCTTGCCCAATTGGGTAACCATAAGGGTATGTTGAGTAGTTATAGTACGTATTATAATTATCAATCCGATAATAATACCTTGCTATCGATGCACTTGTTTCAAACCTTTGTGTTTTTGACAATGGAAAATATACCATAAAGCCAACCTGATCCTCAAACATCCTGATAAGCTGAATTTGATCATTTATAACTTTATAATATGTACCGTTGTTCAATTTAATTGAATCGTTATGTGGATTATAAGAGCTGTATGAATATGGAATATGCGAGACTGAAGCACCCCAGAAGATTCTATTCTTTTGATTGATGTAAGTTATTTGACCTCCAAAGTCGTAAACCTCACCATTAACCGCTATCCCCGTATAAATTTGATGCCCTCCGGTTATATCGCTGAAAAGCATTTCAACTCCACCCTGCATGCCAGTGCCAAACTGGCTAGTTGAAATTCCCATGCCAATATTCGAAATATAATCGAGTTTGAATTTGGCTTTAAAAGGAACTGTTTTGAATGAGTCGGTTGGTGTTAGGGGTAAACTACTCATTGTGTTTAAATAATTATCAATAATTCCTGGTACCGCTCTGTTAAATGGGGGTAAAATTGATGCTGTAAAGTCAACTACATTGGGGTTTACTTTCACCGGAGTGAAATCAATGGTGTCAGCTGTATATATTGAATAGTGGCCATTGTAATAGTAAGAGTATGTTATTTCATTCGTTTGGCGAGCAAGGCTCATGGCCGGTGCAAGGGGGGTTATGCCGCTAATACCGGTTAATATTTTGGTTTGCCGGTATATTTCACCTGTGCTTAGATTATAGGTATACATATTCCTAAATCCATCGCTATTCGATAGAAAATAGATCAGCTTTCCGTTGGATGAGAACATCGGGTTGAGATTCTCAGCACCAGGAAAAAATGGTAACATTTGAATCGTGCTGGTTTGAGTATCGTAGGTTGCAAGATAGTAACCAACTTTTCTTCCGTTTTTATTATCATCCTCAGTTGGTTGATCGGTAGCGAAAATAATATATCGTCCATCGGGAGACCATGATGGGTGTATGTTGCACCATTTATCGTTGGTTAATTTTTTTACCTCATCAGTTTTAAGGTTATATGAGTAAAGGTCGTTAACTCCTTCAACTAAACCTGAAACAACGATGGTTTTACCATCCGGTGACCATGCTGGGTAGCTAAAGGAGGGAACACCGGGGATCAAAAACTCTTTTACCATTTTCTCATCAAAGACATCTACTATAAGGAGCTTGTTTTTTCCTTTGCTGAATGCGACAAAAGCAAACTGTTTGCTATCGGGAGACCACGTTCCTGCTGATTCAATAAAGTTCAATGCATCAATTTCGTTTTCATGGACAACACTTGATATTTTTCTAATTATCCTTCCACTTGCAGCATTGGCCATAAAAAGGTCAATGGAAAAAAGATCTTTTTCGGAGTAAAACGCAACGTATCTACCATCGGGGCTTACAGCAGGCGATATATTTAAATAGCCAGCATTTTTTTCAAAAATTGTTCGATTGCCAGCTGGAGAATCAACAGAGTCTTTCATTGCATTCATGTAAAACTCTTTTGCAGTTGATTTCCATATATTTGAGAAAGTCTTTTCATCCATTCCAACATATTTCCTGAGCGCATTATCATAGCCCATCTTTGCTGTTTCTTTAAAGATGGGATTTATTAAACTATCACCAAATGCTCTCCCAATAAAGGCCCAGAATGCTTGACCGTAGCGGTAAGGGAAATACTTGCCTTGATCGAAGGTCATCTGTTCAAGTGATGGAAGAAAATCATTTAGAACAGCATCGCGCATCCACATTGCTGTATTATAATCGACACTTCCAATGGATAGATATTCGGCCATTCCCTCCACCATCCAGAGAGGAAGATTTCTAACAGAGTTTAAGGATGTTGAATCACCATTTATTAATGAATTGTATTGAAACGCATGAACAAGTTCGTGACCAAGTACATGTTCGGTTTGAGCCCAAGTTTCAGTAACAGGAAGGACAACACGATTTTTAAGTGCTTCGGTTACACCTCCAGTACCAATTCCAATCTCACCCGAAATTGCAGTTGTTTGTTGAAAATCGCCTTGATTCGGGTAGATAATTAAAGGGTTTCGTTCCTTTATTGAATCGCGAAAAACTTGGTAGTGCATCCAATACCACTTCTCTGCGGTTTGGGATAGTTGATTAAGAATAGAATCGTTTTTGAAGTAGTTGTAGATTTGAAAATTGGGCGTTTGATAAACGTTATAATCAAAACGTTTATATAATGGTTTATTCCCCCCGAAGTACTGAGCTTGAATTTTTGAACTTAATAAAAGGATGAGTATTACAAGTAGTTTAAGGGTTAAAAAGGAATTTTTTTGTTTCATACTCTTTATTTTACAAAAAAAAACGAAAGGTAGTGGCAATTACTTTTATCTACAAAAAAAAGACCAAAATGTTCACTTTAAAGGTGCACTATTATAGAAAAAGGTTGCTTTTGAGTACCTTATTATTTGATTATTATGAGTATTCGTAAAGATATCTAGGCGAGATTTGTGAAATGACTCTTTCAGGTCTAAAGACCATGAAAGGTCAATGATTCCATGAAATTTCCTGACAGAGTTCGAAGAACCTGTCAGGGTAATTTTGGAAAATTCGAAAGAATAGGCATGATTGCGGATAATCATTTTGATTACATTCAAAAAGAATAGATAACCCTTTAAGCGAAAGCTTAATTCGCATTAATAATGAAAAAGTTAAAATGATAATATTTCCTTTAGCGATTTATACCCTGTGCTGCTTACGGATAGTTTGGCGCCGTTCCTGAGTACTGCTATGTATGAATCCTTTGAGTATGGTTCCAATTTATTGATATGGCTGATATTGGCTATAAATGAACGGTGAATTCTAATAAATTGCTCTGCATTTAATCTATCCTCAAAATACTTCATGGTTTGCTTTTTCATATATCTCGATTCTGAAGTATATATCATCACATAATCATCCTGTGCTTCGAGGTAGAGAATTTCATCAACAGGTATAACCACCATGGCTTTTGGGGTTTTAACAACAATTCGGTTGAGAAATGAATCGGTTGTAAGATTTTCGGCTAGCTGCTGAACGCTTTGCTCTTGGGGATGTTTTGATGATATTCTTGATTTAACTCTTTCAATGGCTTGTGCAAATCTATCCCTTGAGAATGGTTTCAGCAGATAATCAACAGCGCTTTTCTCGAAAGCTTTTATTGCAAACTCATCGTAGGCAGTGGTGAAAACAATCATTGGAGCATGGTCTAAAATCTCAAGCACCTCGATGCCCGTTAATCGGGGGAGTTGAATATCTAAAAAAACCAAATCGGGTTTTAGCTGATTTATTGCCTTTGCTCCCTCAAAACCATCGATATATTGGCCAATAATCTCGATATCATTGAATGGTTCGAGATACTTCATAAGTAAATCACGTGCAGGCTCTTCATCCTCGATGATTATTGCTTTCATAGTAAATGGTTTTATCTATTTAATCTAGGTATAATAACCTCAACAGTATAGATGTTTTCGGTGCTTTTTGTTTGAATTAAATCATTCATCCCGTAAAGTAGACTCAATCGTCGTGCTATATTTACCAACCCAACACCCATACCTTTTGATGTTTGAGTCTCCGATGACATTGTATTGTTAATGATAATTTTCAGCGTATTTTGATTCATTTCAAATATTGCATTCACTTCGCCAGGCTCTGCCGTTGTTGCGATTCCATGTTTTATTGCATTCTCGAACAATGGTTGAAGAATCATTGCGGGTACTTGAAATTGCATCACGCTATCAGGTGCATGGATGCTGTAATTTAGGCGTTTTCCAAATCGAACCTTTTCAATATCAAGGTATTTTATGCAGTTTGAAATCTCATCATTAATTGTGACCAAGCTCTGCGACGATTGTTTAAGTGAATATCTTAGTAAATCCGAAAGTCTAATCACCATCTCCTGTGCCTTCTCAGGGTTAGACATGGTTAGCGAGCTGATGGAGTTTAAGCTGTTAAATAAAAAATGGGGATTTATCTGATGCTTAAGCCAATTTAGCTCTGCGTCGCGAGCTAAGGATTTAACCTCAGAATCTCTCATAGTTTGCTCCCTAAAGTTTTGCACATAGATAATGAGATAGTAGATTAATCCTGAAAGGATATAGTAAAAGGTTCCGATTGCTATACGCCAAGGCATGGAGGTTCTTAGAAAATTGTTATAGTTGATTTCATCGGAAAAAATATTTTTGAGGATAAAGGATGATGTCGTTACCCAAAGTAAAATGCAAAGTGTAGCAGCAATAACATGATTTAATATGATATTTAGTACTTTCTGTTTTTCAAAATCGGTATACCTTACCCAGTACCAAATCCCAATTGAAAAAAGCGCAAAGGATAAATTGAATACAAAACTATCGACAACAGAAAGACTAAGAGGTAAATCGTAGAAAACATAAAGGGTTGAGAATTGTGCTAATGCGGCAATAGTCCACCAAAGAATAAATACAACTATTCCTAATCTTTTTGAGAGTATGGGGTTTTGCATTCTTCATTAAATATTATGAAACGAATATACAAAAGGGGTTGATATCTTAATCTAAATTATAAAAAAATAAGGGTGGGAGCGACCCACCCAATTTTTAAGGATATAATTTTCTATAAATTTTTAACTTCTCCACCACCGAATAGCACAAGCCCTTTTAGTACAAGTTCTCTATCGTGTGATGTTTCAGTTGTTGTAATGCTCTTGCGTTTATCGGCCCAGCCACCAAATATGGCGGTTATTTCAACTCGAACTTTCCAATCAGAGGGAATAAGAAACTTTGAGCCACCAAACATGCAAAATACATCGATGTAATTTTTACCTGGGGCAAGCTGTGCATCGAGCATATCGAAGGTAGAACCTCCAAATATATTTGTAATTCGGCCGCCCTTAAAGTTTCTTGATTTTACTTTTTGCTCGCTGCCTCCGAAAATAGCCATATCATCTATTACATCATCGGAGCTGATTGATTCTCTTCCCGAGAAAAAATGATTGTTATGCCCTTTTTTTCTAAAGATGAAGAGTAAGCCAACTACTGCAAGAATTGTAGGCCAGAATAGGTTACGAATATGAAAATCGAGTTCTAATGCTCTATCGGCTATGAAGAATGCGCCAATAGCGATAAGAATAATACCTGTTGTTCTTGATTCGCTTCTTGCTAGGCTGATTAACCCAATAACTATAAGGATTAGCTGCCAAAAATAGCGATGCCAGTTGAAATTGATGAATTCGAAGCTGTCGGCAAATAGGAACCCTGCAAGGGTGATTAGTACTAAGCCTACAATAATTCTCTTGTTATTATTGTTGTTAGGCGATTGTTCATTAATGTGTTCCATAGCTTTTATTATTATTGATTATTATTGTTTTTAATTATTTTTCTCTCCCTGAAAAAAGATGTTGATTTTTCTGTCTAACAATCATTAGTACACCAATCACAGCTAAAATAGCAGGCCAGAAAAGGTGACGAATACCAAAAGGATAGTTTAGAAATTCTGCAGCAAGGAAGAACGCTCCAACAGCTATTAAAATAATCCCAGTTGACCTCGATTTATTTTTGGTAAGGCTGATTAACCCAATTACTATTAGAAGCATTTGCCAAGTAAAAACAAAATGTTCCCAGTTCCAAGGTAAAACATTAAAGTTGTCGGCAAAAAGTAATCCTGCAATTGCGATTAGCACCAAACCAATAACTATTCTTTTATTGTTTGTTTTAGGTGTTTCTTCATAAACTCGTTCCATAGTTTTTTGTATTAAATTTTATGATACAAAAATAATAGCCTTTACACGATTGGTAAAGGCTAAATAGGTGAAATAGGTAAATTGGTCGGTGAATGAGGAATGGAATAACACTAACTACTTCTTCTTGTAGAATAATGCTTAGAGTTACCATGCTCACCATATCCAATCTCGTATCCGGTAAGATGAATTCTTGCCTCTAGGCAACGTTTACAATCATCTGCAGCATCATCCAAACACGGTTTATTCTCGTAAAGTTTATATTCGTTACGGAACAGACCCGGAGTGATGTTTGGCATTATAATATTTGCTCCGCATTTAACAGCTTTTTCCCTGCCAAGTGGGTCGATTGCCTGCAAGGCGGTAGGTGCTGCAATATTGATATCTTTCATCATGATACGAAGAATTGCAGTCATCTTAAGGGCAAGATTAAATCTTTCTTCCTGCGGCATTAGCAAATCTTTGTAATCAAATAGAGGAGTATCTTGATGCTCAACGTATGGTCCCATGCCTACCATATCAACATCGAATTCTTTCATCCATAGAAGGTCATCAGCCAAATGCTCAAGTGTTTGGAATGGTAATCCAATCATAACACCTGTTCCAACCTGATAGCCAATTCTTTTAAGCGATTTAAGGCAATTAATCCTTGTCTCAAAATCGTGATTCTTATCGTTAGGATGAAGTTTATAGTATAAATCTTGGGTTGAACTCTCGATACGAAGTAAATATCTTATGCCCCCTTTGTTGAACCATCGTTGGTAGGTCTCATCTGATTGCTCTCCTAGAGATAGGGTAATTCCCAACTCACCATTAGTTGTTTTGTTTATTTTATCAAGGAGATTTTCAACTCTATCTGCGAAGTTCTTATTATTTACCTCACCGGTTTGAATGGCAATGCTACCATATTTGTTTTCCCAAGCAAACTTCGCGGCTTCAAGTACTTCATCATCGGAAAGATTGTATCTTATAACCTTTGAATTTCCAACGCGAATACCACAGTAATTACAATTCTTTTGGCATAGATTTGACATCTCAATTAAGCCTCGGAAATAAACTTTTCGGCCCAAATACTTCTCTTTTATCTCGGCTGCTTTTGCATAAAGTTTATTTCTATCCTCAATGTTGGTTGAGAGGAGATTAATAATGTCTTCCCTACTAAAGGTATCCTGCGATAATATTGATTCTACTGATTTCATCGATGCAAATAATTAGCATTCAAATATACAATAACTAAACCCAATGATGAGATTTAAGTTCAACAATTGTGTGAAAATTAGTTAATGAGACAATTAGATAATTTGAAGATTTGAAAATGATTATAAATTAACAGCAACACAGCAATACCGAATCACAGCAAAAAGTCAAATAACCAATAAACCAGTAACCAATAAACCAGTAACCAATAACTAATCACTCAATGTTGTTTATTTCTCCAAATAGTCTTAGGTTTGCAATCGTTTTCGATAAAAAATAAAATATTTAATCATGATAAATCAGCAGCTGTTAAATCCTAGAAGTATTGTTGTTGTTGGGGGTTCAGATGATACTCAAAAGCCAGGTGGCAAATTGCTTAAGAACTTAATCGATAATGGTTTCAAGGGCCAACTTTATGTTGTTAACCCTAAGGTTGATAGTGTTCAAGGGATTCAATCATACCGCGATGTTAAGGATTTACCTCAGGTAGACCTTGCAATTCTGGCTATTGCTGCTAAATTTTGCCCCGAAACTGTTGAAATACTTACAAAACAAAAGGAGACAAGAGCTTTTATTATTCTATCTGCTGGATTTCACGAGGAGAGCGAAGAGGGAGCAAGGCTAGAGCATCAGATTGTTGAAACGATAAATTCTGTTGGTGGTAGTTTGATTGGCCCAAACTGTATTGGTGTACTAAATCCAAACTATGCTGGTGTTTTTACAACACCGATACCAAAGTTAGATCCTAAAGGTGTTGATTTTATATCAGGTTCTGGTGCTACAGCCGTATTTATTATGGAGGCGGGCATGCCAAAAGGGCTAACCTTTGCTAGCGTATACTCAGTTGGGAATAGCGCCCAGATGGGTGTTGAAGATATCCTAAAGTACCTAGATGAATCTTTCGATCCTGAAACTAGTTCAAAAGTAAAACTACTTTATGTAGAGAGCGTAAACAAGCCTGATTTAATTCTTAAACATGCATCCTCTTTAATTCGTAAAGGATGCAGAATTGCTGCAATTAAAGCTGGTAGTTCATCGGCTGGTAGTCGTGCTGCAAGTTCTCATACTGGTGCCCTAGCAAGCAGTGATGTTGCTGTTGATGCGCTGTTCCGTAAAGCTGGTATTGTTCGTTGTAGTGGACGCGAGGAGTTAACAACAGTGGCATCAATATTCATGCACCCTGAGCTAAAAGGGAAGAATATTGCTGTTATCACCCATGCTGGTGGTCCTGCAGTTATGCTAACCGATGCTTTATCGAATAACGGACTTGAAGTTCCTTCTATTGATGGCCCAAAAGCGAAAGACTTACTTGAGAAACTATTTGCTGGTTCCTCAGTTGCTAATCCAATTGATTTCTTAGCAACAGGAACTGCCGAGCAGCTAGGTCATATCATCGATGCTTGCGAAAACGACTTTTCACATATCGATGCAATGGCTGTAATTTTTGGAAGCCCTGGTCTTTTTCCTGTATTCGATGTTTATGATCTACTCGATCAGAAGATGAAACAATGTAAGAAGCCAATTTTTCCAATACTTCCATCAATTATCAATGTGAAGAGTGAGATTGACCATTTCATTGCTAAAGGTCGAATTAACTTCCCCGATGAGGTTGTTTTTGGGAATGCACTATCTAAAATATACCATACTCCAAAACCTGTGAATGTATCATCAGGATTACCTGAGATTGATGTTAAAAAGGTTCGTCAGGTTATTGATAATGCTCAAAATGGATATCTAAGCCCCAATGAGCTACAATCGTTGCTTGATGCTGCCGGAATAAGTAGAGCAGGGGAGGCTGTTGTAACCTCAAAGGCTGATGCTGTGAATGCTGCCCAAAAATTAGGGTTTCCTGTTGTTATGAAAGTGGTTGGACCGGTTCATAAATCTGATGTTGGAGGTGTGGTACTTAACGTGAAGGATGCTGACAAGGTTGCCCTAGAATTTGATAGGATGATTAAGATTAAGGATACAACAGCCATTCTCATTCAACCAATGCTTTCGGGTGTTGAACTCTTTATTGGCGCAAAACGCGAGGACAAGTTTGGACATATGGTTCTGTGCGGACTCGGTGGTATTTTCATTGAAGTGCTAAAAGATGTAAATGCAGGTCTTGCTCCTTTAAATATTGACGAGGCAAAGGATATGATTCAACGCCTTAAAGGTCATAAGATACTAAAGGGTGTACGTGGTCAGGAGCCAGTTAACGAGGAGATGTTTGCCGAAATGGTGGTACGCGTATCGGCATTAGTAAAGGCTGCACCTGAGATCTTTGAGATGGACATTAACCCACTTCTTGGAAAGAAGGATAGAGTCGTTGCCGTTGATGCAAGGATTAGGATTGAGAAGGAGATGTAAGTGAAAAGCGAAAAGAACAATGAATAACCAATAACTTATAATGATATGTCTTTAAAGGATAGTTGGAAAAATTCAACCACAACGGAGAAGGTTTTCTTCGGAGCAATAATCGTCCTACTTATTGCTGTTGCAGCAAATTGGGAGAAGATATGGAAGGAAATTGCTAATGGATTCGAACGATATTTTGGAAAGTAATAAACATTAATAAACCAATGTTAATGACCTTTCAGAGTCGTTAGACCTGAAAGGGTCAATAGTAAATCTTTAAGTCAGCGACATTGAATTATAAACAGTAATGTATAGCATTATGAAAAGAAATGATTTGATAGCTATTATTTGTAGTATTCTATTTTTCCTACCATTCTTTGTTTCATCAATCGTTTATGGATATTACACCTCCTTTAATGCCGAGCATGGAATGGTGATGAGCTTTGTGAAATTTGCAATTCTTGCAACGTTTGGCGAGGCCATCGGCCTTAGAATTAGAACGGGGAATTACAATCATAAAGGATTTGGGTTACTTCCACGTGCTCTGGTTTGGGGTGTATTAGGATTAACCATTAAACTTGCTTTTGTCGTTTTTGCCGTTGGGACACCAGCATTCCTTTCTTATTTAGGTTTAAAAGAAGCCGTTGCAGCTATGCAATCTTCACTGAGTCTTACTAAAGTTCTTGTTGCCTTTTCAATCAGCGCAACCATGAATATTATATATGCTCCAATAATGATGACCTTCCATAAAATCACCGATACGCACATATTAAATAATGGTGGAACTCTGTTGGGCTTTTTTAAGCCAATCAGGTTTGGCGAGATTTTCACCAATCTAAATTGGAATGTACAGTGG
>JANYLA010000067.1 GCA_025361485.1 Bacteroidales bacterium
GGAATTTGCGGAGTAATTGAATTTAATAATAAATCAGAAGATATTTCATCTTTAGCGTCAATGATGAAGATCATTAAACATCGTGGTCCCGATGATGAGGGTGTATATTCGGAAGAAAATATTGCTTTAGGATTTGTAAGGTTAAGCATTATAGATCTTACTCCTGCCGGTCATCAACCGATGATCTCGGAGGATGGAGATTATGTTATTGTCTTCAATGGCGAGATATATAACTACATCGAGCTACGCGAAGAACTCATAAAACTAGGATATTCTTTTCGTACAAACACAGATACTGAGGTGTTGCTTTCAGCTTACCGTGAATGGGGCAAGGATTGTATGCACCGTTTCAACGGAATGTGGGCTTTCGTAATATATAATAGAAAAGATAAAACCGTATTTGCCTCACGCGATAGATTTGGAGTAAAACCTTTCTACTATTATATAGATGATGACAGACTGGTCTTTGCTTCAGAAATACCAGCTATTCTAGCCGTAATGGCGAAGAAACCTTTGCCTAATTATCAATCCATTTTTGACTTTTTGGTATTTAATCGTACCGACCAAACCGAAGCTACTTTTTTTGAGGGTATCAAGAAGTTGCAGCATGGACACCAATTAACTATCATCGAGAATAAGGTCTCGATTAGTAAATGGTATGACTTAAGAACCAATTTAAAGGAGCCTTTCTCAACAGTAGAGGAATTTAAAGAATATTTCAGTTCCTCCCTTGGTCTTCGACTACGCAGCGATGTGCCTGTGGGGGTCTGTTTAAGCGGTGGTTTAGATTCTTCAAGTATTGTATCAATCCTTCTTAAAGATTTTGATAAGCAGGATCTGAATACCTTTTCTGCGGTTTATGAAAAAGGGCAATATGGCGACGAATCGGAGTTCATTAAGGAGTATGTTCCATTATTAAAGAATATGTACTATACAACTCCAACGGCTGAAACTCTAAAGAATGATTTAAAAAATTTTGTTAAGGCACATGCTGAACCTATTCCAAGCACTTCACCTTATGCCCAATTTAAAGTAATGGAATTAGCAAAGGGTAAGGTGGTGGTAACTCTCGATGGACAGGGAGCTGATGAGGAATTGGCGGGTTATCACTACTTTTTTGGATTTTACTTCAAGGATTTGTTACGTAATGGTAGATTATTAAAGCTGTTTAAGGAAATCTACTATTATACTATAACGCATAAAAGTTTATTTGGTATTAAAACCTTTCTCTATTTTCTTTTACCTAAGAGATTAAGGACAAGTGTAAGGGTAAACGAAAAATCATACATCAACAAGGATTTTGTTAAAAGATACTCGCAGGGCAATAGCATTGCAGGTAATTTATATGGTGCAAACACACTGAACGAAGCGCTAATTAACCATTTTGAGTTTAAGCTAGAGCATCTATTAAAATGGGAGGATCGTAACTCTATGTGGTTTTCTTTGGAATCAAGAGTTCCCTTTCTTGACTACCGTTTAGTAGAGAGGGTATTAGCCACACCAGGAGATATGGTCATCAATAATGGTATGACTAAACATCTACTTAGAGAGGGAATGAAGGGAATTCTTCCTGAAAAAATACGACTTCGTCGCGATAAGATAGGCTTTGATACACCCCAAGATGAGTGGTTTCGAACACCTGAGTGGAAAGAAATTGTGTACGAAGTATTGAAAAGTGACACTTTTAAAAACAGGAATCTTGTTGACCCAGAAATAGCATTATCTCAGTACCATAAACATTTGGCAGGAAAGATTAACGTTTCCAAAGAAATTTGGAAATGGGTGCACCTAGAGTTGTGGTTTCGGGAGTTTGTGGATTGAGAAACGATAACAAAAAAAGGATTTAATCTAATACATGATTACAACACTCTATATTTTAGGCAATCACATACAGGCGCTAGGTCTAGCTCGACAAGCAAAGAAAATTGGATTAACAGTTCATCTATTTAATAAAGATGGGGCTTCTGTTGCTAGATTTTCAAATGCTTGTAATTATTTTCATTTATTTAAGGACAACAATCATCTACTAGAGAAATTAAGATCAAACCCGTCAAAGTCAAAAGATACTTTGTTAATTGCAACAAATGATTCATTAATAGATTTTTTATCCACTAATTATAATGAACTAAGTAACCTTTATTATCTGTCAATACCATCTCCATCTGTTGTGGATATTTGTTACAATAAGCGTAGCACATATCAAAAAGCGAAAGATCTTGGGATTCCAATACCTAAAAGTTATTTCCCCGATACGCTTTCAGAGGTTGAAGAAATTGGCAATACGATAAAATACCCAGTGATTCTTAAGCCTGCAATCATGCATACATTTCACAAATCAACAGGCAAAAAGGTGTTTTTCTGCGTATCTAAGGAGGAATTGATTAGTAATTATAATAAGATAATTACCATTATCCCGGCAGACGAGGTAATCTTACAAGAATTTTTAAGTGGAGGAGCACCATCATTATACTCCTTTGGTTCTTTTGCGGCTAAGGGTATTGTTTATGGTAGTTTTAGCGCAAACAGAATTCGCCAGAATCCAATGGATTTTGGGAACTCAACAACTTATGCTTTAACTGTTAACATACCTGAATTTGAAAACCTTGCTGTCAAATTTCTAACTGCAATTGAATATTTTGGATTATCCGAAGTGGAGTTTATGCAGGATCCCAAAACAGGTCAATATAAAATGCTTGAAATTAATCCTCGGGCATGGAAGTGGCACTCTATTGCAAATAAGCTAAACATCAACCTTTTGGGAATGATGGTGGATTATTTAAATGATCAACCCGTTACCAAAAGCAATAGCCACCAAACTGGAATTGCTTGGATTGAACGTATTACTGATACCGTTGTTGTTGCAAAGGAAATTGTAAAGGGGCGAATGAATATTATGGATTACATTAAAACCTTACGAATGAAAAAGGAAAGCGCTGTCTGGGCGTGGAATGATCTTTTACCTGCTATTATGTATTTGCTACTAACACCCTATTTATTTATTAAACGAAAATAGTAAGAATGCTACAACTTATAATTATTCTTGAATCAATTTTTTTCAGCACTGTATTGTATCTCTATTTACATAAGAAGACTCGAATACGCCTTATTTATCTTTACCTCGATAACATTGCAGTAATAATTCCAACGGCAGGTTTAATGATTTTTCTAGTTTCAATGTTAGGTAGTAGTCTTGTTTTTATTCCTATTCTTTTAGTTCCAGTTATTACCCTTGGCCTTGCATTTACCTATACAATGATACGATTTTGGAGAACTCCCAAAAGAAAAGTAAAAGCAAACCCGAACGAAATTGTTTCACCCGCAGATGGTAATATAATATACATTAAGGATATCTCTTCAGGAGAAGTACCCGTTTCAATTAAAGAAGGATTAGAGGCAAAACTATCCGAATTGACCGGAACAGAATTGCTCAATCAACCATCCTGGCTAATTGGAATAAACATGACCCCTTTCGATGTGCATAAAAACTGATACAGGACGGCAAGTTTGTTCGCAATGCCCAAGTACGATTGCTGCGCGACAATGTTGTCGTCTACACAGGAAAGATGTCATCGCTTCGCCGATTCAAAGACGACGTGAAGGATGTGTCGAACGGCTACG
>JANYLA010000103.1 GCA_025361485.1 Bacteroidales bacterium
AACAGGGGGTCACTTTTTATACTACCGATATATCGTCCCTCTGGGACTGTCCCGTTAGGGACAAAATATTGGTAAAAAGCTATATACAGTTCTAATAAAGTCCCATAGGGACGAAATAGAATTTTAGTCGGTTAATAATGATATAAAATAGAAAAAATATTTTATTGCCAGTTAAACCCCATTATTGGCTACGCTGAACTTCGTTTCCAACATTCCAACATTCCACTTTCTATATTTCCTACATTCCTCCCTCAACATTTGCTTTTATTTTTCTTTTAGCCTATGTTTGCGAAGTAATAATTCTAAAAACAACAATGAGGCTTCAAATTCCTTACGTTATTACCTCTAAATCGGTGTTCCGAAATATCAAGGATAGGGATACCTTCTAATCTATTTACAACACTTCTTCTTTTTTACTTTTTTGTTTTCAAGTCATTATTATTCACTTTAAAAAATAATCGTCTTATGGAACTACCATTTGCCGAATCGTATAAAATAAAAATGGTTGAACCCATTTACCGTAGCACCCGCAAGGAGCGCGAAAAATGGATTAAAGAGGCTAATTATAACCTATTCAACCTTAAGAGTAATCAGGTTTTTATCGACCTACTTACTGACTCAGGTACAGGCGCAATGAGCGACCGCCAATGGGCCGCCATGATGATGGGTGATGAGAGCTATGCAGGAGCATCTTCATATTACAACATGAAAAATGCCATCAAGAATATCCTAGGATTCGAACATTTTTTGCCTACACACCAAGGACGTGCTGCTGAAAATGTCCTTTTCTCAGTGCTTGTAAAAGAGGGTGATTTTGTTCCCGGTAATTCACATTTCGATACAACAAAAGGACATATTGAATTCCGCAAAGCTTACGCTGTTGATTGTACGATTGATGAGGCTGCTGATACCGAACTTTACCATCCGTTCAAAGGAAATGTTGACCCTGCAAAATTGGATAAATTCCTTTCGGAGAACGCTGCCAAGGTTCCATTTGTAATCGTTACCATTACCAACAACACTGCTGGTGGACAACCCGTTTCGATGGAGTGCATGAGAGAAACTCATCGTGTTGCCAAGAAATATGGCAAAATGGTTATTTTCGATTCTGCTCGTTTTGCCGAGAATGCTTACTTCATCAAGGTTAGAGAGAAAGGTTATGAGAATAAGACCATCAAGGAGATTGTTCTTGAGATGTTCTCGTACGCCGATGCGATGACCATGAGTAGCAAGAAAGACGCAATTGTTAACATCGGTGGATTTATTGCCATGCGCGATAAAGAGCTTTGGACACAAGCATCAAAATTTAATATCATGTTCGAGGGTTATGTTACCTATGGTGGCATGGCTGGACGCGATATGAACGCTTTGGCTGTCGGCCTCGATGAGGGTACTGAGTTTAGCTTTCTTGAAACTAGAATCAAGCAGGTTGAATACCTAGGCAAACGATTAACAGAGTTTGGTGTTCCTTTCCAATTCCCATCAGGTGGACATGCTATTTTTGTTGATGCCAATAGGGTGTTACCAAATATTCCAAAGGAAGAGTTTAGGGCTCAGACGCTTGGTATTGAACTTTACCTGGAAGCGGGAATTCGTGGAGTAGAGATTGGTGCAATTATGGCCGACCGCGATCCTGTAACCCGCGAAAACCGTTATCCGAAACTCGAATTCCTAAGGCTTGCAATTCCTCGTAGGGTTTACACCAATAACCACATGGATGTAATTGCTGTTGCTCTTGGAAATGTTTATGAGCGTAGGGTACAAATTACAAAAGGTGTAAAAATAGTTTGGGAAGCACCAATTATGCGACATTTCACGGTAGAATTAGATAGAGCTAAGTAATTCTCTTTTTAAAAATATCAATGGAACCGTTCAAATACTTGGACGGTTTTTTTTATTCATTTATAAGAAAAATCCCCACCTTTGCACTCTAAATTTTTTGAATGAAAGATTTAACCAAAGGCAATGAAGCAAAACTAATATTCCAATTTGCAGTTCCCATGCTGCTTGGCAATGTATTTCAGCAACTCTATCAGATAGTTAACAGTGTCATTGTTGGCCGATTTCTTGGCGAGAAGGCACTTGCAGCGGTTGGAGCTTCTGTTCCAATTATCTTTACATTAATTGCTCTTATAATAGGGTTTGGTATTGGCGCATCGGTAGTAATATCGCAGTATTTTGGTGCAAAAGATTTGGAGAAGGTTCGACGAGCATCCGATACCATCAATATCTTCCTATTCTTTGCTGGGATTGTACTTTCAATAATTGGAATTCTTTGTAGCGGCTGGCTTTTCGAACTACTGCAACTTCCACAGGAGTTGATGCACGACGCTAAACTTTACTTAAATATCTACCTCACAGGTCTAGTGGTAATGTTTGGATTTAATGGAACGGCAGCAATTCTAAGAGGTATAGGCGATTCAAAAACACCTCTGTACTTTCTAATTATCTCTGTTATTATCAATATTTTTCTTGACCTGCTTTTCATCCTTGTATTCAAATGGGGAATTGCAGGTGCAGCGCTATCAACAGTGATTTCTCAAATAGGTGCTTTTGCAACAGCAATAATTTACCTGAATCGTAATCATCATATCATTCGTTTTAATCCAAAACAGATTCAATTTGATTGGAAGATATTCTGGCAAAGTGTTAAGATAGGCTTGCCAACAGGAATTCAACAAACCTTTGTTGCTCTTGGTTCAATGGCTCTTATGGGTATTGTAAACACTTACGGAACAGTAGTAATTGCAGGATATTCCGCAGCAATGCGAATTGACCAGCTTGCACTGCTTCCCGCCATGAACTTTTCAGCAGCTCTCTCTGGGTTTGTTGGGCAAAACATGGGGGCTAATAAAATATCGCGGATTAAAGCGGGTTTACGAGCAACCTTTTTAATGTCGGCGGCTGTGTGCTTAGTTATTACTATAATAGTGATATTCTGGGGCGATAACCTGATGGCAATGTTCACAACTAATCCTGAAGTTATAAAGGTCGGGCATAAATATCTTATCATTGTGAGTCTTTTCTATGTCTTTTTCTCAACAATGTTCACATACAACGGTATGTTAAGGGGTGCAGGTGCAACGTTAATCCCAATGTTTATAACACTATTCTCGTTATGGCTAATTCGAATTCCATTGGCTTTCTTTCTTAGTAAGCATACTAGTCTTGGTGAAGAGGGAATTTGGTGGTCAATTCCAATCGCTTGGTTTGTTGGAACGGTAGGCTCTTACATCTACTACAAAATGGGTAGATGGAAGACCAAAGCAATAGCTCACATAGAGCCTGAAACCATTCAGGATGAAATAGCATAATCATATAAATAGAGAAAAGTCCTTGTGTTGGTCTAAACCTCTAAATAAGCTACATTTGCTAAATAAAATAAGATACCATGTTGATATCAATGACCGGTTTCGGTAAAGCCGAAGTTCAGTTTAACGAAAAAAGTATTACCGTTGAGGTAAAATCGCTAAACAGCAAACAGCTCGATTTGAACGTTAAAACCCCCATGATTTATCGCGATAGGGAGTATGACATCCGAAACCTACTCACATCAAAACTGATTAGAGGCAAAGTTGATTTCTATATTAGCTACGATGATAAAAAGGAGAACACCTCAGCACCAATCAACGGAAATATTTTCAAATCATATTATGACCAAATTCAGAAATTATCAGATGATTGTAACATATCCCTTTCAACCGAACCTGTAATACAAACAATCCTCCGATTACCCGATGTACTAAAGATTGAAAGAATTGAGACTACTGACGAGGAGTGGAAAGCCGTTTTTGAATGTATCAACGCTGCAATTGAAAAAATGATTCTTTTCCGCGAGCAGGAGGGCAAAGCCCTTGAAAAGGATATCACTGAACGCGTTCGGTTAATCGAGGAGCTACTCGTTAAAATTGAACCATTCGAAAAGCAACGTTTAGAAGCGGTAAAAGCAAAACTCCAAGAAGGACTTAAAAATCTTTCGAAAGATGTAAAGGTTGATAACGATAGGTTTGAGCAGGAGGTAATATATTATATCGAGAAAATGGATGTTACCGAGGAGAAAGTACGTCTTCGCAACCATTGCGAATATTTTATAAATACTGTAAATGAAACTCAGCCAGTTGGACGTAAACTTGGTTTCATTCTTCAGGAAATGGGACGTGAAATCAACACCTTGGGCTCAAAGGCAAACCAAGCCGAAATGCAAAAGTTTGTTGTTCTGATGAAAGATGAACTTGAGAAGATTAAAGAACAATCACTGAACATATTGTAGTGAAAAGTGAATAGTTAAATGTTAAAAGAAAACGATTAACTAAAAACAACTTTCAACTAATAACTTTCAACTGTCAACCAATTTCGCATGCAAGGAAAATTACTTATCCTATCTGCTCCATCAGGATCAGGAAAAACAACAATAGTTAAACATCTATTGAATACAATACCTAATTTAGAATTCTCTATCACAGCTTGCAGCAGAGCAAAACGCGATTGTGAAACGGACGGAAAAGATTACTATTTTATTAGCGTTGAGGAGTTTAAGCAACGAATAACCAATGATGATTTTGTTGAATGGGAAGAGGTGTACCCTGGGTCATTTTATGGAACTCTCAAATCGGAGATTGAAAGAATCTGGGCAAAGAATCATATTGTAATTCTGGACGTTGATGTTAAAGGAGGCGTTAATCTTAAAAAGATATTCGGTAACAAAGCCCTTTCGATATTTGTTAGCCCACCATCCATCGAAGTTTTAAAGCAAAGATTAGTAAATCGATTGACCGAAACACCCGAATCGCTTAGTAAGCGGGTTGGAAAAGCAGCTAATGAGATGACCTATTCCAATCAGTTTGATAAAATTCTGATAAACGATAATCTTGAGAAATCTTTTAAAGAAGCAGAATTACTAGTTCAAACCTTTATTAATTCTTAAGAATGAGAACAGGTCTATTCTTCGGTTCATTCAACCCAATCCACAATGGTCATTTAGCGATAGCCAACTATATTGTTGATTTCACTGATGTTAACGAGCTATGGTTTGTGGTTAGCCCTCAAAATCCGCTAAAGGATAAAGATATTCTTGCACCCGATTATCAGCGATTAGAGATGGTGAAAAGGTCTATTCCAATCAATGAGAATAGAATGTCGGTTTGCGATATCGAAATGAGTATGCCTCGCCCATCCTATACAATTGATACCATTAAGGCTTTAGAACAGAAGCATCCCAACAGAACATTTTATCCGATTCTAGGTTCCGATTCCATGGAATCAATAACTCAATGGAAAGATTATAAAGAATTAATTTACAATTATAAGATTTTAGTATATCCACGCAAGGGAAGTAATATTGATGCTCTAGCAAAGGACTATCCGGTAAAGATAATTCATGCTCCTTTGGTCGATTACTCATCCACCACAGTTAGGGAAAAACTCATTACTGGCGAAGATGTTAAAAATATAATACCCGAAAGCGTACTCGACTATATAAAAGATTTTGGGTTGTACCAAACAAAGTAATATCTCTCTGTGTTATTTTCAAAAAATTAATCAAATGACCAATTTAGAAAATGGAGTAAAATATCTCTCCGAAGGTAATGTAGAAAAAGCGGAGTATTACCTAAACCAATCCATTATAGAAGACAAAATGAACGCTGACGCATGGTTTAATCGTGGTAAAGTTCATCGTATGAAAGGCGATTTTATTGCTGCACTTAACGATTTCCACAAAACCGTTGATATCGACCCAAACCATTGCGAAGCAAAGGTCTCCATTGAGATGATTAACAGTATTATTTCATTCCGAAATCCCGATCTGCTGAATCATTAAGGAATGCTTTGAGTAACTCGTTACTCTTTCTTATTAAATCTAAAGTTACGTGGCAAAAAGGTAATTCTTAACGATTGGTCATAGGTAATATAGCTCCAAATCCAGTTAATCAGGATTAGAATCTTATTCTTAACCCCGAATATGGAGCGTAAATGGATAAACATCCAAGCAAACCAAGCAATCATCCCTTGAAACTTGATATACTTCAAATCGACCACTGCCTTGTTGCGTCCAATAGTTGCCATTGTGCCCCAATCGAAATAACGGAATGGCTTAAGACTCCTCCCCTTTTTCTCGTTTACTAAATTTCGAGCAAGATTCCGTGCCGATTGAATGGCAACCTGCGCAACCTGCGGATGACCATTTGGCTGAGCCTCCGAAGTCATACATGCAATATCACCCAGTGCAAATATATTCTCATACCCTTTTACCCGATGAAAATCGTCGACTATCAATCGCAATGACCTTGTACATACCTCTTGAGTAAATCCATTTATTGCATTGCCCTTGATTCCGGCTGCCCAAATCAGCGTTTTTGATTTTATTGGTTCTTTATCCTTTAGCAATATGGTGCTCCCATCATAGTCTAAAACTTGAGTTTCTTTCATTATTTCAACCCCCAGATTCCTCAGAAATTTCTCTGCTTTAATAGAGGATATTTCCGATAAACCGCCCAAGAGCTTTGACGATGCCTCAATTAGTATTATTCTAATCCTTTTACAATCCAATTCAGGATAGTCCTTCGGGAGAACGTATCGCTTCATCTCTGCAAATGCACCAGAGAGTTCCACTCCTGTCGGTCCTCCACCAACAATTACAATATTTGCAAGTTCATCTATCTTATCAGGATTAGAATTAACTAGGGCATCCTCAAAGTTGTGTATTATCGAATTAAGCACCTCCAACGATTCAATAACCGTTTTCATGGGTTGAGAGAATTTCTCAATATTGCTTAACCCAAAGTATGAAGTTGTTGCTCCCTGCGCCAAAACAAGGTGATCATACTTTATATCTCCAATTAATGTTTCAATGGTTCTGTTTTCGTGGTTTACCTTGGTTACTTCGGTTATCCGAATGATAATATTCTTCTGCTTTTGGAAAATTTTACGAATTGGAAAAGAGATGTCTCGCGGCTCCAAACCAGCGGTAGCAACTTGATAGAATAGTGGCTGAAACTGAAAGTAGTTGTTTTTATCAATAAGAATAACCTGAAAATTTGAACTTTTAAGCTGTTTAGCCATCTCAAGGCCTGCAAAACCACAGCCAACAATAACAACACGCTCTTGTCCTGTATTTGGAATATTAAGCATTGAATCCATAAGCAGCTATTTTCTTAATTTTACTAAACAATTGTTATTCTATAAACAGTAAAAAATGCATTTCGTTCAAAAAAAGTTAAACAAATCTAGTCGTAATTAGCATATTTCAATAACAAAAAACCCCGCAAAATTTGCGAGGTCTTCTGATAAATATAAGAGATCAACTACTATTTCACTTCATAAATTATTTCCATCCCACGGGTTATGGCTTTCTCGTTCATCGGCATAAGATGCTGATGCCTCTCGGGCAACGATTTCTTTAACCCTTTGATGATATTCTCCAATTTTACAATTGGTTTAATCTTGAGAAATGCGCCAAGCACCAACATATTGAATGATTTTGCGCTTTGCATTTTCGCAGCCTCTTCAGCAGCCTCAACCTTATAGATGGTAATATCCTTACGGGTTGGAGGATGAATAATACCGTTGGGGTCGTAAATCAAAGTGCCACCTTTTTTAACCGACTTCTCAAACTTATCCATCGATTGTTGGTTAAGAATAATTGCCGTATCGTACTCCTGAAGAATAGGCGAACTAATTCGATTATCGCTCAGAATAACGGTAACGTTAGCTGTTCCACCACGCATCTCAGGGCCGTATGATGGCATCCAAGAAACCTCCTGATCTTGCATAATTCCAGAGTAGGCAAGTATTTTACCCATCGATAGAACACCTTGTCCGCCAAATCCTGCTATTATAATTTCTTCTGTCATGATATCTTCTTTTTTACTGATTCAACCTTAAACCATTAACTATTCGTCCTTAAGATCGCCAAGTTTGTAGAATGGGAACATATGCTCAACCATCCACTCGTTCGATTTAACTGGAGATAACTTCCATCCAGAGCTACAGGTAGAAACAACTTCAATAAACGAGGTTCCCTTTTTGGCAGCAACATTGTCAAAAGCTTTGCGAATCGCTTTTTTACATTTACGAACCGAAGCAGGAGTATGAGCAGCCTGACGGGTTACAAAGTTAGTACCAGGCAGTTGAGCAATAAGCTCAGTAATTCTCAATGGATGGCCTGTCATTTTGATATCACGACCATAAGGCGAGGTTGATGTTGGCATTCCTTCAAGGGTTGTTGGAGCCATCTGACCACCGGTCATACCGTAAATACCATTATTGATGAAGATAACAACCATGTTTTCACCACGGTTACATGCATGAATAATTTCAGCAGTACCGATTGATGCTAGGTCACCATCACCCTGATAAGCGAATACAATCTTTTCAGGTTTTAATCGTGCAACGGCAGTAGCAACAGCAGGAGCACGCCCGTGAGCTGCTTGCTGCCAATCAATATCTAAGAAGTTATAAGCAAGAACAGAACAGCCTACAGGACAAACACCAATGGTTTTTTCCTGAATATCCATCTCCTCAATAACCTCAGCAATTAGCTTATGAACAACGCCATGGGTACAACCAGGGCAGTAAGACATTACATTATCTGTTAGAACCTTTGATTTAGCGTAAACCAAGTTCTCAGGTTTGATGATTTCATTTATCTCTGCCATGACTATTTCCTTTTAATAATTTGTTCTTCCAAAGCTTGTACAACCTCATTTGGAGTTGGTATCACACCACCAAAACGACCAAAGTGCTCAACAGGAACTTTCCCTTCAACAGCTAAACGAACATCTTCAACCATTTGGCCTGCGCTCATCTCAACAGCTAAAATTCCTTTCAGCTTGCTTAGCATCGATTGAATTTTCTTTGTAGGATAAGGGAAAAGAGTGATTGGTCGTAATAAGCCAACCTTGATTCCTTTTGCACGGGCAAGTTCAATTGCCTTTTGACAGATACGGCTTGAAGAACCGTAAGCAATAAATAGGTATTCAGCATCCTCGCATGAAATCTCCTCGAAACGAACCTCGTTCTCAGAAATAGTCTTGTATTTTGCTGTTAGCTTATGGTTAAACTTCTCCTGACGGTATGAATCCAGCTCAAGAGATGTGATAATATTGTGCTTACGGTCAGGTGTTTTACCTGTTGTAGCCCATGAACCGTGCATTTTGATAATTTCTGCGTCAGTCCAACGTGGTTTAAAATCACCCAGCTGAACCTTTTCCATCATCTGGCCGATAACACCATCGGATAGAATCATAACTGGGTTACGATATTTGAAAGCTAGGTCGAAACCAAGCCCAACAAAATCGTTCATCTCCTGAACCGATGCTGGAGCAAGAACTATCAGTCTATAATCCCCATGACCACCACCTTTAACTGCTTGGAAGTAGTCGCTCTGAGCAGGTTGAATTGTACCTAAACCAGGGCCTCCACGAACTACGTTTACAATAACGCAAGGAAGTTCAGCACCAGCAATGTAGGTAATACCTTCCTGCTTAAGGCTGATACCAGGGCTCGATGATGATGTCAATACTTTCTTTCCGCATGCAGCACCACCATAAACCATGTTAATAGCGGCAACTTCACTCTCTGCCTGAAGAACAACCATTCCGGTTTCTTCCCATGGTTTGCGCAACATTAGCGTTTCCATTATTTCTGACTGAGGAGTAATTGGGTATCCGAAATATCCATCGCAACCAAATCGGATTGCGGCTTCGGCAATTACTTCGTTCCCCTTCATTAATCTATATTCTGCCATATTGAATGGGTATTTTTTGTTTTATTAGTTCAATTTACCAATTTTATGCCTCAACCTGAGATTTTAATCTATATACAGTGATAACGCTATCAGGACAAACCATTGCGCAGTTAGTACAGCCAGTACATTCATCGGGATTAGCCATGTAAGCGTAATTGTAACCTTTACCGTTAACCTCTTTTGCAAGAGAGATAACTTTTTGAGGACATGCAACAACACAAAGGCTACATCCTTTGCATTTTTCATCATCAACCTTAATTGCACCTTTTACCTTTGCCATAGTGAGTTTATTTTGAGTGTTTATTTGACTTCAATTATAAGATTCTGTTTAACCCTATTTTATTGGGTTATCCGTATGGAATTGCTTCAAGCGAGCTTCTAAATCACCAAACTGTGAACGTTGCACCTGCGATACACAAGCCCTAAGCCCTTCGGTTTTTTCGCTACCTGTAATCACCAATGATATTGCGCTAATTCCATAATAAACTAGTTCATCAATCAAATCTTCGCCGCTAAATCCAGGGTATGAAATGGTGAAATAGAAACCATCTGCAAGAGGTTTATCCTCATCCATGTTGTAAACAATTTGGAATCCATTATCGACGAATAGCTGTTTCATTATTTTTGCCTTAGCACCATACTCCTTTAACGATTCAACAAAATCGAAAGTACCATCGTTAGCCGCTTTTAGCATTGCTGCCAAACCGTACTGTGCTGAATGACATGTACCAGATGAAAGTGAGTAAACAGCGCCGTAAAGCATTGCATATCCAAATTCATCGGAAGAGAAGAATCGCTTTAAATCAGGAAAACGTCTCTTATATAACTCGTTACTAACTACCATACAGCCAATACGCTGACCAGCATAGGAGAACGCCTTTGAGCTGGAAATAAGCATAATCCAGTTCTTGGTGTAGTTTGCCACGGATTGTTGATAAGGTGCCTGACCTGGTTTAGAAAGGTCTTTTCTAAAATCCATTGCGAAGTAGGCTAAATCCTCAATGATAACAACATCGTATTTGTTGGATAAATCACCAATGATTTGCAACTCATTCTCCGAAAAACATATCCACGATGGGTTATTAGGATTAGAGTAAAGAATGGTTGAAATATTTCCCTTATTTAAATATGATTCTAGTTTAGCTTTTAACTTATCGCCCCTATAGTTGTAAACATCGAAGGTCTCATATTTCATTCCAAGAACCTTTAGCTGTTGCTTTTGAACAGGGAATCCTGGGTCGATAAATAGAACGGTATCCTTCTCTTTAAAACATCTATTGGTTAATAGAAAAGAGGCCATACCGCCTTGCATAGAGCCAACTGTAGGGATACAGTTTTTCTCATCAACCTCAATGTTGATAAAATTTTTAACAAACCTTGATATTTCCTTCTTAAGAGCAGGAACACCGTCAATCATTGGGTATTTTGATGCAACACCACTTCTTAACGCCTGAATTTCAGCCTCTATACCAACGCTATTGGGTTCCATGCCTGGAACTCCCATCTCCATTCGGATGTACTTTAACCCCGTTGCCGCCTCAATTTCATTTACCAAACGGACGATTTCGCGAATAGTGGCACGGCCAACTTTTGGTAGTCCTGATTCAGCAATTTTTTGCTTAACTATATCATAAGGTATTGGAGTGTTTTTCATGATGATAAATTAAGTTTGTTTACATTTTTATAATTCACTGATTATCAGGTGTTTTTTAAATATTTCATTGTATAAAACTACTCAATATTTAAGAATACAAGTTTAAGAAATGTTTTTATTATTTAAAAGTGATGTAGGTCATTTCTATAACAATTTGTTATAAATTAATTAGTATTTAGAATAAGTTTAATATAAATGAATTGATATTGCTTATAAAGTGTAACCTACATTGCTATTTATTATAAATCTTCGGATTATAATTATTTAATAAACAGGTAGTAAGATTTTTCCAAAAAGGATAAATACCATTTTGCATAATCAAGATTATTAAGATAAGAACATAAAAAAAGCCGGTTAAAAACCGGCTCTCCTTATAAACTATGCTAATACTATATAAAATTCTGTTTTATTACCTTAATCCAATTTTCAATTCTTTCTTCAGTTTTTTCTGACTCAAAATCCTCATCGATTGGTAATCCAACGAATTTACCGTCGATTAAAGCTTCGGATTCAGTAAATTCATAATCATCCTTGTTCGTTTGTCCAATAATCGTAGCATTTTTTGAGATTAATATTTTTGCAATAACTCCCAAGTTATCGACAAAATGTCTTGGATAGCTTATATTATCGCCTAAGCCAAAGAGTGCAAAGGTTTTGCCACTATATTCAATTTTATCAAATTCCGACCTGAATGCATCCCAATCGGGTTTTGGTCTTCCTGAATCCCAAGTCTCTCCACCAATTGTGGAGCAACCTAGAATAATATTTTGATATTTATCAAAGTCTGTAACTTTGATATTCTTTATCAGAATTAAATCTGCATTATCAGCACCTAATTTGCTTTGAATTAGCTTTGCAACCCTTTCGGTTGAACCGCTTTGTGGTCCATAAAAAATACCAATTTTTTCCATAAAGTAAGGATTATGAGTTAAATATACTTGCTTTCGTTTTGAACATAAACAACAAAATATTCATGTTGTTTCGGGTTGATAAACATTTATTGCGATCCATTCAGGTCTGAACTAAACTCATGAATCACTTCTATTTTTTTTAATCTTAGGACAAGATTAAGCTTATCCTGAGCCTTTACACCCCCCAGTTGGAGCTATAAAATTTTAGCTGCATAAAAAATTAAGAATTAAAGATTTCTCTGTTTAGCCTGCTTGTCGCTCCATTCCATTTCGCTCCTTACATGCTAAACTAAGAAATCTTTTCCTTTTTCTCAAGAAGACCTCAGGATGTTGGGCGCATTAAACTAGGGGACCCGCACCAAGCGGAAGCCTATACCGGAGTACCTAAAGGCGGGGTAGTTGTAGTCGCGAAAAGCCACCCGGCAATACTCAGCACGGTAGTTCCAGCTACCGCCCCGACTCACGCGGTACGAGCCCGATGATGGCCCCTGCGGATTGCTGCTGGGGCTGCTGCCGTAGTAACTGTCGCCATACCAATCGCTGCACCACTCCCACACGTTGCCGCTCATATCAAACAGGCCGTACCCGTTGGGCTGCTTCTGCCCCACGGGGTGGGTTTGGTTGCCGCTGTTGCTGGAGTACCACCCCACGGCATCAATGCTCTCGCTACCGCTATAAGTGGAGGCTGCACTGCCATTGGCCGCAAACTCCCACTCCGCCTCGGTGGGTAGCCGCCAGGTTTTTCCCGTTTTCTGGCTTAGCCAGTTAGCATAATCGTTGGCATCGTTCCAGCTTACATTAATAACCGGTCTGTTGCCACGTCCCCAACCGCTGTCGCTCGGTTTTTGTCTTCCGGTAGCATTGCAGAATGCATCGTACTGGTCAAAGGTGACCTCGGTTCTCATCATGCTAAAGCTGCCCACGCTTACGGTATGCGGGGTTTCATTGTTCTGGGCCGAGCTGCCCGAACTGCCCATGGTAAAGGTGCCACCGTTTATTCGGGCAATGGCCAACCCGGCAATGGTGCCGCCGCTAACCGCTACCCCTTCGGGGGCTGGGTTGGCCTTCCCCTTCAGGGTGTAGTCATCGCCCTGGTCAACGCTGCCCTTGGTTAATCCGTACTTCACCAGCAGGTTATCCCACGCTGCCTGCGCCATGTCACGGCCAAACTCGCTGCCGGCAATCTGCTTGTACTTATCAATATCTGCGTCTATCTTGGTGTTCTTGTCGGTGTACTCCTTCAGCTTCATGCCATACAGCTCCTTTTCACGGGCAATGCGCCGCTCCTCGGCCTGTTTCTGCAGCGTTTCCAGCTCCTTCTTCTGCGCCTCCTTCTGCTTTACGAATAGGAGCATCATGTCTAGATCGGATTCAGCACTTCCACTGCTGCCACTAGCAGTTTTGGTCTTTAGGTCGGCTATCTGCCTGTCAAGCTGATCGATCTCGGCCTGCTTCTTGGCCATTAAAGCATCGTCCTCGTTTTTCTTCCGTTGCGCTTCGGCCTCCTTTCGGGCCATCTCGGCATCAAGGTTTTTCAGGTTGCCCAGCTGCGCCTGCTTCATGAGCTTCTCCTCATCGGGGGTAATCTCTGGGACAAAAGCAAAGCTGCTTTTCAACTGTATGTAAGTGCCGGAAACCTGAGTACCGTTGGTCAGCTCACCCACGGTTTGGGTTATCTTGGAGGGTAATAGGTTTACATCTAAACCGGGAGTTACAATATGCTTTAAGAATGCCGTAGTGAATGGGCTGTTGCGCTTGCTCAGCCCATCGGAGGCGGTTGATCCGGCTTTGGTGGCGTACATCACCAGGCTGCCAACAGGGGCATTTATGGAGGCCAATCCAGGCACTCGGCCACTGCCACTGCCCTTAAACGGGTTGTTGCGGCAGGCATCGAGCACCACCAGCGCAAAGTTCACCTTGGCCTGCTCCATGGCCGATAGCACCTCGCCTGCGTTAATGGCCCGGTACGGAACCTGCGATTCATCGCTAATCTGCGTATCGGGTGTTTTGCCAATGGGTATCAGGTAGTTCTCGCCGTTCACCTGCACGCCATGCCCGGCATAGTAGAACACGGCGGCTTTTGCTGTATATAGCTTTTGGGAGAAACGTGCAATGGCCTGCGCCATCGTTTCCTTGTCGGCATCAAGCACCTTATCTACGATAAAACCCATATCGGAGAAGGTTTTGGCCACATCGGTGGCATCATTCACCGGGTTGGTGAGCGGGGCATCGGCGTAGCTGCTGTTGCCAATTATCAGGGCAACGTAATCCTTCGCAATTCTACGTTTTAATACAAAGCCTCGCTCTTGAGCGAAGAGGTTGGTGGTAATTAGCACTGCCAAAACAAGGAGTGATAGGGTTCTCATGATTGCCACATTTTATGATTAAAGTGTTTAAAATTATAAAATTAGCATTGGAATTCAAAATGAGATGTAGCTAATCCACTAACCAGTTCCCTCGGCGGTGGAAAATAGTGATACACGGTATAATCATATCGATTGTTCCGTTCCGACGGGGTGGAATAATATTAAGAAACTACTTAACAATAGGCCAAAACCGAATGTATTTAGAGCCTTGTTCTATTCCGCCCATCCTGGCTCGCTATGGCAAGTAATACACCAAGAACTATTCCAAGAACAGCAGCGAAAAGCACTTGAAACTCAGCAGGCAAAAGAAATGTTATAGTATGTGCAGGTATCCAAAAGAATGGAATTGTTTTTTTGAACACAAAGTTCCACTGAACTTTCCAATTAAGATTGGTGAATATCTCGCCAAATTTGATAGGTCTAAATAGTCCAGCAATGGTTCCACCATTATTGATAATATGCGTATCGGTAATTTTATGGAAAGTCATCATTAAAGGCGCATAGATAATATTCATTGTAGCGCTTATTGAGAAAGCTACAAGAAGTTTCAATAAGCTAAATGCCGATTGTGGTTGCATTACAATTGCGGCTTCTTTTAGCCCTAAGTAAGAAAGGAATGCAGGCGTACCCACTGCAAAAACGACAAAAGCAAGTTTAATGGTTAATCCTAATACACCCCAAACCAGAGCACGTGGAAGTAACCCAAATCCTTTATGATTGTAATTCCCCGTTCTAATTCTAAGGCC
>JANYLA010000104.1 GCA_025361485.1 Bacteroidales bacterium
AACAGGGGGTCACTTTTTATACTACCGATATATCGTCCCTCTGGGACTGTCCCGTTAGGGACAAAATATTGGTAAAAAGCTATATACAGTTCTAATAAAGTCCCATAGGGACGAAATAGAATTTTAGTCGGTTAATAATGAAAACTAAACGCTAATTTTGCCTGAACTTTATTGAGAGTTCCGATCTCTTTAAGAGTTCGGAACTCAATAAAAAAAATATGATGGAAAGCATTCGTAATATTTACCGGATTGGGTATGGCCCATCGAGCAGTCACACCATGGGACCAAGAACAGCAGCGGAAACCTTTTTAAAACGATTCAGCAATGCATCAAGCTATATTGTTACTCTTTATGGAAGCCTTGCTGCCACAGGCAAAGGGCATTTAACAGATAATGCAATTAAAGAAGTTTTTAACGATCGAAAACTACAGATTATTTGGAAACCTGAAATCGTTTTGCCACGTCACCCAAATGGGATTAAGTTTGAAGCCTTTGATGAGAAATCAAATCTTCTTGGAGACTGGACAGCCTATAGCGTTGGCGGTGGTGCTGTTGTTGATGATAATACTCAAACCGAAAGCGTTGAGGTTTATCCTTTTTCAAATTTAAACGATATTATTAAGTGGTGCAATAAGAATGGTCGTTCATACTGGGAGTTTGTTCAGGAGTACGAGGACAAGGATATAATGGATTATCTGAATGAGGTTTGGAAGGTGATGAAAGAGTCCATTCATCGTGGACTTGAAAACGAAGGGGTTATGCCAGGGATTCTAAACCTTCCAAGAAAAGCCTCTAGCTATCATGTTAGAGCATCAAGTTTAACTGGAACACTTCGTAAAAGAGCACTTTTATTTTCTTATGCCTTGGCCGTAAGCGAAGAGAATGCATCAGGGGGTAAAATAGTAACTGCTCCAACCTGCGGTTCTTGCGGCGCACTCCCTGCAGTTCTTTACTACCAAAATACTGAGCATAATTTCTCAGAATCAAAAATTCTAAAAGCATTAGCAACTGCAGGGCTTATTGGAAATATTGTTAAGAAGAATGCATCTATTTCTGGTGCGGAATGTGGCTGTCAAGCTGAGATTGGTGTAGCTTGTGCAATGGCTTCGGCGGCAACCACCCAACTATTCGGTGGAACAATTTTCCAAATTGAGTACTCAGCAGAAATGGGACTTGAGCATCATCTTGGCCTAACCTGCGACCCCGTAGCAGGACTAGTTCAAATTCCTTGTATTGAGCGTAATGCTTTTGCCGCTGGAAGAGCCTTGAACCATCACGTTTTTGCTATCCTCTCGGATGGAAGACATCGTATCAGCTTCGACAAAGTGGTTGAAACCATGAAACAAACCGGAAAAGATATTCCAAGCCTTTACCGCGAAACCTCAATGGGTGGATTGGCGCTGTTTGACGGGTTGGCGGATGAGTAGCATGATATAATAAATATTTTTAAGTTTACTAACAGAACCTTAAAGGAATGTCCTTTAAGGTTTTTTTATTTATTTAATCTAATGACATTCGAAAGCCTCAATAAATGATGAAAATTGATTTTAATAGACTAATTTGTTCAACATTTCATTAAAAAAGTTGTTTGAGTACATGAACGAGCCAAAGACAAAAATCAATATTCAAAGTTCAAAATCAACTGACAACTGAAATAAATGAACAAGTATATAAGTAATATAGACCCACAAGCCCTTGAGGCAATGTTTAAGGATTGGCAAACTAATCCCGATTCGGTATCAAACGAATGGCAACGCTTTTTCGAAGGGTTTGAACTTGCACGAGCAAGTTATAGCAATACAGGCTCAGAGCTTTTAGATACCGAGTTTAAAGTATTAAAACTCATTGAGGGATACCGAAAAAGTGGTCACCTGTTTACAAAGACAAATCCTGTTCGTACTCGCAGAAAATACTCGCCAAATCTTGCTATTGAGAACTTTGGGCTGACAGAATCAGATCTCAATACCGTTTTTCAAGCAGGTAAAAGCGTTGGCATTGTTCCTTCGACTTTAAAGGGAATTATTGATTTCCTCGAAGAAACATACTGTCATAGCATCGGTGTTGAGTTTATGTATATCCGAAATCCAGAGGTTGTGAAATGGTTCGAGGAAAAGATTGAAAGCACCCGAAACAAAACCAATTTCTCAAATGATCAGAGAAAGCATATTCTGCATCACCTCAAACTTGCCGTTGGATTCGAACAGTTTATTCATAAAAAGTTTGTTGGTCAAAAACGATTCTCGCTTGAGGGTGCTGAATCGCTGGTACCTGCGCTCGATTCAGTAATTGAGCATGGAGCTATGCTTGGTATTGAAGAATTTGTTGTTGGAATGGCTCATCGGGGTAGACTAAATGTGCTATCGAATATCATGGGTAAACCCTACGAGGATATTTTTGGCGAATTTATCGGCGAGAAGTATGAGGAATCGGATGTTGCGCTTGGCGATGTTAAGTATCATCTAAGCTTTAATAATACAATTCATACCGATAATGGACATGACGTTAAGATAAGCCTTGTTCCTAATCCATCGCACCTCGAAACCGTTGCACCTGTAGTGCAAGGAATTGCCCGAGCAAGGATTGAAAGTGCCTACAGTAGCAACTTCGATAAGCTAGCACCCATTGTAATCCATGGCGATGCCGCTATCGCAGCACAGGGAGTTGTTTACGAAACGCTGCAAATGTCACAGCTCGCAGGTTATAAAACGGGAGGAACAATTCATATTGTAATCAATAATCAGGTTGGATTTACCACCAACTACCTCGATGCGCGTAGTAGTACATACTCCACAGATATTGGAAAGGTAACCCTTTCGCCTGTTTTCCATGTTAACGGCGATGACCCCGAAGCATTGATTCATACCATTAAAATTGCAGTAGAATACCGTCAAAAGTTCCATACTGATGTATTTATCGACCTGCTCTGCTACCGCAGATACGGACATAATGAGGGTGATGAACCCCGTTTTACTCAGCCAACTCTCTACGAAATAATTGCAAACCATCCCAATGTTCGTGATATATATTCTAAAATGCTCATAGAGCAAGGGATAATGACAATAGATGAGGTTTCACAATTGGAGAAACAGTTTGAAGATTTGCTTGATAGTAAACTTCAAGATGCTAAAACAAAAAAAGGGGTAAAGGTTCAACGATTTATGGCTGAATCGTGGGAAGGTTTAAGGTATTCTAAATCCGAGGATTTTCTTCAGTCACCTGAAACAGGTGTGAAATTGGACAAATTGATTGAAATTGCAAAACGAATTAATACGCTTCCATCGGATAAGCCGTTCTTTAAAAAGCTAATTAAATTAGTTGAGGATAGGGCTGAAATGGTCACTAACAATCGGGTTGATTGGGCTATGGCAGAACTTCTAGCATACGGATCACTTCTTACCGAAGGTTATCCGGTTCGACTTAGCGGTCAGGACTCCGAGCGTGGAACATTTTCACACCGTCACTCAACTTACAATGTTGAGAACTCGGATGAAAAGTATTACCCACTAAAGAATATATCCACGGATCAAGCGCCATTCAATGTTTACAACAGTTTGCTTTCAGAATATGGGGTTATGGGTTTTGAGTATGGTTACTCAATTACCCTTCCAAAAGGATTAACCATTTGGGAAGCTCAATTTGGCGATTTTTTCAATGTAGCGCAGGTTATTATCGACCAATATATCAGCTCCGCTGAGGATAAATGGGGATTACGCTCAGGCTTAGTTCTGCTACTTCCTCATGGTTTCGAAGGACAAGGTCCTGAACATTCAAGCGCAAGAATTGAGCGTTTCCTAACCCTTGCGGCTCATAACAATATGCAGATAACCAACTGCTCCACCCCTGCAAATCTATTCCATTTATTGCGCCGTCAGCAGAAACGTGATTTTAGAGTACCTCTCATCGAGTTTACCCCTAAAAGTTTACTTCGACACCCAAAGTGCGTTTCAAACCTAAACGAGTTAACCAATGGCGGCTTTAAAGAGGTAATTGATGATAGTGATGTAGATGTAATGGAGGTAAAACGTGTTGTTTTCTGTACGGGAAAAATCTACTACGATTTGCTAAAGCAGAAGGAGGAGTACAAAGCAAAAGATATTGCCTTGGTTAGAATTGAGCAGCTTTACCCATTCCCCAAAAAACAGGTGCTCGACATAATTGCAAAATATCAGAATACAATAAAATGGCTTTGGGTACAAGAAGAACCTCAAAATATGGGGGCTTTGAACTTTATCCGCGACCAAATTAACGAGGTAAAACTTGAGCCTGTTTGTCGTGCTGCTAGCGGAAGTCCTGCTGTTGGGTTAAGTAAAATCCATGCCATTGAACAAGAGGAGATTATTGGTAAAGTATTCCGTAAATGCGATTGTGAACTCAAAAACGTATACTGCGGATTGCAGTGTATGGTTGGCTCTAGGAAATTTACTAGAAAACCAGAGCATGAGTATTTGGAATAGAAAAAATACTTAGAGTGAGCTAAAGTACTTGGAGTGCCTAAAGTATTGCTTAATACATTTATTTTTAACTCTAGGCACTTGAAGTACTCTAGGCACTTTAGACACTTCATACTTAGAACAAATATAAAACCGAATTACAAACAAGAACTTACAAAGAGCATATGATTATCGAGATACGCATACCAAGCCCAGGGGAATCAATATCAGAAGTTGAGCTAGCGCGATGGCTAGTGGAGAATAACTCTTGGGTGGAGAAAGACCAAGAAATTGCTGAGGTTGAATCAGAGAAAGCAACTCTCCTACTTATTGCATCTGAAAGCGGAATCCTTTCAATTAAAATATCGGGAGGAACCACAATTAAGGTGAATGAAATTGCTTGTACCATCGATACATCAGCAAGTAAGCCAAAGAATGTTGCACCTAAAAAAGAGATTCAACAAGAAGTAAAACCTAAACCTGTTGAGGTAAAACAAAAGGTTGATGAACCTATAATAGTTGAAAAGAAATCTGAATCGGATAAAGGAATCAAGATTACGCCATTAGCATCGGCCAAAATGGAGGAGGAAAACCTTTCAGTTGATGATATTATCAATGGATTAAAACGCATATCAACCCATGAGGTTGATTTGGTTAAGGGCAGCACAAGAAATATCGCATCTCAAACAACAGGTGAAAGAACCGAAGAGAGAACTAAAATGTCGCAGCTTCGCAAGAAATTGAGTGAACGATTGGTATCAGCAAAGAACCAAACGGCTATGCTCACCACCTTTAACGAGGTAGATATGAGCCGTGTTATGGAGATACGAAAAACCTATCAACAAACTTTTCAGGAAAAATTCGGTGTTAAACTCGGGTTGATGTCGTTCTTCACCAAGGCAGTCGTTGAAGCATTAAAACAGCATCCCATAATCAATTCATATATCGATAAGGAAGAGATAATTACTCCAAATTTTGTAGATATTGGCGTTGCTGTGCAAACTCCTAAAGGATTAATGGTACCTGTTCTAAGAAATGCAGAAACACTAACCATTGCAGAAATTGAGAAGGGAATTGCAGAGCTAGCCACTAAAGGTCGTGCTGGAAGAATTAACATGGATGAGCTAACTGGAGGAACATTTACCATTACCAATGGTGGTATTTTTGGTTCGATGCTATCGACACCGATTTTGAACGCCCCACAATCAGGAATACTTGGCTTGCACAATATTGTTGACCGCCCGGTTGCTATTAATGGCAAGGTTGAAATCAGACCAATAATGTATGTTGCATTAAGCTACGATCATCGCATTATTGATGGTAAAGATTCGGTAGGATTCCTTGTAAAGGTAAAGCAGATGATTGAAAACCCTGAAACAATGCTCTATGAGGGAAATTCGTTGGATAAAGTTCTGATTGGATTATAGAATGTAAGGTAAAAACGCTAGACACAGAGACGCAGAGACACAGATTTATAATTTCTGATTCCTCAAATTGCCTAAGATGATGAAAACCCCATCAGGATTTAAGATTCTGATGGGGTTTTTATAAAATCTAACATGCGACTTTTTATAATTTTCTCTGTGCCTTTGTGTTTATCTTTTTTTGTTTTATCACTCCTTAAAATCTTCTAATTCGTGAGCCATCTTCATGATTTTTGTAATTATCCCATCACTATTAGTTACAGGGAAATAGGTTTCGATAAAAGTTGTTACTCTACCATCCCAAAAAATTTTCGATTTAACCTTTTTGTTCAGACCAGAACGTAGATCCGCCCAAAACTTTGCGTACTCCTTTTTCTGTTGCTCGTTCATTTCGATATTATCCGAATGATGTTTGCCCAGAATTTCATGACGAGATATTCCTAATTTTTTAATGAAAGCATCGTTGACATTAGTAATTGTACCGTTAAGATCGTATTCAAGCATATATGAGGCAGCATTAAGCGAAGCGAGTAATCCTTCAATTTCACCCGATTTACGAGCAGCTTCCTCTTGTGTAGCTTGCAATTCTTCCATATTTTGTCGCATCTCCTCTTCTTGAGCCGCCATTTCCTCTGATTGTTGCTGCGATTGCTCAAGCAATTGCTTTGTTCGGGCATTAATTCTAACAGATGATATTGTGGCAGCAATATTCTCCCCAATTTTTTCAAGAAAATCGATTTGATACTTCTCAATTAAATTAAACGAAGCCATTTCAACTACGCCCAGAACCTGATTTTCATACTTAAGCGGAACGAGTATAACACAACGAGGGTTTGAACCTCCTAGGCCCGATGTAATTTCAACATAATCTTTAGGAACCACGCTTAAAAAGATGGTTTCCTTTTCCATTGCACATGCACCAACAAGACCTTCACCTTTCTCAATTCGTTTTGTAATATATTTCTTTCTATCCCAAGCGTAGGTTGACACTAATTCGAAGTATTGATCATTCTTATCCTCCTCGTTCCAGAGGAATATTCCACCCTGATTTGCACCAACATATTTTACAATAAACATTATGATATTATCACTTAATTCTTGCAAATCGTTATTCTGACGTAAAATATCACCAAACTTTGCAAAACCTTCACTAGCCCAAGTGTTTTTCTGATCCTCTGATTTACGTTTTTCTTCGTCAATCTTCGCATTTTTAAGGTTATCCCTCATATTAATTAGCGACTGACCAAGCATATCTTTTTCACTAAGCAGATTAATCTCCGATTCGTAGTTTCCTTTACCAATATTGGTTGATGCATTAGCCTTATTGCTTAAACCTTCAACTGAAATATTCAGGGCTCTCGACATCTCCTCAATCTCATCGCCTGTATTAATATCTAATATCAAATCATCGGAAATTTCGCCGTTTGCTAATCTCTTCAAACTGGTTGTTATCCGACGAATAGGTTTTGTTAAATTATCGGATACAAAAATCAATACCAGAATTATGATCAACAAACCAACCAATCCAACCCCTAGTGAAACGTATAGCGTTCGATTCGCTTCTTGAGTAATAACCGACATTGGTGTAGAAAGCACCAATGCCCAAGGAGTAACCATTTTACCTGCTGTAATGGGTGCAAAGCATATTAGCTGTTTATTCCCACTTTCATCAGTTTGAATAAAATAAAACGCTGTTCCTTTTTGAACCTTTTCAAGAATTTTTTCTTTTTCGATAGTATTAGGGAAAAGATCCTTTATATTTTTAAAGAGTAACTCCTTATTTGGGTGACCAGCAATAATTCCAGTATTAGAAACAATAAATGCGAAGCTCCCGGCAACAGGTTTAATCTTTAACACTATATCTTGCAAACTCTCGAGACCAACATCGGTACCTATTATTCCGGCAAATTTTCCATTGATATTTATGGGTGCTCCAAAGGTTACCAAGAGTTTAATTCCTTTCGTTGAAGTTGCCTGATCAATATATGGTTCCCAAATTGCTTCTACCCCTTTTCTCTTAAAACCACCATAAATATTTGGATCTCCGGTTAAACTTTTTTCTTCATACAGATGTAAAAGTTGACCATTCTCGCGATAAGTAGATATTGAGAATCTACCATAATCCTTGGCATACCCAGGTACATAGCTACTATATTCTCGGCTATCCCAAAGCGCAAATACCTGTGGATTTTCTTTAAGAACGGGTAGATACATTGCTAAAAAAAGTTTCTGCCACTGCTCTTGAGGCATATCTTCATACACTATTAGAGCCTGAGAGAGAGTTCTAACTAGTGCTAATTCTCGTTCGAATATTTTTTCAACCTGATCGGCCGAAACTCTTGAGGAATATTGTGCTTTTATGATTGCATCCCGAGAGATTACTTTTCGGGAACTCATCACAATATACCCAATTGCAACAACATATAGGAAAGCAGAAACGGTTAGGATATAAAGTAAAATCTTTTGCCTGATCTTAAGTCTAATTTTCATGTTCAAAAGAATTATAAATACAATTACGATACGTATAAAATGCTTCTTCGGTTCGCATTTGCTTCAAAAATACTCGTCTTAACGGAAAAAAACTAACAAAATGAATATTATTAAAAGTCGATTTTCCTAAATCAATTACAATAAATGGTTCATTATTAAATTTGTTGAATATAAGAATAAAAAAAAGCACTTGAAAAAAAGTGCTTTTTTTGGTGTCTATTTAGTCTTTAAAATCATCGAGTTCATTGGACAGCTTCATCACTTTGTATATATTACCATCACCATCGGCAACAGGGTAGTACGTTTCGATAAATGAAACAATTCTGTTATCCCAATTAATCTTCGACTTTACCTTTTTACTCATTCCTCCTCTTAAATCGTCCCAGAATTTACCGTACTCCTTTTTCTGCTTATCAGTCATTTCGATACTACCAGCGTGGTGTGTACCAATTATTTGTTGTCTATTGATGCCTAAGCGGTGTAAGTATGCATCATTAACATTAATGATTGTCCCGCTCAAATCATATTCAACAATATACGATGCTGCATTTAGAGATGTTAAAAGACCTTCAATCTCCCCTGTTTTACGAGCTGCTTCCTCCTGAGTGGCTTGGAGTTCCTCCATATTCTGGCGCATCTCCTCTTCCTGAGCAGACATCTCCTCCGCTTGCTGCTGCGATTGCTCTAGTAACGCTTTTGTGCGCGCATTAATCCTGACTGCAAGTATGGTTGAGGCAATGCTTTCGGCAACTTTCTCGAAGAATTCTATTTGATACTTCTCAATTACTTTAAAGGACGCCATTTCAATTACTCCCAAAACAGTATTCTCATGTTTTAGTGGCACTAATATTACGCATCGCGGATTTGCGCTACCCAATCCTGATGTAATTGCTACATAGTCTTCGGGTACATCGGTAATAAATACTGTTTCCTTCTCCAAGGCGCATGCACCCACCAAGCCCTCGCCCTTCTCAAGTCGTTTGGTTACATATTTCTTTCTGTCCCATGCAAAGGTTGAAACCAACTCGAAGAACTGATCATTCTTTTCCTCCTCATTCCAAAGGAAAATCCCACCCTGATTCGCATCAATATACTTAACCAAATTCTTAATTACGCCATCGCAAAGTAGTTGAAAATCGTTATTGTTTTGGCGTAAAATTTCAGCAAACTTTGCCAACCCTTCGTTCGCCCAAGTGCGTTTTTGATCATCGATTTTTCGTTTCTCTTCTTCAAGAAATACTTTTTTGAGGCTATCGCGCATATCAATCAACGATTTGCCAAGCATATCCTTATCACTAAGCAAAGCAATCTCCGAATCGTATTCACCCTTACCAATACTTATCGCCGAAAGCGATTTATTATTTAAGCCTTCCACCGAGATATTCAGTGCTCGTGACATCTCTTCGATTTCATCGCCAGTGCTTAATTCAATTTTCAAATCGTCCGAAATTTCTCCATTTGCTAGCCTGTTTAAACTAGATGTAATTTTCCTAATTGGTCGAGTTAAATTATCTGAAACAAAAATTAGCACAAGAATAATTAATAGCAACCCAACCAATCCAACAAAGATTGATATGTACAATGAACGATCGGCCTTTTGAGTTAAAACTTTAACAGGTGTTGAAATAGCCAATGAGTAGGGAGTAGAAATATTGCTAACCTGAACTGGAGAATAGCATACATAAAACTTATTACCCAATGAATCAGTGTGATAATAGGAAAACTCTTCTCCTTTTAGAACTCGTTCACCAAGCCTCTCGTTTTTAAAGTCTTTCTTATAAATATCTGCAAGGTTCATAAAAATATAATCCTTATTTGCATGTGCAGCAATTACCGATTTATTTGATACTAAGAATGCAACACTCCCCTCGAATGGTTTTATTTTAACGATATTCTCCTGTAAAGTGGTTAATACAACATCAACCCCTACCATACCTACAAATTTACCATTTACCATTACTGGCGAACCAATGGTAGTAAGTAATCGTCTTTCCATATTACCAAAAATAAAATTATCGTAATATGGTTCCCAAAGCTGTTCAACAGCATTCTTTTTCATACCTCCATAAAGAACCGGATCGCCTGTCAAACTTCTGGTTTCTCTATTCCACGTAATCTCATTTCCAGATCGATTAACCGTATGTGCAACTCTACCAAAATCCTTATCGTAACCGGGTACATATCCTTTAAATTCCCAGCTATCCCACAAAGAATAAATATGTGGATTTGCTTTAAATACAGGCAAGTACATATCAACCCATAACTTTTGCCATTTTTCGGGTGGCATAGTATTATATATTGTAAAAGCATTTGAAAGAGTTCGGACTAGTGAAAGATCCTTTTCAAAAAACAGCTTCACTTCACTGGCTGCTAGTTTGGTAGATAACTTAGAATTATTCAAAGATTCAACAAGTAAATTCTTACGAGAATCAACAACTATATATCCAATGGCTACAACATACAATAATGCAGAAGCAGAAAGGATATAAAGGAGGATTTTTTGCCTAATCTTTAATTTGATTTTCATATCACGGGTGAATTTATCGGTTAAACTTAACCTTTTTTTACTAAAACTGCAACCTTTAGAATAACCTTAAATATAGAAAAAGACCTTTTTTATTCTTTCACTAATATCATAATAATAAATCGCTTATCAAGCTGCAAGTATATTACACATTAACAATCTTACACTTTGACTCTCTACTAACAATTAGTTTAAACTATTTATAGTTAACTTGTCTAGCTGAATATAAAACCCTAAAAAAATAAGATTTATGCAAAAACTTAACCTTAAAAGGATTCTAATATCCTTAATTTTACTGCTGTTCATCATTATTACAAAAGCACAGGAATACAAATACGAATCTATTCCAGGCGATCCTCTAAATGCTAGAATTTATACACTAAGCAATGGGCTAAAGGTATATCTTTCAGTTTATAAAGAGGAACCTCGCATTCAAACTTTTATTGCAGTTCGAGTTGGAAGTAAAAACGACCCTAAAGAAACCACTGGTCTTGCTCACTACTTTGAGCATATGATGTTTAAGGGTACTCCCCAATTTGGCTCCTTAGATTGGGCCAAAGAAGAGCCAATAATTCAGAAAATTGAATCGCTTTTTGAAGTTTATAGATCTGAAACCAACCCTGATAAACGAAAAGCTATTTACCACACCATTGATAGTACTTCGTTCGAAGCATCAAAATTTGCTATTCCAAATGAGTATGATAAGCTGATGACTGCAATTGGTTCGCAGGGTACAAACGCTGGAACATCGAACGATTACACCGTTTACATGGAGAACATACCAAGTAATGAGCTGGAAAATTGGTCAATAATTGAAGCCAACAGATTTGCCAATCCTATACTTCGACTATTCCACACTGAATTGGAGACGGTATATGAGGAAAAGAATATGTCACTAACCAACGATAGCCGAAAAGCTGGTGAAATGATGATGAAAGGTCTATTCCCAAACCATCCATACGGACAACAAACTACCTTAGGAGAAGCAGAACACCTTAAAAACCCTTCGATGAAGAACATCCGAGAGTTTTATGGTAAATACTATGTTCCTAACAACATGGCTATTGTAATGTCGGGTGATTTTGATCCTGATGCTGCAATAAAAACTATAGATAAATATTTTAGCAAACTTAAACCCGCTGAAGTACCTACATTAAAGTTTGAACCGGAGCAACCTATTACTTCTCCTAAAGAATTCGAAGTTGTTGGTCTTGAAGCTGAGAACATAAATATTGCCTACCGTTTTGCTGGCGCAAATTCCAATGAGGCTATTATGGTAGATATGATTGCTATGATACTTTCGAATGGAAAAGCCGGATTGATTGATCTGAACATCAATAAAAAACAGCTAACCCTTGGCTCACGGGCAAGTAATCAAAAAATGGCTGACTACTCAATGCTTAACCTAAGCGGGCGCAGTAAAAATGGGCAAACCCTCGATGAGGTTAAAAAACTACTGCTCGATCAGATTGAACTTCTGAAAAATGGTCAATTCCCCGATTGGATGCTTGAGGCTGCCATTAATAATATGAAACTACGCGAAATGAGCATGTACGAATCTAACGGTGGTCGTACCAGAACAATGTATAATAGCTACTTGAACCGAATTGATTGGAAAGATGCAATTTCATACGTTTCAAAGCTCGAAAAGATTAAAAAAGAGGATTTAATCTCATTTGCAAAGCAAAACCTATCTAACAACTATGTTGTTGTTTATAAACGTAAAGGAAAACCAGAGGATATTGCAAAGGTTCAAAAACCTTCAATTACTCCAATTCAAATAAATCGAAACGCTGAATCCGATTTCTTAGTAAGCATAAAAGCGAATAAGGTAATTCCGATTGAACCCGTTTTTATTGACTATGAAAAGGATATCCAGAAAAAACCATTTACAAAGGGAATCGAAATTTTAAGTAAAGAGAATACGGAGAATAAAACGTTTAACCTTGTTTACTACTTTCCATTCGGAAATAACAGCGATCCTTCATTAGGTTTAGCCGCTCAGTACTTGCAACTGCTTGGAACATCAAATCTCACACCCGATGAGGTTGGACAAGAATTCTACAAACTTGCTTGCTCATTCAACGTTTTTGTTAGCGCTGATGAGATTTCTATTTCAGTTTCTGGCTTAAGCGATAATGCAGAAAAAGCGATTGCTTTAGTGGAGAGTTTACTTACCGATTGCAAACCTGATAAAGCGATTTTAGATGGTTTTATAGCAAACATTATTAAGTCAAGAAATGATAGTAAACTCGTACAACGATCAGTGTTCGATGGATTGGTAAGCTACGCTACATTTGGTCAAAACTCAACATTTACAAATATCGTATCCAACGATCAGTTAAAGAGCCTAAGCCCTGAGGAATTAACCAACAAGATTAAAGGTTTATCAGGATATGTTCACAAAATTGTTTATTACGGACCTCTTAAATCCGATGGGCTTAAGAAAATACTTTCGCAGTACCATAAACTACCCAAATCATTTAATTCAAACCCTATAGAAAAGAAGTTTACGGAACTCGAAACAAATAGCAATAGAGTAGTTTTTGCTCATTACGAAGCAAAACAGTCGTACCTGCAAACAGTTGCAAAAAGTATTCAATACAATCAAGAGCTTCTTCCATTGATTAGCGCATATAATGGCTACTTTGGAGGAGGAATGAATGCCATCGTATTTCAGGAATTACGCGAGAAGCGTGGATTAGCCTATACAGCTCGCTCCACTTTCAATGTACCGGATGATATTAACAAACCGTTCATGAATACAAGCTTTATTGCTACCCAAAACGATAAGATTACCGATGCATTCAACGCGTTTAACGAACTTTTCGATCAAATGCCCGAATCTGAATCAGCCTTTAACCTTGGCAAAGAGTCGTTGATTACAGATATTCGCACAGAAAGGATTACTAAAATGAATTTGATATGGAATTATCTTGATGCCTTGAAAATGGGTAGGAAATCAGATATCAGAAAAGATTTCTTTCAAAAAATTCCATCCATAACCCTTGCCGATGTTAAGAAATTTCAGGAGCAATACATTAAGGGTAAGCCTAAAACCTACGTTATCCTTGGTAAGGAATCTGATTTAGATTTCACAAAACTTGAACAGCTTTACGGACCTGTTACTAAGCTAAGTATTGAAACAATTTTTGGATACTAAAAAATAGCTTGTCGCTTTTAAAAAAGAAAGCCCTCTAAAAAGTTAGAGGGCTTTTCACATATTAGAGATTTAGGATACTAGTTAACTAATACATAAGCTTCTGACCACCAAGCAGATTCATAACCATACTTAATCCAGCCAAAACCTGAACTTGCCCAAGTGGTTCCCCATGAGTTCATGAACTTGAAAGCACCTTTGGTGTCATCATAACCTACAACACAATAACAATGTCCACCCAGTGACGATCCAGAGAAGGTTGATAGCACTACACCATTTGCCAAATACATAAAAGCATTATTTACAGAACCTGCTACTATAACTGGATTTCCAGCAGCTAATTGAGCTTTTATCGCAGAAGTTGTACGAGAAACAGTGTTATAGCCATTTATCCAATAGATTCTGGCATCATTCTTTTGAGTTGTATTAGGCATTGTTGAGCAGCTAACATCAGTATATGGCATTAATGACCATCTACAAACACCTTGATTATACAATAGATTCAAGCCAGTTGTTACATAAGATCCAGATGCGCATGAGCTACTCGCTTTTATCTGATTGTAAACGTACTCTGGGCTAAAAATATTAACACTTGTGCTATAAGAAGCAACATGTGTTTTATGCCACATAATGCTTCGTGCAGCATAAGTTGTGCCCCAAGCCACGCATGAACCTTCACCACCCTGATTACCAACTGGTGGTACAACCAAGTTCACAGATGTTGCTTTTACATCAAATGAAAGATCTTTAGCAACTGGAATTTTAGCGTATTCTTCGGCTGGCAAAAGATTACAGCCCAATTCATGAAACACATTACTTACAACGGGTGTTTGATCTGTTGTAGGTTTAACATCAGTTTTCTGACAGGAGTTCATTAAGAAACCTCCAACTCCTACGATAAGCAGGATAGCAAAAATTTTCTTCATAATAAATATAAATTAGGTTAGTTAAGTGATGGCAAGTTCAACTAATTTATATTATAAGTCAATACATATTTAATATATTATATATTTTAATATGACATTTTTTATTATTATCTGTATACATAGGCATTTAAACACATATAAATTATTAATGAATTATATTAATATAGATAAATTATATAATTCAAATTAAAAAATCACTAGTGTCCGATAAAATCTTTTTAGAGTTACTAAAACCCTTAATTCTATTGCGTCCCTATCGGGACTTAAAAAACTAGGGGTTACTTTATATTCTACCAATATTGAGTCCCTAACGGGACTATCCCGTAGGGACATAATACTGATAGATAAAGAGTTAGTTTTTTGCCACATGTCCCGTAGGGACATAATTATTTTTGTCGGACAGTAGTGTTAAAAAATCAATATTTTCTATTTACGTTAAATTTTAAATAAAAAAGCCCTTCTTGTTTAAGAAGGGCTTTCTGCTTTTAAAAAAAACTTAGTTAATTACATAAGCTTCTGACCACCAAGTTGATTCATAACCATATTTAATCCAGCCAAAACCTGAGCTTGCCCAGGTTGGTCCCCATGAGTTCATGAACTTGAAAGCGCCTTTGGTGTCATCATAACCAACAACGCAGTAGCAATGTCCGCCTAATGAAGATCCTGTGAAGGTTGATAGAACTGCACCGTTAGCTAAATACATAAAAGCATTATTTACAGAACCTGCTACTATAACAGGTTTACCAGCCGCAAGAAAACCCTTTATTGCATCGGTTGTACGAGCAACAGTGCTATAGCTAGCAATTTTATAAGTAGCTGCAGCTGTTTTTTGAGCAGTTGTCGGCATGGTTGTACAGCTAACATCTGTGTATGGCATTAACGACCAAGTACAAACACCTTGTGATTTTAAAAGATCTAATCCTCTGGTTACATAAGAACCTGAACCACATGATCTCTTAGCTTTAATTTGATTGTAAACATACTCTGGGCTAAAAATATTAACACTTGTACTCCATGATGCAGTATGTCCTGCTTGCCAGTTAATACTACGCGCGGCATAAGTCGTACCCCAAGCAACACAAGAACCTTCTCCACCTTGATCACCAACTGGTGGAACATTCAAGTCTACAACAGTTGCTTTAATATCAACTTGAGGAGCTTTTGCAACAGGAATCTTTGCATACTCTTCGGCAGGTAAAAGATTACAGCCTAATTCATGAAACACATTACTCACAACTGGTTTTTGATCTGTTGTAGGTTGAACATCGCTTTTCTGACAAGAGTTCATTAAGAAACCCCCAATTCCAATCACGACAAGGATTGCAAAAAATTTTCTCATAATAGGTATATTTAAGTTAGGTTAGTGATTGCAATTTCAACTAATTATGCATACAAGTCAATAAGTTTAAACAAAAAGATATGGACATTAAAAAAAAATGTTAATTTCTCATAGAATAGCTATGAATGAACAACTTAATGTCACGTATTATTTTTTCAATATAGAATTATCAGTAGCTTGATTCAAGTATAATTCTAATTATTTCCTTTTTCATTCAGTTTATTTTTGAAATATTTACAATTGAGGGATTCTTTGTAATATAGATAATTTAGTAATTATGATATATAGATCTCTCATGTTCAAAGAGTTTGAAATATTATTCGAAAATAATACCTTTATAACGTCTCTATATATATAAAACAACCAACCACTATGAGAACAACAGCCGTTTTCGGAACCACAGGTTTAATAGGTAGCCATTTAATACAACTATTATCACAGCATAACGATTACCAAAAAGTATATTCGTTTGCACGCAGAAAACCAGAACTGCATTCTGATAAGGTTGAGCATATTAACCTTAACTCCGAATCATTAACAATACCTATCGGCACCGATGATGTATTTGTTTGTTTGGGAACAACCATGAAGAAAGCAGGTTCAAAGGAGGCATTCTTAAAGGTCGATTTTAAAATTGTGGTTGACATTGCGAAACAAGCAAAACAATCCAACGTAAAGCGCATAATTGTTGTAAGTTCGCTTGGAGCCGACCCAACATCAAACAATTTTTATCTTCAAACAAAGGGTAAAATGGAGGAATCAGTAAAGCAATTAGAATTTGAATACTGCGGCATTGTTCGCCCCTCGCTTTTACTTGGTAACCGAAAAGAGTTTCGCCTTGGCGAAAAAATGGCAATAGTGTTCTTCAAGATTTTTAGCTTTATATTTGTCGGCCCTATCAAGAAGTATAAGGGAATTTATGCCCAAGATGTTGCAAAAAGCATGATTATGCTGGCACAAAACGGGAAAGGAATTGTAACAGTAGAATCAATTATTCTTAAAAAAATAGCAGATGAGTACTACAAACAGTAAAAGTGAGGTCTTTCAGTGGTTAATAAATAATAGACAGAGCGTTCGGGGGTACAAACCCGATATGGTTGAAAAAGATAAGATTGAAAGAATAATCGAAGCAGGTCGTATTTCCCCTTCTGCTTGCAATGCTCAACCCTGGAAGTTTATTGTTGTTGATGACCATGAACTTAAAAATCAAGTTGCCGATGCAACTTCAAACAAAATAATTGGCATTAACCATTTTACAAAACAAGCTCCTGTTCACATCGTTGTTGTATTAGAGCCTGCAAACTTTAACTCCAACTTTGGCAGTATTATGAAAGATAAAAACCTTCCGCTTATTGATATTGGGATTACAACTGCTCAAATGTGCCTTCAAGCAACAGCCGAAGGACTTGGAACATGTATACTTGGCTGGTTTAACGAACGAACAATTAAAAAGGTATTGAATATCCCAAAAAGTAAAAGGGTTATTCTGGTTATAACCCTTGGTTACGCAGCAAGTGAAGAGCTAAGAGAGAAAAAAAGAAAACTTACGGCAGAGATTACAAGTAGCAATAAGTATTAGTTAGCTAAAGCTCTTTTATATAATTCTAAGAATTTGGGTTTCTCATTCTCCCAAACTAATTCATTATAGGCAACACTTATGTTATTTATTGTTTTTTCACGACTAACTTTATTCTCAAAAAAATTCGAAACTACATCTGCAAGTTCTTTAGGCTCTCTCGTCTTTGCTACAATACCAATATCGTACTTTTCAACAACCTTCGACATTTCGGGTAAATCGCTAACCAAAACAGCGATTTGGGCTTGAATATAGTCGAATAGTTTATTGGGCAGTGCATACCTATAGTTTAGTCCTAAATCCTCCTCTAACGAAATTCCTAACCATGCCTTCGAGGTCAACGCATGTAGTTTATCATATGGCAAACGCCCTCTAAACTCTACCCTATCCACAATATTTAGTTCAATCACTCTTTTACGAAGTTTCACTTCCAGGTCCCCACTACCAACAATCATTAAATAGTAGCATGGCAAATTATTTATTAATTCAATCGCTAATTCTAACCCTCTACCTTCATTCAAAACACCTTGATAAATAATTGTTGGCCGGACGCTCTTATGCCCAAAATTCTCATTTCTGAATGGCAAATTTCTAATCACATCCATTCTAACTCCATACTTCTTGAAGTATTCATTGGCTATTCCCTCTGAAACAGTGCTTGAATATTTTAATCTTTTAATACACAACCTCTCAATAAGTTTCCAAATCCCTTTGGCAATTGGCCTACCGATGAGCTCTGGAACTTCGGTATAATACTCGTGACTATCATAAACCAAAGGTTTTCCTCTAAAAAAGCAACCCAAACGACACCCTAGAAGCGAATCTAAATCGTTGGAACATACCAAATCGAATTTATGAAAAAGTAAGTAGAAGAATACCCTAAGGTTAAAGAAAGCATAAAAGAATACACCTTTTTTGAAAAACATTTTAAAAAGTTTCACGCTGTAATTCCTCTCGATATTCTTTGGAGTATCGGCTAATCTTCTACCAATGGTTAACACCTCATGTCCTTCTTGGTGCAATGTTAAAGAGCTACGATGAACTCTTTGATCTGAGACCAAATCCGTGGATGCAAATAGTATAATGCGTGCCATTATATAATAATAAGAAGTGCTAAGATATAAATAAAACCCTAAAAGTGGCGATTTGTTCAGCATTGCTTATCTTTGTAAAAAAACACCGATGATTGAGATAAAGAAAGATTTTCCTCTAAAATATAGGAATACATTTGGCTTAAATATTAGCTCCCATTATTTTGTTGAAACAAGCAAAGCCGATAAGATTTCATTTTCGCTCAACTATGCATCGTACTATAATTTACCCATTCTGATTTTAGGGGGTGGAAGCAATATCCTATTTACTAAGGATTTTGAGGGGCTTATTATCCAACCCACAGTTCAAGGAATCGAAGTAATTGAAGATGCACCCCAAAGTGTAACGATACGCGTTGGCGCAGGGGTTAACTGGGACTCGTTGGTTGAATGGTGCGTTTCTCGTGGGTATGGAGGACTCGAAAATCTTTCATTAATTCCCGGTAACGTTGGCGCAAGTCCAATTCAGAATATTGGTGCTTATGGAGTTGAAGCAAAAGATACAATTGTTAAGGTTGAAGGGCTAAATATTATTACAAAAAAAATGGCTGAATTTACAAATGCTGAATGCCTTTTCGATTACCGCTATAGCATTTTTAAGGGAGAGCTTAGGCATCGAATAATAATTACTAATGTTCATTTTAAATTATCAAAAACCCCTACCCTTATTACCCATTACGGAAATCTCGACGAGGAGATTGAAAAATTAGGAGAAAAATCAATTAAAACAGTTCGCGAAGCAGTTATCAATATTCGCAAACGAAAACTCCCCGATCCAGTCGAACTTGGCAATGCTGGAAGTTTTTTTAAAAACCCGGTTGTAAAAGCATCCGTTTTTGAAAGCATTCAAGGTAAATTCGACAAGGTTCCATCGTTCCCTGCGACAGAGAATCATGTCAAAATTCCTGCAGGTTGGCTAATTGAGCAGTGCGGCTGGAAAGGTAAACAGGTTGGTAATTGTGGTGTACACAAGGATCAAGCACTTGTACTGGTCAACCATGGAAATGCTACAGGAAGCGAAATACTAAACCTTGCCAAACAGATTCAAAAATCAGTCGTTGACCAATTTGGTATTGAGCTTGAAATGGAGGTAAATATTGTTTAGCCGTTCTGCTTATCAACTTGTTAACTTGTCAACTTACCTAAATATCCTCTCCTTATTCAACGCTTTCTGGTATGCATTCGCATTCCGGTTGTGCTCTGCTAAAGTTTTTGCAAAAACATGATAGCCCGAAAAGTCATCCTTTGCGCAAAAATAAAGATATTGGTGATTTTCAAAATTAAGCACAGCGTCAATTGATGATATCGATGGACAGCAAATAGGCCCCGGTGGTAATCCTTGGTTTTTATACGTGTTATATGGCGATTTCACCTCCAAGTGTTTCGTTAATATTCGCTTAATGCTGAAATCGCCAAGGGCAAACTTAATGGTTGGATCCGCTTGTAGCGGGATATGTTTCTTAATCCGATTAATGTAAACACCTGCAATTCTTGATCGTTCTTCGCGTTTATTCGATTCTTCCTCAACAATAGACGCTAGAGTTGATATCTCTTCATGCTTTAAGCCAAGGACCTTCGCTTTTTCATCCCTCTCCTTGCTCCAAAATTGGTTGTGCTCCTTTTTCATTCTATCAAAAAATGATTTTGCATCGGTATTCCAATAGAACTCGTAGGTATTGGGAATAAACATCGATACCAGGGTTTTGTCGTCAAAACCATAACCTGCAGCAGTTTCTGAATTTTTGAATAATCTGATAATCGATAGAGAATCTGCTTCAATCAGTTTTGATATTTTCCCAGCAAGCTGCTCAGGGGTTCTTATATTATTAAAGGTAACCTTTACTGGCGACTGTGTTGCAGTAATTAGCATTCGGACCAAAGCCCTATTGCTCATTCCTGACTTTATTCTATAGCAACCTGGTTTTACCTTTTTGCTATAGCCTAAGGAGTTTGCTGTTTTTGTAAACGATTTAATATCAACAACCAAATTATTTTTTTTAATACTGTCAACCACAACATTAAATTCAGAACCTGTTGCAATAAAAAGGAATTTATCCTTTTCCAATTCAACGTTTGAACGATACATCCTATTGTAGTATTTCAATCCAAATACTAAAAGCGTAACTACTACAAGAGTAATTACGCTAATAAAATACCACTTATTTAACTTTGATATTTTTCCAATCATCCCAAATCAAGTTACAAACCGCAAAAAAACACTTTCCCTACTTCAACAACTCAACTGCTTTTGCTATTCTCTCACATGCATCTTTTAGCTGCGCATCGGATGCTGCATAGGAGAAACGGATATAATCAGGTGCCCCAAAAGCACTGCCTGGTACTAAAGCAACATAGGCTGTGTTAAGAAGATACATTGCAAAATCGTCAGAATCTTTTATGATAGTTTTGCCATCTGTTTTACCAAAGAACGAAGATATTTCGGGGAAGATATAAAAAGCACCTTGCGGTACGTTGATGTTAAATCCATTAATCTTCGAAAGCGCATCAACCATAAAGTTTCTGCGTTTTTCGAAACCTATTCGCATTTGTGCGGGGTAAGAACCATCGGAGTTGATAGCAGCAGCGGCCGCTTTTTGAGCAATTGAACTTGCTCCCGAGGTAGTTTGACCCTGAAGCTTAATGCTAGCCTTAGCAATCCATTTTGCCGATGCTGAGTAGCCGATGCGCCAACCAGTCATGGCATAGCCCTTCGACACGCCATTAATAATAATAACCCTATCGCGAATACTTTCGAACTGAGCAAAACTTTCGTGCTTACCAATAAAATTAATGTGCTCGTAAATCTCATCCGATATTACAAATATATTTGGGTGCTTCTCAACCACACTCGCTATTGCAGCGAGTTCATCGTGTGTGTAAATGCTACCCGTTGGATTTGAAGGTGAGCATAGAATAAGCATCTTCGTTCTGGGCGTAATTGCATCTTCGAGCTGCTTAATAGTGATCTTAAAGTTATCCTTTATGCTTGTTTCAATCACAATGCTATTCCCCTCAGCTAGTTTAACCAATTCAACGTAGCTAACCCAGTATGGCGCAGGAACAATAACCTCATCGCCTTTATCGAGAAGACATAAGAAGATATTTGTTAAGCTCTGCTTTGCCCCGTTCGAAACAACTATTTGCTCAGGAGCATAATCGAGGTTGTTTTCCCTTTTAAGCTTCGCTGAAATTGCTTCGAGCAAATCGCGAAACCCTGGAACTGGAGTATAGAACGAGAAATTATCATCAATCGCTTTCTTTGCTGCTGCTTTAACAAAATCGGGTGTTTGAAAATCGGGTTCACCAACACTTAGGTCGATAACACTATGGCCTTGACTTTTTAAATCCTTACTCTTTTGCGACATCGCTAAAGTTTGTGACTCGGCTAATGCAGCTAGTCTTGCTGATACTTTTTCCATTTTCTTATCCTTTAAATATGATTGTAAAATGAATTAATTTCTTTTGTAACTTTAAAACGCTAAAATTACATTTTATTGAGCATCTAAAAACAATTGAACTGAAAAAATATGCTACTAGCCGATATCCTTAAAATTATTTTGCCTGCCCTACTCGTTTTTTTAGCAGGGTATCTTGCCATGTCAAGATTACTTCGCGATGAGGCTGACCGTCGTAAGGGTGAAAGAATCCTTGCTAATCAACGAATATCAACCCCAATCCGCCTACAAGCCTACGAAAGGTTAGTGCTTTTTCTTGAGCGGATTTCGCCCGAATCAATGATTGTTAGGGTTAACCAACCAAGCATGAATGCCCAAAACCTACAAACAGCTTTGCTTAGCACCATTCGTGCTGAGTGGGAGCATAATCTTTCGCAACAGCTATATGTGAGCAACGAGGCATGGGAGCTTACAAGAAATGCAAAGGGTAATGTTATAAAGTTGATAAACATTTGCTCGGAGAGGGTTGAACCCAATGCGCCGTCCATTGCATTTAGCCAAACAATCCTTGAGCTAATGGTGGAGTTAGAGCAGCATCCAACCACAATTGCCATTGATCAACTAAAAAAAGAGGTTGGAGAGTTTTTTTAGATCTATAACCTAAAGCAGATATAAATTAAAAGCCTCGATGTACATCGAGGCTTTTAATTTAGTGTTATTCGCCAATTATGGTTTTATCAAATCAACGCTTCGTTTAACGAATCTGCTAAGGTCTTCGCCTTTAAAAACTATTGCACAAGGTTTTATATGGTATCCCCCGCTCGGCGAAGTCTCCTGACTTCGTCATTCCTACATTGCGGTCTCCTGACCGCTCTTAAAAAACAGCTATCCCTCTCCAGCTCTCGCTAAAACTACAAATTCTACTAAAACCCCCGTTCGGCTTAGGCTGCACGCCTAAGTCGTGATTATCTCAACAGGCTCCAGCCTGTTATATAAAACTAAACAGTATTGCTAATGAAGCAGGCAAAGCCTGCAAGGATAAACCGACGGCGGCACAGCCGACCGCCGAACCCCCGCTGGCACGGAGTTATGGATCATGTCCCACTGCGGTTTGTAAAGGGCAAGTCCATCGGTGTAGTCCATCAGGGAGCTGATTAAAATGGCTTAGTGTTGTCTTCGTTTTACCATCAGCTATCATTTCGTAATATCCAGTAAAAGTAGCAATATTTTCAACGATTTCTTGCGGTGATGCTGGAGGTTCTTGCCCTAACCTTAAGTAAAATTGACGTATACCTTCACTATCAAGAATAAGGTTATACAGAATACTTTGCTCATCTGAGTTTTATATGGTATCTTGCGCGGTCAGAGACCGCTGCTTAACTACGACGAAGTTACGCTGCGCTAACCGAGCGTATTTTGCGAGTTCGCTGAAAGCAAACTTCGCCGAGCCGAGGTTACTTTGGACTATCTTGTAAAAGATGGCGAATACGAACATATTGATAACACAACGCTTAAACGCTTACAGGACATTGAAAAATTAGACCCAAATACAAAGTCTAAAATCTTTGATATTATTGATACCTACATGAGGGATTTTAAAACAAGGCAGGCGTATGCCGTGTAAAAAACATTTTTAATTATGCAAAGGATAGTACTTGATATACCAGATAATAAAATAAACTTCTTTATGGAGTTGGTAAATAACCTTGGTTTTAAAAAGGTAGAAAAGCTTTCTAATAAACAAATCGAGTTCGTGGACGATTTAAAAAGTTCGCTCAACGAGGTTGAACTACACAGACAGGGTAAAATAAAATTACAATCGGCTAAAGATTTTTTAAATGAGCTTTAATGTAATTGTTACCTCCGGTTTTAAAAAGCATGCCAAAGGCATTGCTAAAAAGCACCGTTCCCTGAAAACTGACATTGAAGAGCTTATTGATTCTCTCGAAAAAGAACCAACGCAAGGCGAACCGCTTGGCAAAGATTGCTATAAGGTACGCATGGCAATAGCCTCTAAAGGAAAAGGTAAAAGCGGCGGTAGCCGGGTGATTACATGCGTTAAAGTGGTTGAACAAGATGTTTACCTGCTCTCCATTTACGATAAATCCGACAAGGAAACAATTTCTGATAAAGAACTGGATAATTTGCTCAGGTTGGCAGGGTTGCTATAATTTCCAGCCTTCGTTGGCAAGAAAAAACTAAAGGATGCTCTCTCAAACGTCCCCCCGCTCGGCGAAGTCTCATGACTTCGTAGTTCCTACATTGCGGTCTCCTGACCGCTCTTAAAATACAGCTACTAATCCTGTTTGTAAAGGTAAAGTTTTTGACAAAACATTTATGCTTAGAAATAAGCGGTATCTTGTGCGGTCAGAGACCGCTGTTTAATTACGACGAAGTTACGCTGCGCTAAAATTCGCCGAGCCGGGGGCTGACGAGGACTTAGCCTTATTGTGGAATTTTTGTAGTATCAATTAATCTTTTCCGGCTTTTGCCGCTTATCCAATCCCTTTTAGCTTGCTCACTCCATGATATCTCCATTTTTTCCCTAAACCATCTTTCATTAATTACATATTCGCTACTCCAAGGCCACTTTTTCACATAGTAAATTCCAAGTAACTCACGGCGACCTAATTCTCTAAGCCTATCCATAGGAATTGGTTTGCACTGAATATTTGGTTTATTATAACAATTCCTTGGTAAATACATTGTTGCTCCAAGAAAAACATACCATTTGTTATCTCTCTTTTCAAAATCTAAAAATCCAATTGCATCGAGTGATCCAGAATAAAAAAACTGCTCTAATATTATTCCTGTTGCCCTATTTCTAGTAGTGTTAAATGTTATAAACGAATCAACTTCCCAATTAGTTTCTGAAGAATCTAAATACAAAACATCCTTGTATTTTATATTTATCCATTTAATAATTGAATCTGTGCCGCTGTGCATTAACTCTAACCGTAAAGTAGAGTCTGTTTTAGAAGTATTCCTATATAATAATTCTTTTTTATCAAAGTCATTGACACTTTTACACGATGCTAATAGCATCCCTAAAATAATCAATCTATCTATTCCTTTTAATAACATATCCTGGTGTTGTTTTATTAGATACTGGTGTTGGTATTTCAAGAATCCAACCATAATTCTTTATTTTATGTATTTCAACACATTTTGGGAAATCAAGACTATCTGTAATTTTAAAATAAGCACGGTTTCTTTCTAAAATCTCTGGAATTTTTGCTTGTGGAGCAATAATATCCTGTACACTTGCATTACCCCCGCTCGGCGAAGTCTCCTGACTTCGCCGTTCCTACATTGCGGTCTCCTGACCGCTCTTAAAAAACAACTATCCCTCTCCAACTCTCGCTAAAACTACAAATGCTACTAAAACCCTTGCGCTTGTCTATAAGCGGTATCTTTCGCGGTCAGGAGACCGCTGCTTAGTTACGACGAAGTTACGCTGCGCTAAACTTCGCCGAGCAGTGGGCAAAGCCGACCGCCGAACCCAGTGATTTTTGTTTTTTACCTACAGCCTCGGACGAACGAGGGGTACATCTTTACTTCGTTGGCTCCATTTTTATTATATTACCAGTTTCTTCGTCTACTATGCAATCATACCCCAAACTACTAGTGTCATAAATATGTAATTTGCTTTTTTCAATCCAAATTCTCATCACGTTTTTGGATTTCCATTGCCATTTAAAACTACCATCATCATCATAACAAAAGACGCTTCCTCCCTCATAGTTAAATTTTTTCGCTTGTTTATCATATTTATAATCAATGAATAATATTATAAATTTTTTTATCTGAACTGCTTCAATAATATCATCAGGCAATTCAATGTGCTTACTATGAAGCATCAACTTGTTTTTTTCAAATAATATAGTCATTTTATAAATCTCCAACTTTTTTAAACCATTGTGTTTTATCTTTTACAGAGATGCTAAGCCAGTCCAATACTTCAAATTGTGTTCCTCCTCCATTACCCCATTTATAAGTATTATCCCAAATTTTAGAGGCAGTTCCTGTTCGTACCTTAGTACCAGAAGGTACTTTTACTATACTGTATTTTGAAGGTTTTGCAGGTAAGGCAAACAAATCTTTTATTTTATTAGCATCATTTCCTAATGCTTTAAAATCTTCTATTTTCATCATCCAACGTCCCCCGCTAAGCGTAGTCTCATGACTACGCTTGTTTAAATTGCGGTCTCCTGACCGCTCTATAAATACAAAAACTTATTTGATCTTACCATAAAGTTACAACTTATGCCAAAAATGTTGTAATTGGCTTTA
>JANYLA010000111.1 GCA_025361485.1 Bacteroidales bacterium
TCATCTTCATTAAAGAAAAAGTCTTCTTTGGTTGGATAATCAGGCCAAATATCTTCTATGCTTTCGTAAATCTCAGCTTCCTCTTCAAGTTCTTGAAGGTTTTCAATCACCTCTAAAGGTGAGCCGGAACGTATCGCAAAGTCTATCAACTCTTCTTTAGTTGCTGGCCAGGGAGCATCTTCTAACTTAGATGCAAGTTCGAGCGTCCAGTACATAATTTGATGTTAGTTTTATTAAATAGTTGATTTACAATATATTGCATAAAACATGCTATTTGCAAATATAGAAAAATATTGATATCAAAAGCTAGGTTTCCAAGGAATTTGATCAATATTTAGTTCTTTTGCTGCTTTTCTTGATAGTACAAAGAAAAAATCGCTAAGACGATTGATATAAATAATAAGTTCGTCTGGGACTGGAGTTTCTTCAGAAAGTTTAATTATTATTCGTTCACATCTACGGCAAATAGTTCGGCAGATATGACACATCGAAACAATAGGATGTCCGCCAGGTAAAATAAATGATTCCAATGGTTCAAGCAGAGTTTCCATTTTATCGATTTCTAACTCAACGGTTTTAATATCTTCAGATAGAATTTTCGGAATTTTAACCTTGCAATCAGTGCAATCTGCAGCAAGAATTGAAGCACAGTTCATTAATTTATCTTGAATCTGTATGAGAAAAAGTTTTGCCTCATGATCGATATCTTGATCTCTAAGCAATCCAATATTCGATATCAGTTCATCAACAGTTCCATAAGCCTCAATCCTTGGATGGTATTTAGCAACTCGCTTACCACCAATTAACGACGTTGTACCCTTATCGCCAGTTTTAGTGTAAATTTTCATTCTGAATGGTTGGGCTTTTATTGTTCGGTTAGAACAACTTTTTGCTTCATTGTTGGGTGAGGGTTTATTTCATCCGACTCAATTAATCCGTCTCGAAGCCTTACAATACGTCGAGCATGACGGGCAATATCCTCTTCGTGGGTTACAACGATGATAGTGTTTCCTTGATCGTAAATATCTTCGAAAAGGTTCATGATATCGATTGATGTTTTTGAATCGAGGTTACCGGTTGGTTCATCGGCAAGTATAATCGATGGATTATTTACAAGTGCACGAGCCACTGCAACTCTTTGACGCTGTCCGCCTGATAGTTCATTGGGTCTGTGCTCCATTCTATCCTCTAGTCCAACATTTTGCATGGTTTTAATGCCCTTGGCTATCCTTGTTTCTTTACCTACTCCGGCATAAATCAATGGTAATATAACATTTTCAAGGGCTGTGTAACGAGGCAGAAGGTTAAATGTTTGGAAAACAAAACCAATCTCTTTGTTGCGGATTTCGGCAAGTTGATCATCAACCAGAACGCTAACATTGGTGCCGTTCAAAATGTAATCGCCTTCTGTGGCAGTATCAAGGCATCCAATAATATTCATGAGGGTTGACTTTCCTGAGCCCGATGGACCCATGATGGCTACATACTCATTCTTGTTTATGGTTAAGTCGATGCCTTTTAGGGCTTTAACCACTACAGTACCAACCTTGTAGTACTTTTTTAGATCTCTTAAAGAAAATAGATTATCAGACATTGTTATATTATTATTTTATAAAATTACTAAAAAGGACTATATCTTAAATTAAAATGTTGCTTTACTATTCCGTTTCTAAAGAAAACCATACCACAGTTGAATAAATCTATTGAAATTGAAACGTTTTTATCTTTACAAATAGTATTCCAAGCGTTTTCCATTCCAACGCTCCACCGAATATCATCAAATATAATAAGTGTCTCGGTGCTTGATCTTTCTGAAAAGAGTTTGAAATATCGCATTGTTGCTTCTTCGGAATGATTTCCATCGATAAATACCAATTCAATCTTTTCGGTACTGGCTAGAATGTTTGGAAGTTCCATTTCAAAATCACCATTTATCAAGGTAACGTTGTTTAAGCCTAATTTGTTAAAATTATCTTGAGCTATTTTGGCAAGATTGGTATCCCCCTCGATAGTTGTAACTTTTGCATTCAGATTACCATTTGCAAGATACATTGCTCCAAATCCGGCAGATGTTCCAAATTCAATAACAGACTGGGGTTTTAGGTATTTAGCTAATCTGTAGAGAAGTTGACCCATATATGGAGGTGTTGATGAGTTTTTAATAACACTACCAACGGTTGGTTCAGAAAAATCAATAACTTTTGTTCCAAAACCAAAATTACTCCTTGGAATATGATTGGTGTTTTTTAAGAGTTCCTTTCTTAACGTTTCAATTTTTTCAAAGATCGCTTCTTTTTGCTTTGTGTCTATACAATTTGTGTAAAGGTCGTAAACAAAAGGGGAGTGAATACCATGACCTCCTCTTGGTTTTGATTTTAGCCGAAAGTTGACATATTTCTTTAAAATACGAATATTCTCGAGCAACATTAACAAATCTTTAACACCTTGTAATTAATTTAGCGAAGATAGGATTTGCATTTTTTAATCTAAGATGATAGATGTTAAAAAACGTTTAAAAAAGGAGTGTTGATATTTATTTTGCCAATTGAAAAGCAAAGTTCTTTATAAATGTCCATTTTTTCTAAATTTGCTTCATGGGTGTTAACCTTTCTACAGATATAATGTACCTGAGCGGAGTTGGGCCAAAAAAGGCAGAACTGCTTCGCAAGGAGTTAAATATATTTACCTATAAGGATTTGCTTCACTACTATCCTTATAAATACATTGACCGTTCTAAAGTTTACAAAATTTCAGAGGTTGTCGATGACCTGCCTTATATTCAATTGGTTGGGCGAATTGTTCGATTTGAAGAGGTAGGTGTTGGCCGCTCTAAACGCCTTTCGGCCATTTTCTCCGATGATACGGGAATGGTTGAATTGGTCTGGTTTAAAGGAATTAAGTGGGTGTCGAAAAGCCTTAAACTGAACACAAAATATTTAGTGTTTGGTAAGGCAACGCTTTTCAATGGGCGCTTCAATATTGCTCATCCTGAGTTAGAGGAGTATAAACCCGAAGTTGAAAAGGTAAACAGTACGCTACAGGCTGCATACAATACAACGGAGAAGCTTAAAAATAATTTTTTAACATCAAAGGCGATATATAAACTGCAGCAGACTTTGATAGTGCAAGTTGCTAAAGGGATTGATGAAACGCTGCCATCGCACCTTATCGATAGGTATAAGCTGATGACTTTACCTGAAGCCTTAAAGCAGATTCATTTCCCCGATAGTTCGGCTCTACTTCAAAAATCGCAATATAGGCTTAAGTTCGAGGAACTTTTTTATGTTCAGTTAGGATTATTGAAGCAACGTAGCGTAAGGCTTAGTAAAAAGAATGGGCACGTGTTTAGCGTTGTGGGCAACGCCTTCAATCGATTTTACAGCGAAAAACTTCCCTTTGAGCTAACCGATGCCCAGAAAAGGGTTATAAAGGAGATTCGACGCGATATGGGGAGTGGTAAGCAGATGAATCGCTTACTACAGGGTGATGTTGGAAGTGGTAAAACGCTTGTTTCGTTGATGTCGATGCTAATTGCTGTTGATAATGGATATCAGGCATGTATTATGGCGCCAACAGAGATTCTCGCAAATCAGCATTTCGAAACCATTACAAAACTGCTTGATGGGTTACCCATTAAAGTTGATCTATTGACTGGCTCAACAAAAAAATCGGAGCGGGTTAATCTTCATGCTGCACTTAAAGATGGTTCAACCCATATCCTGATTGGGACGCACGCATTGCTCGAAGATATTGTTCAGTTCCAGAATCTAGGATTTGTAACAATCGATGAGCAGCAACGATTTGGTGTTGCGCAGCGAGCAAAACTTTGGGATAAGAACGATAACCCTCCGCATGTGCTTGTGATGACGGCTACACCAATTCCTCGTACTTTGGCCATGACCGTTTATGGCGATTTAGATATAAGTGTAATAGATCAACTACCACCAGGTCGGAAACCTATTAAAACCATACATTTTACCGATCCTAAGCGGAATGTGCTTTTCGGGATGATGCGAGAGCAGATAAAGGCAGGTAGACAGGTTTATGTGGTTTACCCGTTAATAAAAGAATCGGAGAAGTTGGAGAACTTAAAGGATCTGCAGGATGGGTACAATAGCATTGTGAGGGCGTTTCCACCTCCCGAATATGTTACAGTTGTTGTGCATGGTCAGATGAAACCAGAGGATAAAGAATTTTCAATGAATTTATTCGCCAAGGGCAAAGCGCATATCATGGTGGCAACTACTGTTATTGAGGTTGGTGTTAATGTGCCGAATGCAACGGTTATGGTAATTGAAAGTGCTGAAAGATTTGGTCTTTCGCAGCTTCACCAGCTTAGGGGTAGGGTAGGTCGTGGTGCCGATGAGAGCTATTGCGTTCTGATGTCTTCGGTCAAATTAACGCATGAATCCCGTAAGCGTTTATCAACAATGGTTTCTACTAATGATGGTTTCGAAATTGCCGAGGTTGATCTTCAGCTGCGAGGTCCTGGCGATATGGAGGGAATACAACAAAGTGGTTTACCATTTGACCTGAAAATTGCGAGTTTAAGCAAGGATAGCCAATTACTACAATACGTTCGACAGGTTGCTATGGATATTTTGGATGAGGATCCATTGCTAACGCTTTCGAAAAATACAATTCTGCATACGCAACTCGAAAAATCGACAAAGGAGAGGGTTAACTTTAGCAGGATAAGCTAGTTGTTTTTTTCTTGAAATAATTTAATTATCACTACTTGAACTAGCATGCTTGACATATACGTTTATCAGTAAGGTGTTATTTTAATGTTTGCTTAGAATACACCATGACCAGATTTTAGGGTTATCATATTTTGATTCAGTTTTATGAGTGTAATTCCTCTTCCAATTTATTTTTTTCTGATAACAAAGTCCACTTTATTGATGCTTTAGTAAACAAAATCAGCTTATTTTTGTTTGTATTTAGATATTTTCTAACGTCCACTTCTTCAGCTAAAACTAACCACCTATGAAAGCAGGAGCCTATACCCATACCTTGCTGCTAACGGTATTAGCACTCAGTGCAACCCTTGTATACTCACAAACCCCTCAGGGATTTTCATACCAAGCAGTTATCCGCGACGCTAGCGGAAGTCCAATCGCTAACAAGTCCATTGGTGTTCGAATCACCCTAGATAACGCCACCAATGTGGCCTACTACACCGAAACGCATAGACCCGAATCGAATGGTCAGGGGGTTATTTCGGTGATTATCGGCAATGGAACAAAGATTGGTACGAACACCTTCGCAAGCATCCCATGGAAGAACGCGGATATCTTTGTTAAGGTTGAGGTTGACCCCACTGGGGGTACCAGCTACACTCCTATTGGAGCTCATACACCTCTTCAATCGGTTCCCTACGCCCTTTATGCCGATAATACGAAGGAGGTTGTTAGCAAGCCCGATGCCGCGGTGGACGATCCTATCTTTGAGGTGAAGAACAAGGATGGTCTGGTTGTTTTCGGGGTTTATCAGGGTGGC
>JANYLA010000167.1 GCA_025361485.1 Bacteroidales bacterium
GTTCCCAATAAGCCTGTAATCGATAAGTTAAACTGTACCTATTACAATACAGGTAAATGTAAGGTTTGCGAAATTGTTTGTCCTACAAAGGCTATCCGTTTCGACCAACCCGATGAAATAATCGAAGAATCAATCGGTGCAATTGTTCTTGCTACTGGATTCGAAGTAAAACGCTCCGATTTCTTCCCTGAGTACGGACATGGTAGATATAAAGATGTAATCGATGGTCTTCAATTTGAAAGATTAGCATCTGCATCGGGTCCAACACAAGGGGTTATTCGTCGTCCATCGGATGGCGAAATACCAAAACGTATAGCATTCATAGCTTGCGCAGGCTCCCGCGACCCAGCAAAGGGAATTGAGTATTGCTCAAGAATCTGTTGTATGTACACTGCAAAGCACGCAATGCTTTACAAGCACAAAGTTCATGAGGGTGATGCCTACGTATTTTATATGGACATCAGAGCAGCAGGTAAGAACTACGAAGAGTTTGTACGCCGTGCCATTGAGGAGGATCATGTTCATTACGTAAGAAGTCGTGTTTCAACTATCATCGAACGTAATGGTAAATATATATTAAAGGTAGCTGATACTCTACTTGGGGCTCAACCTCAAGAAGTGGAGTTCGATATGGTAGTGCTTGCAACAGCTGGTATTGCAAGCCCTGGCGCTGAAAATCTAGCTCAAACCTTACACGTTTCATACGACCAACATAAATTCTTTGCAGAAGCACATCCAAAGTTACGTCCTGTTGAGACAAACACAGCTGGTATTTTCCTTGCAGGCGCATGTCAAACAACAAGAGATATTCCCGATTCAGTTTCAATGGCATCTGGAGCTGCAGTTAAAGTTGCAGGACTATTCTCGCAGAGCGAGCTAACCCGCGATCCATTAATTGCAACTGTTAATAGATGTGCTCCACCTTTATACTCAACTTGTGTTGGTTGCTTCATGTGTCAATCGGTTTGCCCATACCAAGCAATTGAACGCGAGGAGATTAAATCGAGAGATGGTAAAGTGATTAAGGTGCTTGCCAAAATTAACGATGGACTATGCCAAGGTTGTGGTACTTGTATCGCTCTTTGCCGTTCCAAGTCTATCGACATTCACGGCTATACCAACCAACAGGTTTACTCTGAGGTGGTGGCATTGTTTAACGAGTTCTAAATTGGGAATGATGGAATGATGGAGTATTGGAAGAATGGAAGAAAAATGTGGGTTAAACCCCATTATTCCAACATTCCATTATTCCAAAACCAAGATAAAGGTTAGAAACGCTATCAATTTTAGATTTTAAGAAGTATTCTTATTGCGTACAATGTAAAACAAGATACAAATGTCTGAATTTGAACCTAAAATAGTTGCTTTCGTGTGCAACTGGTGTACATACGCTGGAGCCGATTTAACGGGGACAAGTCGCATAAAATATGCTGCAAACGTTAAAATCATTCGCTTCCCATGTACAGGTAGAATCGACTTTATGCTTTTGATGAAAGCCTTTCAGAATGGTGCCGATGGGATTATCGTTTCGGGATGTCACCCCAACGATTGTCACTACTCATCAGGAAATTTTCATGCAAAACGCCGCTGGATGGTTTTCAGAGAGCTACTCGATTATATGGGTGTTGATATTGAACGAATTACCTTTTCATGGGTATCTGCGGCTGAGGGTGCACGTTGGGCAGAGATTGTGAATACCACAACCGATAAGCTTCGTAAACTCGGACCATATACAAATTATCAGAATCTTGTTAAATCTGGTATAGAAGAAGAACTATAATGGAAAGCATAAGAAAAAAAGCCAAGGAGTTGCTAGATAGCAAACAGGTTCAAGTAATCATCGGCTACGAAAACGGAACTTCAAATAAGGTAAGAGCAGCATTTATTACTGACCCAACACAGGTTGATAGGCTAATTTATGATGAGCGTTGTACTCAAAACTTAGCGGTTTACCTTGTTAAGCATGAAGTAAAGCATCTTGGAAAGATGGGTATTGTTGCTACAATTCCTGTAATGAGAACTATCAATATGCTTATCTCCGAGGAGCAGGTGAAACCCGAGAATGTCGTTGTACTTGGAATTGGCGAAGATGGTAAACTTCTCGATTTCCCTGACCTAACAGTAATGGAAAGTTTTCTCCAAAAGGCGAAAATTGAGATTACAGCAAAGGATAAAGAGGCAATGGAGAAGTTGAAGAAAATGACCACTCAGGAAAAATTCGACTACTGGTCAAACGCACTTGAAACCTGCTTTAAATGCTATGCTTGTCGCTCTTCATGCCCTCTTTGCTACTGTACACGTTGTGCTGTTGAGTGTAATCAGCCTCAATGGATTCCTGTTCAGGCTAACAAGAATGGCAACTACGAATGGCACATGCTTAGAGCAATGCACCTTGCTGGTCGTTGTGTGAGTTGTGGCGATTGTGGTAGAGCATGCCCATTGGATATCCCTGTTCATTTGCTAACCATGCACATGGCAGAGGAATCAAAGAGACTATTTGGAGTAGACTCAGGTTTTTCAATGAAGATGGAGTCGGTGCTATCCAATTATAAACTTGATGATAAAGACAATTTTATTCAATAAGATATGGAAATTGAAAAGAAATTAATCAAGAAAGCATCGCTTGAAAAACTGTTTGAGAAGCTTCAAGCGAAAGGCAATAAGATATTCGCACCGGTTAGTAAAGATGGGAAAACAGAATTTCAGTACAATCCATCATACGCTGAGGTTACATACGATCATATTCAAACCACACAGTCGTTAAAGAATACCGTATTTCCTAAGATAGAGAACCTAATTCGTTTCAAAACTGATAGGAGTGGAGTTGAAGTTACCGAGGTTGACCTTACTCAGGTTCAAAGCCTTGTTCTTTGGGGTGTTCACCCTTGCGATGCAGCAGGATTCAATGCCTTGAAATCGATTTTCATGTGGGATTACAAGGATGAGTATTTCAACTCAAGACTTCAGAAGATTGCAGTTATTGGTCTTAGCTGTCATAAAAGTGACGATAACTGTTTCTGTACCTCCGTTGGCTTAAATCCCGGTGGAACGCAAGGATGCGATATTCTTCTTACAAAACTCAGTTCAGGCGATTTCCTTGCCGAGATAATTACTGAAAAGGGTAAAGCGATTGTAACGGAAGCATCAGAACTTTTTGAAACTGCACCAAGTGAAACAAAAGAAGGAAATCTTGCTCAGGTTAATCAGCAATTTTCTCACGAAAAAGTAACCAAAAACCTTGCTGGTGCATTCGAACATCCATTCTGGGTTGAGAATTCGTTACGTTGCATTGGTTGCGGTGCTTGTGCATTTGTATGCCCTGCTTGTGCTTGTTTCGATATTCAGGATGAGACAAAAGGTAAAAATGGTAAGCGTCTAAGATGTTGGGATTCATGTGGATTTGGACTATTTACAATCCATACATCGGGTCACAACCCAAGGGAGGTTCAAAGTCAGCGCTGGAGGCAAAGGATTTTGCATAAGTTTTCATATATGCCCGAGCGTAATGAATCACTTGGTTGCATTGGTTGTGGTCGTTGCTCACGCGCTTGCCCAGTGGATATGAATATCCTTGAGCAGCTGGTTTCTTTGGAAAAGTTGTAGGGAGTACCTTGAGTGCCTAGAGTGAGTACTTTAAATTGATAGATAAAATTCATTTATTGGTTTTAAACTTTGCGCCTTTGTGGCTTTGCGTTTAAAAGAATAGATAGATTGTCGCGACAGTGTAACGATAATTGTTGTAAGAAAAAAGAGATTGATTACTAATTTATTAATAGTACCTGAATTTGCATTTTCTGTTGTCTGAAATCTGACGTCAGATGTCTCCAAATCAAGTACATTTAAATTTTATAATATGTGTCAAAATATTTATAACCCTTACTTAATGGAAGTCGAGAAGATTACCGAAGAAGCTCCTGAGGTAAAAACTTTTCGATTAAAATTTAAGAACCCTGAGGATGCTGAAAAATTTGAGTTTAAAGCTGGGCAATTCGGTGAGTACTCGGTAATGGGCGAAGGCGAATCGACATTTTGTATCGCATCTGCCCCAACACGCAAAGGGTATATCGAATGCACATTCCGTAAAGCAGGTAGAGTTACTGGTGCTTTGGCAAACCTCGAAGAAGGAGAAACCATTGGTTTTCGTGGTCCATATGGGAATGTTTTCCCAATTGATGAGTGGAAAGGTAAAAACCTTCTCTACATCGCCGGTGGTATTGCGCTACCTCCTATGCGTTGCGTTATATGGAATACTCTCGATTTAAGAGAAAACTATAAGGACATTACCATTATTTATGGCGCACGTTCTGTAGAGGATTTGGTATATAAAAATGAGTTAAAGGAGTGGGAGGAGCGTCCAGATGTTAAATTGGTCACTACAGTTGACCCAGGAGGCCAAACCCCCGATTGGAAAGGTGAGATTGGATTTGTTCCCACTGTTCTTGAAAAGGTTGCACCATCAAGCAAGGATACAATTGCGATAGTTTGTGGTCCTCCTATTATGATTAAATACACATTCCCTGTTCTTGAGAAATTAGGTTTTACCGATGAGACTATCTACACAACTCTTGAGAATCGTATGAAGTGCGGTTTTGGTAAATGCGGTAGATGTAATGTTGGTAAATATTTTGTATGCAAGGATGGCCCTGTTTTCACCCTTAAGCAGTTAAAAGAATTACCTGACGAATATTAAATATGGTAGTAAATAATTTAATATCTATATATTGCACCCAGAATTGATATATATCATCTTTTCTGTTGTTTAATTAATGGGTAGGTATATGGTGTTGTTTAGTTCTGAAACTTTACATTTGCGAATCGTTTAAAAAAAAGAGCCTATGAGTGGCGAATTCTTAATTCTATTCTTTATTGTTGCGGTTGTTCTAGTTGGTGGAGCTATAATTTTTTCAAATTATGCAGCGCCTACATCTGAAAACGCAGTAAAGCACGATCCATATGAGTGCGGTATCCCAACAAAAGGTTTAACATGGTTACAGTTTAACGTAGGTTATTACCTATTTGCCATTATCTTTCTTGTGTTCGACGTCGAAATTGTTTTTGTATTCCCTTGGGCAGTCGTTATGAAAGATTTAGGGATGTCGGCTTTTATTGAGATTGTAATATTCTTCTTTGTACTTGTTCTAGGTCTTATGTATGCCTGGAAGAAAAAGGCTTTGGTATGGGAGTAAAAATTAAATCGATGAAGTATGAGGATTTTGAGGACAATGAAGGCCTCGAAGTCTTTAAACAATCAGGCGGAAACATCCTATTCACAACCCTCGATGGTATTATCAACTGGGGTAGAAGCAACAGCATCTGGCCTTTGACCTTTGCTACGAGTTGCTGTGGTATTGAGATGATGGCCGCTGGTGCAGCACGTCACGACTTTGCCCGTTTCGGGATAGAGGTTTACCGTGCAAGTCCTCGTCAAGCCGACGTGATTGTTGTTGCAGGAACCATTGTTCCTAAAATGGCACCCGTACTGAAACGCCTGTACGATCAGATGCCCGATCCAAAGTATGTTATTGCTATGGGAGCCTGTGCAATCTCGGGTGGACCATTCGTTAACTCATATTCAGTTGTGAAAGGTGTTGATCTGATTATACCTGTGGATGTTTACGTTCCAGGCTGTCCTCCAAGACCTGAGGCATTGCTTTATGGTGTTATGCAACTCCAACGAAAGATTAAGATGGAGAGTGCATTTAGTAAAAAAGACAAATAACGTTTCATCCTGAACATATGACTAACCAGGAACTGAAAGATAGTATACTAAAGATAGAGCCTACAGCCGTTCTCGAAGAGGGTAAACAATACCTCAATCTTGCGGTTGCTTCTGACAAATGGCATAGCCTTGCTCAGCAGTTGAAAGAGAATAAAGAGTTGGCTTTTGACTATCTGTTTAACCTAACGGGTGTTGACTACGGTGATACCCTTGGGGTTGTTTATCATCTTGAATCAACATCTCATCATCATGTAGTTGTTGTAAAGGTTTCTACTGATAGACAGAATCCTCAAATCCCAACCATTTGTGATATTTGGAGAACCGCCGAATTCCACGAGAGAGAAGCATTCGATTTTCTTGGAATACAGTTTATCAACCATCCCGATTTGAGAAGAATTTTCCTCGATGAAGAGTGGAAGGGTTATCCATTACGAAAAGACTATGATTCTAGTTTGAATCAAAGTTATTAGAATTTAGAAGTGCCTTGAGTACTTAAAGTGCCTAGAGTGCCTAAAGTTGAAAGAAATGGATAATAAGGAATTTAGTAAGCAACTTGAGGCGAGAACAAAGAAGTTTGCGATTGAAATAATAAGGTTATCATCTTCTTTACCAAATACACCGGAAGGTAAAGTGATAAAATACCAAATTACAAAATCAGGGACTAGCGTAGGCGCAAATTATAGAGAGGCAAATAGAGCAAGAAGTAAAGCAGATTTTAAGAATAAAATCACAATAAGTGAAAGTGAAGCAAGTGAGACAGCATTTTGGTTAGAAATAATTAAAGAGATGAATTGGATTGAAAATCAAAAGGTTCAACCTCTACTAACTGAAACTAATGAACTTCTTGCAATATTCACATCAATTGGAAGTAAACTAAAATAATTAGGTGTTCAAGTAACTTTAGGCACTCGAAGTACTCTAGGCACTTTAGGCACTTTAATATGGAAGAGATTATTATAAAAGAAGCACCGGAGCAAGAGATTTCCATTAACATGGGGCCTCAACACCCATCAACGCATGGTGTGTTGCGACTTGTTCTTTCGCTTAAAGGTGAAATGGTTCAAAAAGTTGAACCTCATTGTGGGTACATCCATCGTGGAATTGAGAAGATGACCGAGACAATGACCTATCAACAGATAATCCACCTTACCGATAGGCTCGATTATCTATCTGCTCATATGAACAACGCTGCAGTTTGTCTAACTGTTGAGAAAGCACTTGATATCGAAGTACCTGAAAGGGTTAAAGTAATTCGCACCATTATCGAGGAGTTGGCAAGGATTGCTTCGCATCAACTTTGGTGGTGCTCATTCGGTATGGACCTTGGTGGTTTAACCTGTTTCTTCTACGGACTTCGCGATAGAGAAAAAATCCTAGATATTTTTGAGGAGACTACAGGTAGTCGTTTAATCCAGAGCTACAACTGTCCTGGTGGATTAATGGCTGACTTACACCCTGATTTCCAAAGAAAAGTTAAAGAGTTTATAGTTTATTTCCGCAAGATACTTCCTGAGTACGATGAATTGCTTTCGGGCAACATTATTATGATGGAAAGAGCCAAGGGTATTGGCGTCATGACTAAAGAGCAAGCCATTTCATACGGTATGACTGGCCCATCTGGTCGTGGTAGTGGATTCTCGTGCGACGTTCGCAAGCATCATCCATATCATGCTTACGACAAGGTAAAATTCAACGAGGTTCTACGTACCGAGGGCGATACCTATGCTCGCTATATGGTTCGTATCGACGAGATGCGTGAATCGATGAATATTATTGAGCAATTAATTGACAATATCCCTGCAGGTGACTTCGCCGTTAAGATGAAGCCAATTATCAAACTTCCTGAAGGCGAATATTATCAAAGAGTTGAGGCTGCCCGTGGTGAGTTTGGGGTATATATCCAAAGTAAAGGTGAAAAATATCCATATAGGATGAAATTCCGTTCGCCTAACTTCAGTAATCTTTCAGCCCTTGATGCATTGACTAGAGGCCATAAGATTGCCGACCTTGTTGCGATAGGTGGCTCACTTGACTATGTAATTCCTGATATTGACAGATAATCAACCGATAGAATACGAAACGTTATGCCATTTACTTTTAGTATCTACGACTTTACAGGCTTTACCCATTGGATTGATGCAGCATTACGAGGAGCGTGCTCCCCGTTTTGGGCTGTCCTTTGGGAAATGGTTATTGTAGGAGTGTTATTCCTGGCATTCTACGCAGTTGTTGGGTTATACTTGGTGTATGCCGAACGTAAAGTTTGCGCATTTATCCAAAATCGCGTTGGACCTAATAGGGTGGGCCCCTATGGTTTTTTCCAAACCATTGCCGACCTTATCAAGCTCCTAATGAAGGAGATTATTTCCATTCGCGAAGCCGACAAATTGCTTTTTAACCTTGCTCCATTTATTGTAATTGTAACATCATTCCTTGCTTTAGCCGCAATTCCATTTGCAAAAGGGTTACATCCAATCGACCTAAATATCGGGGTCTTTTATGTGATGGCCATTTCATCAATGGGGGTTGTTGGTATTCTGCTAGCAGGATGGTCGAGTAATAGCAAATACTCATTGCTTGGTGCAATGCGAAGCGGTGCACAGATTATCAGCTATGAACTTTCGGTTGGTATGGCGCTAGTTACCATTTGCGTGCTTGCAGGCAGTTTGCAGCTTTCGGTTATCGTTGAGCAGCAACGAGACCTTTGGTTTATCTTCAAAGGGCATTTTCCTGCAGTTACCGCTTTTATTATTTATATGATTGCTGCAACCGCTGAAACAAACCGTGGTCCATTCGACTTAGCCGAGGCAGAATCAGAATTAGCAGCAGGTTTCCATACCGAATATTCAGGGATTAAGTTTGCATTCTTCTTCCTTGCTGAGTATATGAATATGTTCATCGTAGCATCGTTAGCGGCGACAGTATTCTGGGGTGGTTGGATGCCA
>JANYLA010000034.1 GCA_025361485.1 Bacteroidales bacterium
ACCAGCCTCACCGCTAACTGTAAATGTTTGATTGGAATTATAGATGCCCGTTGAAATACCAGAAATTACGGGCGCTGCAGGATTTGTTTTATCAATGGTTAGGATGATTACTCCCGATGCTGTGGGTCCATTTCCTGCCTGATCGGTTTGGCGTGCAAGAATATTAAAAGTTCCCTCTGTAGATAGGATTACAGCGCCAGAGTAGGCTGTCCATAAGCCTCCGTTATTAGTTGAATACTCAATAGCAGCACCAGCCTCACCGCTGACTGTAAACGTTTGATTGGAATTATAGGTGCCCGTTAAAATACCAGAAATAATTGGAGCTGCTGGTGCCGTTTTATCAAATGTTACTGAACTAACATCGGTTGTACTTGTTACCTGTGCTACCTTTTCAGTGTAATCAATAGTAAAAGAAATCGCTCCTTCAATATCTCCACCCACGGTTGTATATGTTGCAGTCCAATTATTCCCGGTATTTGTTAAATTCCCACCAGTTATATTATGCCCAGCAATAGTAACCACTACACCGCTGATTGCACCTGATGAAGTAAAAGTAAGTGCAATATTATCGCCCGTTTTTGCTAAACTTGAAGATGCATTATCGGATTGGATATGAACAGGGGTAAGCGTTTCAGTTGCAAATAACGAGGTGTACTTTATTGAAACTAAAACTATAAGTATCAAAAAAAATTTCATTTTCATAGTAGTATCTCTTAATTATTTTTAAGCATAAAATAATCCTTATCAGTTTTAATCAACTGAATATTAGTTCCGTAGGTTGAGTTTGTAGAACCAACCATAATTAGCCCTTTATCTCTTGTCTCAATTATTTTACTAGCATTTCCACCCAGTGTTTTAAAGTATTCCTCATTGTTAAAAATGCTTCCGTCAGGATTAATTTTTATAAAGTGTATTAACGAATTGCCTTCCGATACGGATTCACTACAAACCATAACAGAACCATCGGTCTGATATGCAAATGCTTTTGCTTTTAAAGCACTATTAGGGGAATTATACGTCCAAACAGCATCGGCAAAGTTTGAATTTAACTTAGAAAGTTTTGTGTTTGATACTCCACCAGTGGAAAGTAAAAATAGATTCTCCCCAACTACTGCGGCATCAACCGCTTGCTCATTGTCTTCGCCTGGGGTTTCTATTGTTCCATCGGATCCCAACGTACTCTTTGAATATGGACCCACCGAGATTCTCCTATCGGTCATATTCGTTCCAATAAGTAGAAGGTTTTCACCTTTAATAAATATTTTATTAAATGAACAATTTCTAAAGGCTGAAAAAGATTTATCATTCAGCGTTTGTCCTAAATTATTTAGGGAGGCAATATAGTATTCGTCTGAACCAACGCTGGCTTCATCTGAGGAGCCTACAATATAAATACTCTTATCCTCAACAATGATATCTTTTACAGTAATGTTATAGTCCGGATTATCAAGACCAATTAAATAACTAAAAACTTCAGTACCATCAAAACCTATTTTGCGAATAAATGAGTGTTGGCTAGCATTACTAATACCACCATCCTTATACGTTCCGGCAATTAAATATCCATCAGCAACCTCTTTCGCTACTTTACCCTCATCATTATTTTTAGCCTGTCCATAGGTATTGCTCCAAATGGTATTCCCACTTTTATCCACTTTTGCGACAAAAACCTGCATATCTGTTCCATTCCGTTTATCGTAACCAGTAATAAGGAAGCCCCCGTCCGTTAGTTCAATTACATCGTTTCCTCTACTTTCATAGCCGCTCCCAAATAATTTAATAAAATTCTGTGATTGAAACTCTGAAATTGGTTTTTCGCATGAAAAGAGCAACGCGGCTAAAAATATTATGTAATAAATTCTCTTCATATTACCTAAGTTTCTTGGGTTTGTAAATTGAACGAATGAATGATACAGAAATATGGGATTGATTCATCAGAAGGTTATCCTCTGCAAAGAAGTACTTCGAATAAAGTGCTGAATTAGAATATAGTTTATTCTTATTCAGCTGAGTCATTGTGCTAAACTTAAAGCCCGCTGAAACATTTAACATATTCCTTCCAATTTTAAACGCAACTCCAACTGCAAGTAGGGGTCGAATATCAAGTTTTTTTTGCGATTTGGTTAAATCCTCCGTTCCCGTAAAGGGCTCTTGCCTTCCAATAATATTATCTTGCCGACTAAGGGCAACCGAAGATTTCATAAGGTAAATCGGCTCAAAACCTGCCTTTGCGAATAGATTAATTCCTTTAAAATTATAGTTATATTTAACAGCAATCGGAAACCCGAGGTATAAATATTTAAAATCTCCTTTAACGGTTGAGTAATCGGTCGGATTATTGGAGTAACTAAAATTCGAGAAAGTAATGGATGTACCAATGCTGTAGTCAAAATCCTTGTACAACTTATTTATGTAGTTTATTTCAAACGCATAACCAATTTTTGGTTTATAGGTTGGTTTTATTTTATCAATATTTCCGGTTCCATAAGGCTCAACCATGGTAGGCATACAAAAATTTAATCCTAGCTTAACCTCGACTTTAAAAATCGGTTTTGTACGGTAAGTACTGTAAAGGTTAATAAATTCCTTAGGGTCGTTATTCGCAATGGAATAGCTCGGGAACTCGTTCAGAAATTTAAGCATAACCTCATCGGCCTTACTCTGATTTTCGCTAAACAGATAGGTTTGAATGAGCAGTTTATAGGCATTTGTCTTCTCCTCATTGGTAAAGCCTGATTTCATGCAATTTGCTAACAATTGAGGAATGTCCTCGAGTAGCCCATCATCAAACCTTCGTTGTGCAACCTTCAGCTGGTCGCCACAGGTATTCTGAGCTTGCAATGCCGAAAGGCCTAAGAATGCAATAGTTGCTATTATTAAAAATCTTTTCATTACTGGTTATTACATTTAGTAGGGTTGTAGGGTATATCAGTACCAACATAATTATTCCATTCACTTTGATTCAGTTCACGCGATAAAAAGCCACAATAGCCGTCAATTAGAGTTTTGACTTCAGTTGGGAATTTTCTCATATTGCCTTCCTTATCGCCGCTGATAATTTGCTTATCATCCTTTGTAAACATTACTGATGTAGCCCAACACCCAAGATCGTCAAAAACAATTGGTAGCGTTTTCAGGTCATCCATTTGCCAAAGTCTAACCGACTTATCATAACTCGATGAGGCCATCATTGATCCGTTGTTGGAGAAATCGATACCGGTTATTCTTCCTGTATGCCCTCTAAGCTGCTGCTTTTCACCTGTATTGATATTCCATAAATAGATTGTACCCTGCTTATTTGTCCCTGCAGCAAGGATATTTTTCATAGAGTTGTAACTTAAATCGCCCCAATCAATATTTGGAATATTATCGATCTCGATGGGGTTTTCCTGTCCCGATTGAATGTTTTTCCAGTAAAGAATTTTGCCATTAGCCAGAGCGACAAAAAAGTATCCCGATTTGGCATCCAGTTTAGCTGAATTGATTTTAACCTCGCCCTTGTAAACCTCTGTACCCTGGGTTTTATAATCATCAGTTAGCACAATGCTCTGACCATTTACTAATAAAAACTTACCTGAGCTTAATATGAATAGATTATTAATCTCCGCATTGAGCAGATTAAAAATATCTGAGGTTCCAACGGTTAAATCGTACTTAATAATCTCGGTTTTGGTTAAACCGTAGAGGAATTGTCCATTAATAAATAATCTTTTGATAATTTGAAGGTTGCTGTCCAATTTAGTGAACGTTTTGTCGGTAGCGCTCCACTTTAAGATTTGACCATCGCTACCACCTGTTATTAGCTGATCGTTCTGTTGAATAATTGATCTAACTATTCCTTTATGACCTGTATAGACATTAAAATCAGACCCCTTAAAGTATTGTGAACTAGCATAAATAGATTTATAAATATCAGGATCGTAGGCAACCCCTTTATAATCAATATTAAAATTATATGCCTGAAAAGCTAACATTCCTTTAAGTAGAGTATCGGTGCGCATCTGCTCGCTCTTAACAGCCATCGACTGGGCTATGGAAAGCATTTTTCGATTATCTGCATCCTGTCGAGCTTCTTCGGCTTTTTTCTTCTCGTTTAAGGCTTTCTTCTCGTTTTCGCTAGCAAGTTGTTGGTTTTTCTTAGCAATTTCAGTTTGTTTTTCGGCCTCAGTTCTCTGTTTATCAGCTTCGGTAGCGAAGGTTACGGCTCTCTGTTTCTCCGCATCAGCACGCTTTTGTTCAGACAATGCAATCTTTGTTTGTGCAACAGCTTCGTTTTTGCTTGAGTCGGCCTTCTCTTTAGCAATTTCAGCTTTTTTGGCATTTTCATTTGCACGTATACTTTCTCCAACAGCCTTGGCTTCTGATTTTAAAGCACCCTGACGTTGAATTAGAGCAAGAAGACCAAGGGCAATGGATATCATAGCCGCTGTACCAATTATAATAGCAACAATTTTTGCTCTTCGTAATGCTCTTTTCTGTAAGCGTATTTTATTTTCCTCCTCGGCAATATACTCCTCCTCGCTGGTTTTGAGGTAAACCATTGTACGCTCAAATGCAGGATTATACCGAATAGCCCAATTCAAATTGGGATTCTGCTTCTCTCTCCAGTTTATTGCCAGCTGCAAATCGGGCGAACCCCAAAGCCCTGTTTTCCCTTGGTGAAATTGCTCTGCTGATTCGGCTAGTCTAAGATACATCTTCGCTGCGGAAGACTCGTCCTCAACCCATGATTTTAGCTTATCCCAAACACGCATCAAACTCTCGTGCGAGATATCAACCATTGAATCAGAATTCAACGCAATACTTGGAGCTGGAGTTAGAAATGTTCTGCCTTTCTGACGGAAAATTTCAACAATCTTTATTATCTCTTTGTCGTTCGTCTCGGCAATTCGAGCAAGCTCTGAAACACTGGTTGGCCGACGAACACCTCGGTTATCGGCTCCCTTCTCGGTTAACGACTTAAATATTATTTCACAGATATGCTTCTGCTCGTAGTTCAACTCATCATAAGCTTCGTTGGCATGGTTTGATAAAGCACGTTCAAGACGACCTATCGCTTCATACTCAACCAAACTAAGAGGATTTGTGCCATCGCTATTGTACATCCAATAATCCCATGTACGCATCAAGGAATGCTGTAGAATGGGAAGTTCATCGGGGTTATTCCCCATCTCATTTAGGAGAAGTTGAACCAGCTGATCGGTAATTTTACCGCCACCCACTGCAATTGGCCCTGTAATGGCTTTCTGAAAATCGTCGCGATTCATGCGAGGAATCAGGTAGTGGCTATCGTTGATTAATCGGGTAAGATCTTGGTATGGTGAGCACTCACCAATAAAGTCGGAACGCATGGTGACTACCACATAGATTGGTAGTTCACTTTGGCGAACGGTATTTACTATTAGGTTTATAAAATGGTCAACCTGATTGGCGGCATCGGCATCCTTACTTGTGAATTGATATCTGAAAAGTTCCTCAAACTGGTCAATTAGTATCAATACATTTTCCTTTGAATCAACTCCATACTGATTGATAACATTAGTGATTCCCGAAGATGAACGCTTAATTAGCGCACGATTAATCAACGAATCTGTTTCAACTTTTGACTCCTCATCGCCTTCGCCAAATGTTTGAGCAATTGAATGGGCTAGGTTATTGATTGGGCTCGAACCGGGGTGAGTTATAACCACTTTCCACTTCGAACGTCCATTATGCAAAAAACCACCATATAATATAGGTAATAGTCCGCAATATATCAGGGAAGATTTTCCTGTACCTGAAGCACCTAGAATTGCTGCAAACTTATTACGGGATAGATTGGTTAAAACCTCCTCACTTTGTCCCTCCCTACCAAAAAATAGGTGAGCTTCGCTAGTGTGGAAGGGCCTTAACCCAGGGAATGGATTAATCAGTTTTGTTTTTACTTCTCCCTGTTCGGTTAATGTAACCATAAGAATATAATATTAGTTGTTTCTAAGTGCCACATTCAATTTCAAATCCTCGATAGAGCATACATGAACTTCCGAAAAACGACTTTCAAATGCGGATGTATCCAAATCTTTTCTCTCCTTAACGAGGATGAGTTTAATAAATGGTTTTGAATCCCCCATTCCCTTCGATTTGTAAATATCGTTAACCTTCATGGTAAGCCAAGGCTCATTCTCGGAGGTATAGTTAATAACCACAACCTTTGAATTTGCTAAATAGTTCAGGTGCTGATGGTAAGTAATCCCTTTAAAGTTTGTTTTGACAGCCATCTCAGGGGTTTGCGCCGACTTTATTATCGACTCGCTCCTCTTTTCGTCATCATCATCGGCAACAACATAAACATCGGGAAGGTTATTCTCAACTTGGTGTTTGTACTCACCTGATAGAAACTTGCGATAAATTTTCTTTAGCTCTTCAAGAGTTACCTTCAATACAAGCGTATTTTTTGCTTGATCCTGATCGCGCTGAATTTTTTCAACAAAAATTTGGTTCTCCTCGTCGGTTATGTCGAAATCAGATGGAATCCAAATGATCCGATTCACATCGTTCTGCTTTTCAGCAGAATACTTCGATGATAATATGGATTGCTGCTCAACAATTGATACTCCCTTATCGGCGAAGTACTTTGAGTAAACTAGCGGTATAGGGTGAATTATAAGTATGCAATCCTTTAACTGCTGTTCAACCTGCTGATTGCACTCGTTATAATCTAAACTAAACAGCTTGTTAGGTAGCACTTCATAGCCCAACTCAATCAAATCTCTTAAAAGATTATCGCGATCGGCTGATTGGGAATTATCAGTTTGTGCAAGGAATATTTTTCCTTTTTTTTTATCGTTAGCCTTGGAGTTTTTTTCAACAATCTCAAAGGCAATATCAGTAATCTTCTCCCAATAAAGTGCATTATTATCTGCTGCTGCTCGACGAAACAGTCTAAGTTCAGCGGTTTCTTTTATCTCGTCCCAAAAGTGATATATTTTAAACTTATGAATAGGAAAACCTTTATCTACAAATTTAATTTGTTCGAGGTTAATCAGTAATGTATTGGGTAGCTCGGCAATTGGAAGTATACTATTCACAAACTGATTATCGTCTATATCCTGTTTCGAAAGAAATATGAAATTGTAACCATCCGAATCCAATTCTTGTTTTTCGGACAGTGAAACCAAGACCTTAAATCGAGAAAAACATTTACTTAGATCCTGAAAGAAAGAATCAGTAAACGATACAACTGATTTATTCTCTTTTCTGAAACGGAAATAAAGGTTAATTTTCTTATCCATAATTTTTATATTCTTATCCCTACAACAGTAATATCATCTATCTGATTTTCATACTTCATCCAGTCAAATATGGTTCGATCCAGTATGCTCTTTTGCTCTTCAATGGATAATGTATGAACTTCAACCAGCAGCTTCTTGAAATTAGCCATCAAAAACTTTCGGCCTTCCTCACCGCCAAACTGGTCAACGTATCCATCAGAGAATACATAAACCATATCGCCTTTAATAACATCCACCTCCTGATGAGTATAGCTAGTTGTTGCTCTTCGAGAAAATGCACCAATAGGACATTTGTCTCCTTTAAGTATGATCAATTCTCCGTTCCTAACTATAATTGCAGGATTATAAGCACCAGCAAATTGAAGTTTCATGGTATCGTAATCGACACAGCAAAGGGCTAAATCCATTCCATCCTTCACTGCACCATCCTCGTCTGTCTCCTTGAAGGTTGCTGTAACGCCATCGTTTAATGCTCCTAGAATATCAACAGGGCGTTCAAGTTTTAAATCTTTAACTGCATATTCGAGCCAGTTATGCCCAACCATCGACACCATTGCACCTGGAACTCCATGCCCGGTACAATCTATCGCTGAAAAATATTTTTTCCCATTCAGATTATTGAACCAATAAAAATCACCGCTTATAACATCCTTCGGGCGGAAAATAATAAAAGATTCGGGGAAAAGGCTCTTGATGTATTCGGGAGTGGGTAGAATAGCATTTTGCAAACGTTTTGCATAGGTAATGCTATCCATAATATGCTTTTGTTGTTCGGCCAGCTGATCCCTGTGCTTTTCGAGCTCGTCACGTTGAGTTTCAATCTCCTCTTTTTGCGCAACGACCTGTGCAGTACGCTCTTTCACTTTTTTATCCAAATCGGTGTAGAGCTCCTCGAGCTGCTCAATCATCACGTTAAACTTTTGCGAAAGCGTTGTAATCTCGTTATTTCCTGCTACCTCTGCTCGTTCGCTCAAATTACCATCGGCAATGCGATTTACATTGGTTACCAGCTTACGTATTGGGTTGGTTATATTACGAGTTCTGGAATAAATTAAAGAAATAATAAGTATTAGGGCTGCTACGAAAATTAACACAAAACGCAGCAAACTAATATACTCATCCCTGATTTCGGCTGTTCTGTCGGATACAATCTTGACAACAGATCCTTTATAGAGATCTGAATTCCTAGAATCCATAAAGAAATACTGATACGAAAGGTGTTGTCTTTCAACCTTTTTCTCAATTAGGGCTCCATCTCGATTAATAAAGCGTTGTTTAATAAACTCCTTCTCACTAGGTGCAAGCACATCCGTTTTCGTGAGCGAAAAAGGATCGTCAGCATTCATGAATAGTTCAGCTGAAACAATTGACTTTTCCTTTTTTGTAAGCTCGTTAAGCGTATTTTTAATAATATTTACAATCTCATCAGCTGTTGCCGAGTAAACACCTAATTCAATGATGTAGTTTCCATCTAAAGTAGGCTGATAGGTATACTTTTTTAAACGTCGAGTCTTGGCCTCAAACGTAAATTTCTCACTTTTAAATTCCCCTTCTTTAAATATCTTCTTAATCAGCGATTTATGTTCTTCTCCAAACGAAAAGAAATTCAGCCCTAAGTCCTTTGTAAAAGTTGTATTTACTACAACTCCGTTAGTATCAATAATGTAAATATCGTAAAGTCCTGCTTCAAGCTTTAGCTCATCCCGAATCTGACTTAAGTTTGCCTTGCCGATATTCTTCGTGGAAACGAAATAATTAATAATTAATTTTCGGCTTACCTCTCCAAGCATCGGATTCAGATTATCTTCAAGCACGGTCATGGTAACATCCTGAAACTTTAAAATTTGTGTAATCTCATCGGATATCAGAAAATTACGTGTTTGGCTGCCCTTGTGTAGAATTGTTCTGGTGTTTTGAAAATTGTATACTCCCAAAATCACTAAAGCAATAACTACGGGGAAAACAATACTATAAATTAATTGTCGGAAAACTGTTGTTTGCTTCATAATCAAATTGCTTTATCTCAATACCTTATTCATGAGTCAATTGTTTTTCAATATACTTAACCAAAAAGTTGTTGTCGTAAATACTGTTTGCAACTTTATCGTAATCGATATAATGTATAACCGTGTTGTTCTGAGCAATCAACCGCCATGGCTGTTTACTTTTATTTAATGTGCTGATTGCTTCGCCAATTTTATAGGTTGCAACCAATTCTTCGCCTTGGTATAGACTCACACCACCCTTTTCAATAAAAATGATATGCGACTTATCCTTGAATAGCTCTAATTCAATAATATTGGTTTGATTCAGCCTAAGGGCATTTGATTGATATAAAAGAAAAAGTATATCCCTCTCATCGGCAGTACCGTTAAAGCATGTTTTAAAGAAATTAATGCGGTCGGTAGCCGTCAAGCCGGTTACTTGCAAATTGCTAAGCTGCTTATCGAGTTCAACCCTAAGCTTATCGCCTAATCTCTTTTTGGTGCTTAGATAATGATTGCTATCAACCTGTTCGATTAATTGAGCCGAAATCTGACGAAGCACCTTATCAGTATTAAACATTTGAGCAACCAAATCGGCACTCAAATCGAATTTTTCAAGATGTTCAAAAGCGTTTAGTGCATATATTTTGGCCTGCTTCCCAATTAAATTATTGTCGCGGTTGATTACGGCTTTTAGTAACCCATCGGTATCGAATTCGCGTAAGGGAAAATAGTTCTGTAGCGCCCATATTTTATTGGATATACTATTATCCTCTAAAAGGGGAACGATGTATGGTTTTATATCCTCCTCAACAAATGTATCAATCAGCTCCACAGCAAAGGCTATACTTTGACCAGTTCCTGCTTCGAGATTCTCAAGCACAGCCTCAATGGAGTTTTTATCGTAGGCTAACTTTAAATAATCGAACAATTGGTGAATACTCTTACGGAATTCTCTATCCAATTCATCTTTTAAATAAAGAATCTTAGAGTCATTTGGGCAATAGTAAAACGCATTTAAGTTCCAGGCACATATACCTGCCTGCTCAATTAGCTTATGGTTAAGGTTGATTTTATCCTTTTCTTCAGCCACAAAGTTTACACGAAGTAGACCCTCAAGGATTATCGAACTATGGTGAGACTTTACTGATAGTTTACTATAAAGTGCTGCGGAGGAAATTAGGCTCCCTGTATCAGGAATTACACGAATTATGCGTTCTCTGAAAACATCAGAGATATTCGTTTTCTGATAAGCAAGTTCTAACATCTCAAGCCCTGTATCGCCAGAACCCATTAATGCAGCATGAGCTAATGGTGCGTACTGATCTTTATCCAAGAAATCGATTAAAAAAATAATGAGTTCTTTTGATTTTGTTCCTTTTGCAGCCCAAATCGCTTGTCTCTTAACTGCAGGAACTAAGTCGCGCATTAGGAATGTAAGGTTATTCTTCATCTCTTGATTAGATGAAGCTCCGATTAGCTTTGCCCCGTATATCCGATCTTCAAAATTTTTGGATCCAACAAACCCTTTGATTTTTTCTATATCCTCACAGTCGGCATTAATCTGATTTAGATAGCTAATGGTATTATCAATAGACTTCAAAACCTCAGTATCTGTAACTCTGACTTTAAGTTTATTCAGGTGATTTATAAAAGAAGTGTTCCCTAAATCCTTAATTTTATTAAGTAAAACCGAAAACTTAGAGTTATCCATTTCAAAAAGTTTATCCTTGATATATCCAACAAGATTCCAGGGTTTACTCCTTTCGATGATTGATAGATGCTCAGAGATTGTTTCAATGTTAAGATCTGGTTGGATTTCAATCGTTTTTTTCGATTTACTTTCCTTACGTACAGTTCTTAAAAGCGTTAACTGTAGCGTTTTACGGTACCCTTTGTAAAGATAGAGGGTTACAAATGCCCAAAGCGCAATTATTATGATTAAAACGTAGGTGTAATGGATAATTGTAAAAAACGATATTAAACTGAATAGAGTAAGTAAAATCCCTGAAAACAAAGCGGCCATCTCATTTACAGTACCATCTACACGAGCCTGTACCTCATAACGAATCGATGGATCCAACGATTGATATATCATTTTTAACGAAGGACTCTCAACAGAACCCTTTAATGCTTGTTGGAATAATTTACTTAATGAAATTAGCAGGAATAGAAAAGTAAATGAAGCCGATTCAAGGGCTAATCCAAAGAATGAGCCAACCAATGCTGCGCCAATCGTAAGCAGAGCCATAATAACCGGTGAAACGAGTAGCGTAACCTTTAGCCCATAATTCTTCATCAGCGTTCCATATACAAAACTCTTTATGAGGATGCTAACAAAAGTTAGCGTTCCCATTAATCCCCCTAAAAACTTTGCAAGCTCATCGGAATTCTCGAATCGTGTTTTTGCAACGGCAAGAAAAAGATAGTGAACAAAGAATGCAACAAGCATTGAAAGAACGACAAATAATGCCATTGTCCTTACGTAAGGTATTTTAACAGTATCGATAAAACTGCTCTCGCTCTGCTCTTTAGTGACCTTTACTGTAAGCTGGTTTGGAAATAAAGAGTTGATGAAAAGTTGAATTACAAATGATATAAAAATACTAACAGCGCTTATGTAAAGTAAATTATTTGTTTTAAACCCATTAGCAACAAGGAATGGGACAGCCCAACTACTTAGAATAACGCCAATTACCTGACCACCGTCGATAATACCAAAAATTCGTTTCCCTTGGCGAAGATCAAATATCCTAGAAACGGCTCCCCAGAAGCCAACCAATGCGACTATATTCAGAGGACCCATCATTATGAATAGCCCAAATGCTAACCATTTTGAATCAGTAAAAAAGTAGCCAAAACCTAGCAAAAATGTTATTAAGAATATTAAAAATAGGCTTATTGCTGAGAGCCGAGAAAAGATAATCTTTCCCTGAAAGTAGGTATATAATGACGTAAGTCCTATTCCTATTAGACCTGATACAGCAAAAGCCTTTGAAATCATTGATGAATCAAAAGCTTTTAAGAATAGAGTGTTGGCTCCAACATCAAAAGCACCTAAGAAAATGCCTAAAAAGACAGATTGAAAAATAAATAAAGATACAGGCAATATCTCATCACGCCTTACGTTTAGCGCTTCGTATATCCTCATATTCAATAATTAAAAAACCCTTAAACTCTTAATCTTTAAAGATAGCTTTATTTTTAATAGAGGGCAACCGCTGTTAAGAAAATTTACCTCCTTTTGACAAACAGTTTAATTTTATGGCTAAAAACCATAACGAAATGGCAAAAAAAATGAAAAAACAACGTATAATTTTTTCATTTTTTTTGACTTCTTGAAAAATAAATTGACAGTTGTAAATATTTTAATATCTTTGGTTATCACTTGGCTAAAGAAAAAATAATGGATAGTAACCATATTAACACCAATAAAAAACAAAATCTTTTTATAATCCTTTCCACGCTATTTCTTACAAACGCCCTTATAGCAGAGGTAATTGGTGCAAAGATTCTGTCGTTCGAAAAAATATTTGGTTTAGCTCCAATGGCTCTTAAATTTATAGGCGATACAAGCCTTAGCTTAAACATGAGCGTTGGAGTTATTATTTGGCCGATTGTTTTTATCTTATCTGATATAATTAATGAATACTTTGGAACTAGCGGGGTAAAACGCATTAGTTACATCGGAGCAGGCATGATTGGATACGCTTTTCTGCTTATCTTTTTGGCGATGAAAACACCTCCTGCCGATTTTTGGCTTCAAAATAATTCTGTAGATCCTGATGGCCATCCATTTAATATCAATTATGCTTATAATGCAATTTTCAGACAAGGAATGGGGATTATTATAGGATCCATTACCGCCTTTCTTGTTGGGCAGATAGTTGATGCTTACGTATTCAAATACATTAGAAAGTTAACTCAGCATAAGCATCTTTGGTTAAGAGCAACAGGATCAACAGTAGTATCGCAGCTAATCGATAGTTTTTTGATTCTTTTCATCGCCTTTTATTTTCTTGGAAATTGGTCGTTAGAACAGGTAATAGCGGTTGGTCTCATTCAATACATTTACAAGATTGCACTTGCCATCCTCTTTACACCAGCAATATACTTAATGCATAAGATTATTGACAGCTATTTAGGTAAAGATAAATCGGAAGAGATGCAAGATATTGCTCAAACGCTTTAACTCATATTAGATATTTAACGACAAAGGCTGCTTCGAATGAAACAGCCTTTGTCGTTAAATATTATTGTTCAAGTAATTTTAAGTTGTAGATTTCTTTTTTTTCTCCTTCATCCTCTTGTATAAATCAACAAAATCGAATAAGTATGTAACCGATAGACCAATTGACCTATTTGAATTAAATGCAGGATCGCTCTTGTGAACATCCACAAAGCTCTGATCATATCTAATATCAAATACCCAAATACCCTTTTCTTGCTCATACTCAAACCCGCCACCAATAGCAAACCCGTAATCCATGCGACGCCAACCAGCATTATTTAAGGGTGAAGTAGAAGTTTGACCATTAACAGCCAAAGTATACTCCATCTCTCCACCTGTCCTAACATTTGAAAAAGCACCACCTTCAACATGTATTTTTACAACCCCAATTTTTGCTAAAGCATATTTAGCAATAATAGGAATGCCGATATAACCAGTTTTATATTTTGATGTTCCTGCAGCATCTTCAGTTTTCACTCCTTTTTGATAAAATGTAATTTCTGGTTGAATCGAGAATTTCGGTGTTATGCTAAGTTTCCCAACAAGACCAAACTGAAAGCCAATTCTATTTTTAACATCTGTTTTACCTGAACTGAAAGAACTCTCAGCATTCGACATACTTGAAAAAACGCTACCAATTTTTGGTCCGGCATAAACAAACCCAATTTCTTTTCCTAAAATTGTGAACATTTGAGCGTTAACAGCCAGAGTAAAAAATAGGAAAACGGGAATAATAATTACTTTTTTCATAATTGGTAATTTATTGTTTGTAATTAAGACCATCCAATAATTGTTTTTACAAATTTACCTCAAATATAAAATAAACAATAATTCAAAGGATTCCTTTAATGGTTGGATTTTGGGGTTTGGTCAAAATTGCGCTAGAATAAGTTATTCACAAAACCGTAAAAAGTAATTAACAATAGTTGCTTAATAGTTTATTAATAGCATAAATTGCCTCGTATTATTAATCATCTTGTTAATGAACGAATTAAGTAAGTTTTTTGAATATATTAAACTTGTTGTTTTGACAACTTTTGGTCAGCTTGTTTGGTTGCTTGGTCTACTATTCATATTCGGTTTCTTCCTATACCTTTTAGCCCGCTTCACCCGATCTACCTACGTTAAAACTACAGGGCAAACTTTAGATATTTTTGTAACCGGTTGGATAGGTACTCCAATACACGAACTTGGCCATGCCATCTTCTGCCTGATATTTAGACATAAGATAACTGAAATAAAGTTGTACTCACCCAACTCAGATGATGGCACACTTGGCTACGTTAACCACTCGTTTGATCCGAAAAATATTTATCAAAAAATAGGTAATTTCTTTATTGGTATTGGACCGATAATCTTTGGAACATTCGTTATTTATGGCCTGCTCTACTATTTAGTTCCCAATACCAAAGACGTTTTTTCATTCATTGAGGTTCAAAGCAAAGTGCTAATTAAGAGTCTACATGGCGAATTTGCTGGCATTTTAAACTCGCTTTGGGATTCAACCCTTAACACACTTGAAACATTATTCAAAAAAAGTAATTACTCAGATTACAAATTCTGGATATTTCTATATCTTTCTATGTGTATTTCATCTCATATGGAATTGAGCCCATCTGATATTAAAGGATCTTGGAGAGGACTGCTTAGCCTTATTATTCTTTTCTTGGTTATCAACTTTATAATCATTGGGCTGGAAGCGACAGGAGCAAGTACACATTTTGGAGCTTGGTGGCAATACGTTAAGTTGGAAAGCTATGCAGCAACGATAAACAAATGGGTTGGAACATTTGGCGCTCTTTTTATCTTTTCAACTATTGTTTCGGCATTAAATTTTATTGTAACTTACGTCGGATTAAATATTTATAATTCTATTAAAGGCAAAGGTTTAATAAATCCGTTCTGGTAATTGTTTTTAAAGTTTAAACTTTAATAAAGAAAGAAATGTGGCAAAAAAGTAAAGAAATCGACACAACGCTGAAAAGGTTAGCTGGTTTTATTAATAGTTATAATGCTAGCAACTTAGTGTCGCCTGCGGATTCAACATACTATGCTTTAACGCTCCCCTTTTATAGTGATTTTAAATTAATCACATTTATCGACTTTAGCTTCTGCCCATACCTTGAAATTCGCCTACTCGATAACGGAGTAAAAACCATTATCCTCGACGGTACGCAAAAACCTTTTCTTGAAGCTGGCTCAATATCACCACTTAACTTCACGAATGAGAATGTTTACCAATACGCAATGCTTGTGCTTGGAAATACCCAAAAAAATAATAATTCATACCGATTGGTAAACTCGATTGATGATATAGATTTTAGTTCAGAACCCACAAAGGAGCAATATCAACTTCTCGAATCATCCATAAAAAACCCTAAAATCAAAAAAGGAAAAGAATTCTACGAAATAAAAACGGCTCTCCTTTTTGGCGATACAGTTATTGAAGCCTTGATAAATGTATCTTTTAATGGCCTCGTAGATATTATAAAGGAGAAAGTGCTTTTAAGCAATATGCCCATTCGGGAGCTGGTGCTTGAATAGTAAAGATTTTTCCTATAATACAGAATGATAAATTACATTTAAGTTTGAAAAAGAATCAACTTAAATGTTTTTTATATTTTTGCCAAGTTTAATTAAAACAGAAATATATGAAAGCATTCGTATTCCCAGGTCAGGGCGCACAGTTTGTAGGTATGGGTAAAGACCTCTACGATAACTCGCCATTGGCAAAGGAAATGTTTGAAAAAGCTAATGAAATTCTTGGTTTCAGAATAACTGACTTAATGTTTGCAGGAACCGATGAGGATCTAAAGCAAACCAAAGTTACACAACCTGCCATCTTTCTTCATTCCGTAATCCTTGCAAAAGTATTAGGTTCTGAGTTTAATCCTGAAATGGTTGCTGGGCATTCACTTGGTGAGTTCTCTGCACTGGTTGCCGCAGGAGCGCTAAGCTTTGAGGATGGTGTTAAACTTGTATCTGCCCGTGCAAAAGCGATGCAAAAAGCTTGTGAAAAGGAACCATCAACGATGGCTGCAATCCTAGGTCTTGAGGATGAAAAGGTTGAAGAGATTTGCAAATCAATTGATGAGATTGTTGTACCTGCTAACTATAATTGCCCAAGCCAGATTGTTATATCTGGTTCAATTAAAGGAATTGAAATTGCTTGCGAAAAGTTAACAGCGGCAGGAGCTAAACGTGCTCTAAAACTTATGGTTGGTGGCGCATTCCATTCGCCATTGATGGAACCTGCAAGGGTTGAACTCGAAGAAGCGATCAACAAAACAAGCTTTAAAAAACCAATCTGCCCAATCTATCAAAATGTGAATGCAAGCAAGGTTACCGATCCCGATCAAATTAAGAAAAACCTTGTGGCTCAGCTAACCGCTCCTGTAAAATGGACTCAAACGGTTAAGAATATGCTTACCGATGGCGCTACTAACTTTATTGAGCTAGGCCCTGGAAGTGTTCTTCAAGGATTAGTGAAAAAAGTTGACAGGAACGTTGCCGCAGAAAGCAAACAAACGATATAATCTTTGAAATGATAACACAAAGAGAGCCGCTGAAATTTCAGCGGCTCTCTACTTAAAAGCAAACTTATCATTCAAGAACAAAACACTTTGAAGTATTTAATTTTCCCTGAGCATATCGCTCTTATTTAGGATTTTGAGTAATTTTGATTCTGTCAAAATAATCACCTGCTTCAAGTCCAACCGTAATAATCCGTTCAACGTTAAGAGGGTTCTCATTCAATTTAATGTACAGCGTATTTTTATCACGACGCTCAACAACAAAACAATCTAGTTCAATTAGAAATTTATCTGATCGTGGATTAACATTTCCAAAACTGTAGAAACAATCATTATTAACAGATACATGGGTTACCCACCAACCCGTACCACCAGTTTTGACAATAACAGAATTTTCGAGGGAGTTAAATTCAACATCCTTGGTTGAAAGCTTAATGCAATCATCCCATTCGCCTAAATTGGATTTATTATCGGAGCAAGAATAGACTGTGATAACAAAAGCAATAATTAAATTGGCGCATAATAATTTTTTCATACTTATCATTTATTAATAATTTAGATTTTACTTTCAATGCTTACCCTATCTATAATTCTAACAATGGAAATTTTATAATACAAGATAAAAATTTAGAGTGTTGGATCAACAACCATTCCAATAAATATTATTGTGTTAGTCGTTATTTGTATATTCTTGAGATGAAATTCCAACAACAAAACTTGCGTTATTGAAAATGTCATACATACTCAATTCTTCCCCATTGCGAAATTCAATATCCAATCCTCATCACTCACGTAGCCACGCAACTATTTATTAATGTTTTGCATCTTTCAATAAGTTGGTACTATCTTTGTGGAAATTAAGTACTCAACTATTTTAGCGTGGAGTTTTCGAAAGAATTTTTAGATAAGATAAAAAAAGGGGACAGAATTTCACAACGCATTCTTTACGAGACTTCCTCGGCAAAGATGTATGGTGTATGCTTGCGATATGTGAGTAATCCTGATATAGCAAAGGATATTCTGCATGATGGTTTTGTAAAGGTTCTAACATCAATAAAATCGTATAGAAGCGAAGGTTCTTTTGAGGGGTGGGTTCGAAGAATTATCGTGAATACTGCATTAGAGTACCTAAGGCAACGAGATAATCACCTAGAGGTAGGACTTGATTATGCTAGCAATAAGTTGATTGAAGGGGAAAGCAACGGACACGATCTTAACTTTTTTTTAGCTATAGTTGGTGAGTTGCCCCCTCAATACAAAACGGTTTTTAACCTTTATGTCATTGATGACTATACGCATAGCGAAATTGCTGAAATGCTTGATATAACTGAATCAACAAGCAAGTCAAATTATTCAAGAGCCAAGGCAATTCTTAGAGAAAAATTGGAGAAAGTGACAGAATTTAAGTATGAAGAATTTGTACGATAGCACTCGGGAAGCGGAAATGATTGAGAATCTCAAATCATTGGAAGTATCGGCTCCAGATGGTTTATGGGACGATATTGATGCAACTCTCAAAGCAAAAAACAAAAGGCGAATAATCATTTTTTCCTCTTGGGCTTCAGCAGCAACCGTTGCATTGCTCTTCACCATTGGGGGAATTTACAGCATCCAAAGCAGCGTTGAAGCTATTGCGAAGAGCAATCAGGTTAATAATTCAAACATAATCAGTGTTAAAAAAGAATCTTCAATTAGCCAATTAAAGTCCAATAAAACAATTCCGTCAAGAGGTTTACTGAATATTAAGAGCCAGAATAAACAAATTGTGATTGCAAACCTATCCAAAGATTCAACAGAATTAGCGCCTCAAGAGAGTAGAGAAAAATTATCAATTCCTAAACAATTAGTTGCTATCCAATCAACAATTAAAACCTCTAGCGCCTCAACGCCGGATAGAATAAAAATACCTAACCAATTCAATAAGTTAAATCCAGATCGTGCAATTGCACTGGACGATCTGATTAAGAGTAAATCTAAAGGTGACTGGTATATTGCAGCATCAGGGTTTCCTGTGTATTCGTTTCATTCTGCTGGCGCGATGAATAAATCAGGCACACAACAGGAAACTGGAATAAATTCGTGGGGAGGATCTTTTTCAGTTCGTAAAGCATTTGCGAACAGAATATCTATCGAGACTGGTTTAGCCTATAGCCCAATGGGGCAAAAAGAAAAAAATCTTTACCTAGCATATTCTGATTCAAAAAACCCTGAAGTTTTCAATAATAAGGAATTCACGAACAGTTTCGGAACATTGGAAGTATCAAATCCAAATTATAAAGTGATGGATATTGGGGCTGCAAATGTTCTATCGTTTGTTGCAGTAAATGAAAGTAGTTTTAAAAAAGTCGATGCTCTTCAAAGGTTTCGATATCTCGAAATACCACTTCTTATTTCTAAAGGTTTTTATTTAAAGGGTATTAGCTTTTACCTTAAAGCAGGGGTTTCTGCAAGTTTCTTAATTCAGAATATCCTTGAATTTAAAGGTTCAAATATTCATCAGCAAGGGAAAACAACTGGCGTTGATCTATTTACACCTTCTGCTTTATCGTCGATGGGTGTATCAATTCCAATTACAAAGAGCGCCAACCTATTGATTGAACCATCATTTAAACTTGGGTTAAAATCACTCCCCGACAATAATGGAAAGAGTTATCCATTCTCATCCTACATCAAATTTGGAATTGAGTTGTCCATCTGATTTGACCCGACTGTCTTCTTGAAAAGCCTAAAAATTTACTACCTTTGCCCGATTTTCCAAAACAAAAGGTATAAAGGTGGTGTTGTTTTAATAAAAGAGTTTTATGAAGCCAGTGATTAATAAGTGGAAGAGGTTTACCGTGATTGGGGCCGTATTATCTTTTTTTCTCATAATTTTTCTATACATAACATTAACATCTGATATTGCAGGTTGCAGTGAACTTTCGAGGGTGAAATTTATCAATCGTGATACAGCTATTTTCAGAAATCCTGCTTACCAAATCCTGTTACCCGACAGCCTTTCTTTTGCCAATGAGAAAGTACCTCTAAAATACTTTGATGTTCGCGAAAGTCTCGATCGTGAGCTACAGCTCAATACCTACTGGCATTCTCAAACGCTTCTGCTACTGAAAAGAGCAAATCGATTCTTTCCAATAATAGAACCAATACTAAAGGAAAAAGGTATTCCCGATGATTTTAAGTACCTAGCAGTTGCAGAGAGTGCCTTAGCACAAGAAGTCTCTCCTGCTAAAGCCGTAGGTTTTTGGCAAATTCTTGAGAAAACGGGCCTTGAGTTAGGCCTTGAGATAAACAAAGAAGTGGATGAGCGTTATAGCATCGAAAAGTCAACAAGAGCTGCTTGCAATTTTTTGCAAAAAAGCTACAACAAGTTTGGCAGCTGGACAATTGCCGCTGCAACCTATAATTTTGGACGCAATGGTATCGATCGTCAAATTGATCGTCAAAAGAATGAAAGTTACTATGACCTTGTTCTTGGAGATGAAACAGGTCGGTATCTATATCGAATTTTAGCCTTTAAAGTGATATTAGAAAATCCGCAGAAATACGGTTTTGTTCTAAAACAGAAGGATTTATATCCACCATTAAAATATAGCTACGTTGAGGTTGATACAGCAATCACCAACATTGCCCGATTTGCTGAGCACTTCAACACTAACTATAAGATGCTTAAGACATTTAATCCTTGGTTAAGAGATAATTACTTACCTAACAAATCTCGTAAGAAATACCAAATTCAAATACCTGAGGTGAGCTATAGGGAAAAAGCTTACGAGCAAGATTTCAGACAATAGACTTGAGATATTAGACTTAAGAAAATAATTCTAATACCTAGGGTCAAATAAATGAAAAATGAAAATTCTTAAGGGAGAAGCAGCAGAGGTTTCGGTTCAGGGTGCTAGAGTGCACAACCTGAAGAATATCGATGTAAATATCCCGAGGAATAAACTTACTGTAATCACGGGGCTTAGTGGGAGCGGAAAATCTTCATTGGCATTCGATACCATCTATGCCGAAGGGCAGCGAAGGTATATCGATACGATGTCGGCTTATGCACGACAATTCATGGGCGCAATGGAGCGACCTGATGTTGATAAGATCTCAGGACTTAGCCCTGTAATATCAATCGAGCAGAAAACCACAAGCCGTAATCCACGATCCACCGTTGGAACCATTACCGAGATATACGATTTTCTGCGATTACTTTTTGCACGAGCATCCATTGCTTACTCCTATAACACCAGTGAGGAGATGGTTCGTTACAATGATGAAAAAATTGTTAACCTGATTCTCGAAAATTTTGCTGATAAAAAGACGGGGGTCCTTGCTCCCATGATTCGAGGTCGTAAAGGACATTACAAGGAACTGTTTGAACAGCTCCGCCGAAAAGGTTATATATATGCACGTGTAGATGGCGAAGTAATTGAAATGCGCGCCGGCTTTAAACTCGACAGGTATAAAACCCATAATATCGAGCTGGTAATTGACAAGTTGAAGGTTGCTGAGCAAGATAGGAAAAGGCTCTCCGATGCGATTGTTGTAGCCATGGGGCATGGCAAAGGTACAATTATGGCGCTCGACATGGAGACCAATACCAGCCGATACTTTAGCCGCCACTTGATGTGCCCAACTTCAGGCATATCATACGATGAACCTGCACCCCATACATTTTCATTCAATTCGCCACAAGGGGCTTGCCCGCATTGCAATGGTATTGGAACGGTTAGCGAAGCTGACCTTTCGAAGATTATCCCAAATCCCAAGCTAAGCATTAAAAAAGGTGGAATTGAACCCCTTGGTCCCTATAAAAGTTCGCTGATATTTTGGCAATTGGAGGCAATTGCTGCAAAACACGAATTCTCACTCTCCGATCCCATTGAAGATATTCCTGAGGATGCCATGAATGTAATACTTTATGGTTCAGAGGAGCAATTCAAGCTAAAGCATCCATCACTAGGTCTTTCATCATCATATTTTCTGAGTTTTGAAGGGGTAGTAAATTTTGTTCAAAATCACCAGAACGAGGAGATGAATGGCAAGGGATCCAAATGGGCTGAGCAGTTTATTCGTCAAGTTAGCTGTACAGTTTGCCATGGTACCCGCTTAAAATCCGAATCGCTGTGGTTTAAGGTGGATGGTAAAAATATTGCCGAAGTATCGGCAATGGATATTGATGGACTTTTTGAATGGTTTAAAGGATTAGAAGGCAGGTTAAATAATCGACAGAAAGCTATAGCCACTGAAATACTTAAAGAAATTCGTGAACGTGTTAGCTTCCTAATGGATGTTGGATTAAACTACCTTTCGCTAAACCGCAGCTCGTCATCACTTTCAGGAGGTGAGAGTCAACGAATTAGGCTTGCCACGCAAATAGGGTCGAAATTAGTTAATGTACTTTACATCCTCGATGAACCCAGTATTGGGTTACATCAGCGTGATAATATCCGCTTAATAGAATCGCTCCGAAACCTTAGGGATGCAGGGAACTCTGTTATCGTTGTTGAGCATGATGAGGAGATGATCCTCGCTGCCGATCATGTGGTAGATATTGGTCCTCTTGCCGGTAGGCTCGGCGGCAAGGTTGTGGCTGAGGGCACTCCTGCGCAAATTTGCAAAACGGATACTCTAACCGCTAAATATTTGAATGGTTCGATGACCATTCCTATTCCCGAAAAACGTCGTGAGGGGAATGGAAAATCAATAGTTATAAAAGGCGCAAAAGGGAATAACCTCAAGAATATTAATGTTGAGTTCCCGTTGGGAATGTTTATCTGCATTACGGGAGTTTCGGGAAGTGGAAAATCAACTTTAATCAACGAAACGCTTCATCCTGCAATGAGTAAAGTACTCTATAGATCATTTCAAGAACCACTAGAATATAGCAAACTGATTGGTCTCGATAATATCGATAAGGTAATTGAAGTGGATCAATCACCAATTGGGCGAACACCACGCTCAAATCCAGCAACCTATACGGGTGTAATGACCGATATCCGCAAACTTTTTGAGATGACCCCCGATGCAAAAATCAGAGGCTACAAAGCAGGTCGATTTTCGTTTAACGTTAAGGGTGGTCGTTGTGAAACATGCAGAGGTGCAGGTCTTCAAGTAATTGAGATGAACTTCCTGCCCGATGTTTACGTTAAATGCAAGGAGTGTTCAGGATTAAGATATAACCGCGAAACTTTAGAAGTAAAATTCAAGGGCAAAAGCATAAGCCAAATCCTCGACATGACCATTACGCAATCTGTTGAATTCTTCGAGAGCATTCCGTCAATTTATCAAAAGTTGAAAACGCTTAATGAGGTTGGACTTGGTTACATTACCCTTGGTCAGCCCTCCACCACCCTATCGGGCGGCGAATCGCAACGAGTAAAGCTTGCCGCTGAATTGGCAAAACGAGACACGGGTCAGACCCTTTATATCCTCGACGAACCCACAACAGGCCTCCACTTCGAAGATGTTCGAGTTCTTTTAGAAGTGCTAAATCGTCTTGTCGATAAAGGCAATTCGGTGATGGTGATTGAGCACAATATGGATGTTATCAAAACTGCCGACTATATCATTGACCTTGGCCCCGAAGGTGGTGCAGGTGGTGGAGAACTGATCTGCTCGGGTACCCCCGAACAGGTGATGAAGAATAAAAAGAGCTATACTGCCGAGTATCTGAAAAGGAATTTGAAGAGGGATTTTAATTTCTGATTTCTTGTTCCTAAATTCTTGTTCGAAAATTAGAAACTAGGAATCAGAAACTATTCTTCCTTATACCAACCCGAATAAAACAAATAATTTCTTGCAATTCGTTCGTTCATCTCTTTGCTTTGGGTAGGATCAACTTTCTTTATAAATTTTGCAGGAACACCGGCATAAATACTGCAAGGTTCAACAATCGTTTTCTCCATTATTAGAGCATTGGCTGCAACAATTGCCCCCTCGCCGATTACTGCATTATCCATAACAGTAGAACCCATGCCCAGCAACGCTCCATTTTTAATCTCGGCTCCATGAACAATTACGCCATGCCCGATAGAAACATCATCACCTATATTGAGTACTGTTTTTTGGTAAGTAGTATGTAGAACAGCATTATCCTGTATATTCACCCTATTCCCAATTCTAATGGAATTTACATCGCCACGTAGAACTGCGCCGTACCAAATGCTGCAATCGTCGCCTATTTCAACATCGCCAATAATAACAGCGGTTTCGGCAATAAAGCAGTTTTTGCCAATTTTTGGGGTAGTACCTCTCAGAGGTTTGATGATAGCCATAGTACTGAGTTTTTGACAAAGTTAATGGAAAAAGAAGTCAGAAGATAAAGAAGTCAGAGAAGTTAGAGAAGTCAAAGAATTATGACTAAATATATAAATAAAAACCTAACAATCAAGTGTCAACGAATGGCTAATAACACCTTTAAACTGTTATTAGTCATATTCATATATGTTGTAAAAAACAATATTTGATTCCCTTTATAGAATAAAAAGGTTAATTTTGTATCGAAATTTTCATAAACCAAATTTATTCAATTATCACACAATCAGTAATTTGATTGTTTTTTAATTGTCTTTTTCGGTTAAAATCTTTCTAAAATTTAATTTAATCTGACATGAGTGAACAAAAACTAGTCCTTGAGATTGGTGAAGTGGTAGTCCGCTTCTCTGGTGACTCAGGTGACGGAATGCAGTTGACTGGTACATTATTCTCCGAAGCATCAGCGCTTTACGGAAATAGTGTAAGCACATTTCCAGATTACCCTTCGGAGATCCGTGCTCCGCAGGGAACCATTGGCGGTGTCTCAGGCTTCCAAGTAAACATTGGAAGTACAAAGGTTAATACACCTGGAGATTACTGTGATGTGCTTGTTGCAATGAACCCTGCAGCTCTAAGGGCAAATGCGAAGTGGGTAAAGCCCGGTGGAATGATCATTGTCGATAACGATACCGTTAACGAGAAAGGTCTCCAGCGTGCCGGTTTTAAAACCGATAACCCCGTTGAGGAGCTAAAACTCCAAGACTTTAAGGTAATTTTTGCAAACATTTCAAATCTTACAAAAGAAAGTTTGAAGGATACTGGCCTTGATAACAAGAGTATTATCCGCAGTAAGAACATGTTTGCACTTGGAATGGTTTACTACATCTTTTCAAGACCTTTGCATTTTACAGAGAAGTATTTTGAAACAAAATTCAAGAAGAAACCTGAAATTGTTGAAGCCAACAAAAAGGTACTTCGCGATGGTTTCAACTACGCAGCGAATATTCAGGCAATACCAAATACATATCATATCCCTGCTGCTACAAGCATTCCAAAAGGTAAGTACCGTAATATTAACGGAAACACAGCAGTAGCATGGGGTTTCATTGCAGCATCGGAGAAAGCAAAATTACCTCTATTCTGCGGATCATACCCAATTACCCCAGCAACCGAGATTCTAATTGAACTTTCAAAAAGAAAAGACTTAGGTGTGAAAACGCTTCAGGTTGAGGATGAAATTGCAGGAATTTGTACTGCAATCGGTGCATCTTTTGCCGGTAACTTTGCGGTTACAACAACATCTGGTCCAGGACTGTCGCTAAAGAGCGAAGCAATGGGTTTAGCCGTTATGACTGAACTTCCGTTAGTTATTGTAAACGTTCAGCGTGGTGGTCCTTCAACAGGTTTACCAACCAAAACGGAGCAATCGGACCTTTTCCAAGCATTATACGGTCGTAATGGCGAATGTCCAATGATTGTAATTGCCGCCAGCACTCCAAGCAACTGCTTCGATTATGCTTTTATATCGAGCAAACTCACCCTTGAGCATATGACCCCAGTTGTTCTTTTAACCGATGGTTATATTGCAAATGGTACAGAGCCATGGTTGATTCCTAGCATGAAGGATTATCCTGAGATTAAAGCTCCTATTGTTCCTGAAGGAACACAAAACTATCAACCTTACGCTCGCGATGAGAAGCGTTTAGCACGTACATGGGCTTTCCCAGGTACAAAAGGCCTAGAGCACAGATTGGGTGGTCTTGAGAAGGATTTTACCAAGGGAACCGTTTCTCACGATCCAATGAACCATCAACGCATGACCGATATTCGTGAGGAGAAGGTTAAACGTGTTCAGGAATTTATCCCTCAACAAGAGGTTTTTGGAGATAAAGAAGGCGACTTGCTTGTGGTTGGTTGGGGTGGTACTTATGGTCATCTTTTAACCTCTGTTCAAAAGATGCGTGAAAATGGTAAGAGCGTTTCTCTTTGCCACTTCAACTATATCAATCCTCTTCCAAAGAACGTTAAAGAGATATTTGGACGTTATAAGAAAATTCTTGTTTGCGAGCTCAACATGGGTCAATTTGCAAATTACCTACGTATGAATTTCCAAGAGTTTAATTATATGCAATTCAATAAGGTACAAGGTCTTCCTTTCACCGTTATTGAACTAGTTGATAAATTTAACAAAGTATTGGAGGGCAAGTAATCATGGCAGAAAATTTTAAATATGCTCCGCAAGATTTTAAGAGCGATCAGGAAGTTAGATGGTGTCCAGGATGCGGCGATCACTTTGTTCTAAACGCTGTACAAAAGGCTCTTCCAGAGGTTTCACATATCCTTAACTACGATATTGAACGCTATGTATTTGTATCGGGAATTGGTTGTTCCAGCCGCTTCCCTTACTACATGAAAACATATGGATTTCATGGGATTCATGGTCGTGCCCCAGCCATTGCTACAGGTATAAAATGTGCGAATCCTACGCTTAGCGTTTGGCAGATTACTGGCGACGGTGATGCATTGGCAATCGGTGGAAACCACTTTATACACGCCGTTCGTCGTAATATTGATATCAACATTCTTCTTTTCAATAACGAGATTTACGGGCTAACAAAAGGTCAGTACTCACCAACTTCGAAATTAGGTTCTGTTACAAAGACCTCACCGTTCGGAACGGTTGAACATCCTTTCCGTCCGGGTGAACTTGTTATTGGTGCTCAGGGTAAATTCTTTGCTCGCTCCCTCGATATAGATGTTAAGCTAACATCTGAAATCATGGTTGAAGCTGCAAAGCACGATGGCACTTCAGTGGTTGAGATTCTACAAAACTGCGTTATCTACAACGACCGTACTCATGGAGTTCTTAGCGATAAAGAAAATCGCGAGGATAGGGTAATTACCATTCGCCATGGCGAAAAGATGGTATTTGGTAAGAACCGCGACAAAGGATTAATTCTAAGCGGTTTAAGCCTTAAGGTTGTAAACATTGGGCAAGGTGGTTTCTCTATTGATGATATTCTAACCCACGATGCTTTCGAGGCAAACCCAGGTGTTCATATGATGCTTGCAAATATGACATATCCTGAATATCCGGTTGCTTTAGGTGTTATAAGAAATGTTACTGAAACAACTTATGACGATAACGTTCGTGATCAGGTACTTGAGGTAATGAAAACGGCCAAGATTAAAAATGTCGATGATCTTCTAAATTACGGAGACACTTGGGACGTATAGTATCTCAATAAATAATACCGAAAGAGGCGTGAACAATCACGCCTCTTTTTTTGTAACTACATTGGTTCAACGCTTAAATTCTTTTTATCTTTATACAATATAAATCGCCTCGGAATGCCATACTCTCAATCGTACCTAAACAATAATAGCCTAGATTTTAACGACACATCGTTCGAGCAATTGATGCAAAAACGCATTCATAAAGTACTACTTATCTGTAGCAGCTACGATGCATTTATGCTTGAAGAGGATGGCAGGATTGATGAGCAAATTTTTAATGAGTATGTTTCGCTTAGCTTACGGTATCCACCCATATTCATTCAGGCTCACTCGGCGCGTGAGGTATTAACAATACTTCAAGAGGAAAAGATAGATCTTATCATCACCATGCTTAACATTAGCGACATGGATGCCTTCAACCTTGCCCGCATACTCAAATCAAGGTATCCTGATATTCCATTAGTTGTACTTACCCCATACTCTCGCGATGTATCATTACGTTTACAGAAAGAAGATTTAAGCGCAATTGACTATGTGTTTTGCTGGCTAGGCAATGCTGATATACTACTAGCCATAATTAAGCTGATTGAGGATAAAATGAACGCTGAGTATGATATTCAGCATATAGGAGTTCAAGCCATAATTCTAGTTGAGGATTCTGTAAGGTACTATTCAGTTTTCCTTCCCAATATTTATAAGATAATCTTTAGGCAATCGCGCAGCTTTATGAAAGAGGCGCTTAACGAGCACCAACGGATGCTTCGCCTGAGGGGAAGACCTAAAATTTTATTGGCAACAAACTACCAAGAAGCGCTTGAACTTTACCAAAAGTATAAAGCTAATATTCTTGGAATCATATCAGATATCAGCTATAAATTAGATAATAAGCGCGATAAAGAGACCAAAGCAGGATTACAACTATGCAAAGTTGTAAGAAACGAGGATCCTTATATGCCGTTCCTGCTTCAATCGTCGGATATATCAAACAAAACTTTTGCCGATGAATTAGGTGTTGGATTTATCAGTAAAAATTCGAAAACGCTGAATATCGAACTACGCGATTACATTATAAGTCATTTTGGCTTTGGCGATTTTATTTTTCGCGATCCAAAAACGCTAAAAGAGGTTTGCCGTGCAACTGATTTGCAGCATCTTCAACAGCAAATTCTCAATGTACCCGACGATTCATTTCGCTACCATACAAGTCAAAACCATATTTCAAAATGGTTAAATGCAAGAGCACTATTTTCTATAGCTCAACTTTTTAAACCATTAAGTGCGAATGATTTTAAATCAGTATCTGAGCTACGCAAGTTTATTTTTCAATCAATTTCATCTTACCGATTAAGCAAAGGGCGTGGGGTAATAGCTAAGTTTGATAAAAATAGTTTCGATGAGTATTCCGTTTTCTCAAGAATTGGTGAAGAATCGATTGGTGGAAAAGCAAGAGGATTGGCATTCATTAATACGCTTATAAAGGAGAATAGATTATTCGATAAATATGAAGATGTTATCATCAGTATCCCCAGAACTGTAGTTGTCAGCACCGAATTCTTCGATGAGTTCATGGAGGAGAATAAACTTTACAAGATTGCACTCTCAGACTCACCCGACGAAGATATTTTAAAACGATTCTTAGAGGCAAAACTTCCCGAACGGCTAAAATCAGATTTAAAAACAATTGCATCCACAATGAAGCAATCGTTAGCTATTCGTTCATCGAGCAAACTCGAAGATTCACATTATCAGCCATTCGCAGGGATATACTCAACCTACATGATTCCTCGGGCTGATGATGTTGAAGTTACGCATAGCATGATTTGTCAGGCCATCAAAAGCGTTTACGCATCGGTGTACTACCGAAGTAGCAAGGCTTACATGACCGCAACCTCAAACGTTATTGATGAGGAGAAAATGGGCATTGTAATCCAGGAGGTTTGCGGAAATCAGCATGATGGAATCTTCTTTCCGACATTTTCGGGTGTTGCGCGTTCAATCAACTTCTATCCTATAGGTTCCGAGAAAGCTAGCGATGGAATTGCAACCGTTGGATATGGACTGGGGAAATTAATAGTCGATGGAGGGCTTGCTATTCGCTTTTCACCGCGATATCCAAAGAAGATTTTGCAGCTATCATCTCCCGAAATGGCTCAAAGGCAAACCCAAAAACAGTTCTACGCTTTGGATATGCGACCCGAATCGTTTGTTCCCTCTATTGATGATGGTGTTAACATCATTAAACTTGATGTTAAGGATGCCATTGATTATCCCGATTTTAGGCAAGTTGCCTCTACTTACGATTATCATAACCAAACCCTTCGCGATGGGTTTTATGATGGGGGATCAAAACTGGTAACCTTCTCGAATATACTTAAACACAATACATTTCCTCTGGCGGAGATTTTACAGACACTTCTCGAAATTGGCCAAAAGGAGATGAATAATCCAATTGAAATTGAATTTGCCGTTAACCTCGATACCCCAAAAGGTTGGCCAAAGATTTTTAATTTTCTTCAAATCCGACCCATTGTTGAAAATGAACAAACCGAAGATTTTAAATGGAGTGATATTGATTGCGAAAAGGCTCTACTTTTCTCACGTTCGGCCTTGGGGCATGGTATGATTAGCAATATAAAAGATTTTGTGTACGTTAAACCTGATAAGTTCAACCCTGCATTCACCAAGGATATTGCTAAAGAGGTAGAGATGATAAATCAGAAATATATTGACCTGAAAAGAAATTATATCCTTGTTGGACCAGGTCGATGGGGCAGCAGCGATCCTTGGCTTGGAATACCAATCAAATGGTCGCAAATTTCAGAGGCTAGAGTAATCGTTGAATCAGGGCTAGATAATTTCAAAGTAGATCCAAGCCAAGGAACACATTTTTTCCAAAACCTAACATCTTTTAGGGTTGGCTATCTTACTATTAATCCATATATCAACGATGGAAAATATGATGTGGCGTTTTTAAATGCTCAAGAGTCCTATTTTGAGACCGAATATATAAGGTGCGTAAAATTCGAAAAGGAGTTAACCATTCAAATAGATGGAAAAAGCAACAAGGGAGTAATCTTCAAACCCGACGATAATGCTATAAAATAAATATTTGGATTTAGAAAACTGTTTAATATCATATATAAATATGACCAATTTACTTTGTAATTAAAATAAAAAGGGTAAAATTTGCTTCCAATTTTAAAGAGAATCTTCATTTATTATAACAAACAGAATTTTTGTAATTTACTACTAAAACTAAAGCAATGAACGTTACAAAATTAATGACTGAGCTTGAAAAGAAACACCCAGGTGAAGTGGAGTATTTACAAGCAGTACGCGAAGTATTGGATTCAATTGAGGAAATTTATAATCAAAATCCTCAGTTTGAATCAGCAAAAATTATTGAAAGAATTGTTGAGCCAGACAGAATCTTTACCTTTAAGGTACCCTGGATGGATGATGAAGGAAACATTCACGTTAACCTAGCTTACCGTGTTCAATTCAATAACGCAATTGGCCCCTACAAAGGTGGTCTTCGTTTCCACCCAAGCGTTAACCTTTCAATCTTAAAATTCTTAGGTTTTGAGCAAATCTTCAAAAACTCTTTAACCACACTTCCTATGGGTGGTGGTAAAGGTGGTAGCGATTTCAATCCTAAAGGACGTTCAGACGCGGAAGTTATGCGTTTCTGCCAATCATTCATGCTTGAGCTTGCAGCTCACATTGGACCAGAAACTGATGTACCTGCTGGTGATATCGGAGTTGGTGGTCGTGAGATTGGTTTCCTATACGGAATGTACAGAAAACTAAGAAAAGAGAATACTGGCGTTTTAACCGGTAAAGGTATTAACTGGGGTGGTTCATTAATCCGTCCAGAAGCTACTGGTTTTGGTGCAACCTATTTTGCACAAGAAATGCTTGCTACCAAAGGTACGAGCTACAAAGGTAAGAGAGTTGCTATTTCAGGTTTCGGTAACGTAGCTTGGGGTGCTGCTTTAAAAGTAACTGAACTAGGTGGTACAGTTGTTACCATTTCTGGTCCTGATGGTTATATCCTTGACGAAGCTGGCATCAGCGGCGAAAAGATTGCTTTCTTACTTGATCTTCGCGCTTCGAACCAAGATATCGTTGAGCCATACGCAAAGAAATTTGCTGGTTCAAAATTCTTCGCTGGCAAACGTCCATGGGAAGTTAAAGTTGATGTAGCTATGCCTTGCGCTACTCAAAACGAGCTTGGTAAAGCCGATGCTGAATTATTAGTAAAAAATGGCGTTATGTGTGTTACCGAAGGTGCTAACATGCCTTGTACTCCAGAAGCTGTTGAAGTATTCCACCACAATAAGATTTTATTTGCTCCAGGTAAGGCTGCAAATGCTGGTGGTGTTGCTACTTCAGGTCTTGAAATGTCTCAAAACAGTATGAAACTTAGCTGGATGAGCGAAGAGGTTGACGCTCGCTTACACCAAATCATGAAGAGCATTCATGAATCATGCGTTAAGTACGGTAAAGACAAAAATGGTTACATTGACTACGTAAAAGGTGCTAACGTTGCAGGTTTCTTAAAAGTTGCAAACGCTATGCTTGACCAAGGTTTAGTATAATCATACTTTCATATATTTATCAAAAAAGGCGCTTTAGATCGCCTTTTTTGGTTTACATACTGTTTAAAATTAAACTGTTATAACAGATTTTGAAAGATTTTAAGGCTCATTTAAAATAAAGTGTAGGTTGAACCAATTAAATTTAAAGGATAGCAATATTCTTGGCTAAAGCAAAAGTGTTTTGTTCAAGAAAAGTGATGAATATCATTAAATAAAAAATTAATTATTGATTATAAGTTGTTATTATTACAAATGATTTTCCCGTTTTTCTTATAGACAAGGTTCAATTTATGATCATATGTCAGGCAATTTCTAAAACCAATAAATGTACTTTGCCGAAAGACAAAATGGACAAATCTGAAATGGTTATTACGCGTTCTCCTATTTTAAGATAATCCGTTTTATTTGTAATAAGTAAGTATATAAACCTTAATGATTATGAGATTCAATAAAATCATATCATTTGTTTTCTTTCTCTTTTATGGTATTTACAATGTTTCAAGTCAAGAAGATCAAATAAGATTTGAGCACCTAACTAAGACTTCTGGGTTATCACAAAGCACAGTTTATTCAATAATTCAAGATAAATACGGTTTTATTTGGATTGGAACTGGCGATGGTTTAAATCGGTATGACGGATATTCGTTGAAAAAATATTTTCATGACTCAGAAAAGCCAAATTCACTAAGCAATAACCGTGTTTATAATCTATTGATTGACCGTGACGGAGAATTATGGATTGCTACTCTTGGTGGAGGATTAAATAAGTACAGAGTTGAGACTGACGATTTTATTTCTTATCGGAATAAGAAAGATAACCCACAAAGCATCAGTCAGGATGTTGTTATGTCGTTATGTGAAGATGATGATGGGTTTATATGGGTTGGTACTGCCGAGGGTGGATTAAATAAATTTGATAAAACAAAAAACTCATTTACAAATTTTAAGCATGATCCAAATAATCCAAGCAGCATTGCTAATAACACAGTTATTTCTATAGCATCCGACAGAAATGGCAATTTATGGCTTGCCTTTACTAAAATGGGTTTGGATATGTTTGATCCAAAGAAAGGTGCTTTTACACATTATAAAAATGATCCTAAAAATCTGAATTCGATAAGCAGTGATAGGTTAAACCATGTTTTTGTTGATAGCAGGGGACGAATATGGATATCTACAGATAACGGTTTGAACTTGCTTAATCCGGAGACTTCAAAAATAAAACGTTTTTACTCCTCTACTGATCCTAATTCCATAAGGACTAATGACACGCATTGCGTGTTTGAAGATAAGGATCAGAATATTTGGATAGGAACCTACGGTGGACTCTCTTTGCTTAAAAAAGAAAATATTTCGACCCTTAAATTTAAGAACTATTTTAATAAGCCGTTAGATTCATATAGCCTTTCAAATGACCAGATCCGGTGCCTCTATCAGGATAAATCCGGTATAATATGGGTTGGGAATTTTTCGAATGGCGTTGACAAATTTGATCCGAAACCTTCTGGGTTTACCTCTTATCATAGCGAACCAGGCAATAAGTTGAGTTTAAGCAACAATTCAATTCGTTGCTTTAAGGAAGACAAGGGTGGATATATTTGGATTGGTACATTTGGGGGAGGTTTTAACCGATTCGATCCGAAAAGCGAGCAATTTCAGTCATTTAGCAGAAATGCATCTGATAAAAACTCACTAACAATTGATTTTATTAATTCGATTTGTACCGATACAGATGATAATTTATGGATTGGTACTTATGGCGGTGGGCTCAATTATTACAATCAAAAAACGCACAAGTATAAACATTATTCTAATGAGCTGGATAATCCCAAAAGTCTTAGTGACAATTATATCCGATCGATGATCTTTGACAAATACGGATTCTTATGGATTGCAACATCTGGTGGAGGATTAAATCTGTTCGATCCTCAAAAAGAAGAATTTGTTCATTTCAGTCCAGATAAAAAAGATCCCTTCTCAATCAGCGATAATCGGGTTATGGGATTATTTGAAGATCATGAAGGAAATATTTGGGTAGGATCATCCAGTGAAGGGCTAAACAAATTTAATCGTTCAAAAAATAATTTTAAGCATTTTAGGAACGATTCAAAAAACTCAAAATCAATTAGTAGCAATAGAATTTTTTGCATTTATGAAACTCGGGATGAGCACACTTTATGGATTGGTACAGGAAACGGTTTAAACAAATTTAACCGAGAGGATTCATCGTTTACTCGTTTTACTAAGAAAGACGGTTTTTCGAGTGATGTTATTCTTGGAATCCTCGAAGATAAAAGCGGTATTCTCTGGTTAAGCACCATGGATGGATTGTATAAATTCGATGCACGGTCAGGTGAAGGTAAAATTCTTAAAGTTTATGATGATAAGGATGGGCTTAACTCAGGTGAATTTAGCGAAGGTGCTTATTTTAGAGATAAAAACGGAAAACTATATTTCGGTGGCTTTAAAGGTTTCACTGTTTTCGATCCAACGAAAATCATCGATAATCCATCGAAACCATCGACATACATTGTTGATTTTCAACTATTCAATAAAACTGTTCAGATCGATAGTGCTTCAATTCTCAAAAAAAATATCATTCTAACAAAAGAGATACATCTTAATTATAGGGATTATGTTTTTTCATTTGAATTTGCAGCATTAAGCTATAAAAATTCAGATAAAAATCAGTATCAGTACAAAATGGATATGTTTGATGAAGAGTGGATTTCTACAGATGCAAAGAGAAGATTTATAACTTATACTAATTTAGATCCTGGCGAATATACCTTTATGGTAAAAGCCTCAAATAATGATGGGATCTGGAATGAAACATGCACTAATATTAAAATAATTATTAATCCACCGTACTGGCAAACATGGTGGTTTCGGGTATTAATGACAATTCTTACTATTGCTTTCTTGTTTGGTTTTTACCGCTGGCGTATAGCTACTTTTAGAAGTCAGAAAAAACAGCTGGAACAAACAGTTAAGGAGAAAACCGCTGTTGTTGTGCAACAAAAAGAGGAGTTGCAATCTTTCAACAAGGAGTTAAGGGCTACCAACGAAGAGCTATATAACCAAAGAGAGGAATTAGACTTAACGCTTCATTCCTTAAAAGAGGCTCAGAAACAATTAGTCCAGTCAGAGAAAATGGCATCAATAGGCTTACTAGCGGCTGGTATTGCACATGAAATTAATAATCCGCTTAATTTTATCCATGGAGGTATAACGGGAATTGAGAATTATTTTGAGGAAAAACAAAAAGAGCAAAAATCAGAAGTTGAGTTTTATATTAATGCAATAAAAGAGGGTGTAAAAAGATCTGTTGACATTGTCTCAGGGCTTAACCTATACAGCAGAAGTGGTAGTTTCATTTCAGATAAGGTTGATATTCATATTATAATTGATAACTGCCTATTAATGCTTCAGAATAAAACAAAAAACAGAATAGAAATTATTAAGAAATATACGGATAGGCGGTACACTCTTGTTGGTAACGAAGGTAAGCTACACCAAGCAATACTAAATATTCTTGCCAACGCGATTCACGCTAACAATGACAAGGGAACCATTAGCGTATATACCGAAATAGAAGGACAAAGAATGAAAATCTATGTTACTGACACAGGTTGCGGGATTAGTGAAGAAAATCTACCTAAAATTCTTGATCCGTTTTTTACTACCAAGGAAACAGGAACGGGATTAGGGCTATCGATTACCTACAATATATTACAGGAACATGACGGAGAAATTGAGTTTGAATCG
>JANYLA010000091.1 GCA_025361485.1 Bacteroidales bacterium
CAAAACGAATAATCCCCTGTCTTGATGTCAAGAATGGGAGAACGGTTAAAGGAGTAAATTTTAATAACCTCATGGATGCGGGAGACCCTGTTCAATTAGCCTATGAGTACTATAAGCAAGGAGCCGATGAACTTGTACTCCTAGATATTACAGCCACCCTCGAGGGCAGAGAAACATTTCTTAACGTGGTTAAGGATGTAGCAAAAGCAATATCTATTCCATTTACAGTTGGAGGTGGCATTAGTAAAGCAGAACAGGTTGAAACCCTTTTAAAAGCAGGAGCCGATAAGGTATCCATAAACTCGGCTGCGCTACAAAATCCCAAATTAATTACAACTCTAGCCAATGCATTTGGTTCGCAATGCATAGTGGTTGCCATTGATGCTATTGATAGAAATGGTCAATGGGAGGTTGTAAGCCATTCAGGAACAAAAGGAACAATTTGGAATCCTTTTGATTGGGCAAAAGAGGCTGAAAGTCTTGGTGCAGGAGAAATACTCCTTACCTCCTACTCCTCCGATGGTACCCAAATGGGATATGCCATTGACTTAACAGCAAATATTTCAGAATCCTTAAAAATTCCCGTGATTGCCTCAGGCGGTGCAGGTAACAAGGAACACTTTCTAGACGTTCTAACCATTGGAAAAGCTGATGCCGCTCTAGCGGCAGGTGTATTCCACTTTAATAAATTAACTATTAAAGAGGTTAAGAAGTTTTTAAACGACAATAAAATTATTGTTAGATTATAAATGAATCAGCCACAGAGGCACTAAGACACTAAGGTGCACAAAGAAAAAAAACACGAATACGAAACTCTTGTCACTTTGTGTCTTTGTGGCAAAAATCTCAAACTATGACAGCACTAAATTTCAATAAAATGAACGGGTTAATTCCCGCTATTATTCAGGATGCATCTACCAATAAGGTATTGATGCTCGGTTTCATGAACAATGAATCTCTTGAAGAAACAAACCTGACTGGTCTTGTAACCTTCTACAGTCGCACCAAAGAACGGTTATGGACAAAAGGCGAAACATCAGGGAATTATTTACGAGTTAAAGAGATAATTGCTGACTGCGATAACGATACCTTATTAATAAAGGTAATACCCGATGGGGTTGTTTGTCACACCGGCTCCCAAACCTGTTTTGGGGAGGAGAATACATCAAAACTTGAGTTCTTAAATTATCTTACAAACCTTATCGAATCAAGAAAAGGTGCGAACTCAAATGACAGTTACACTTCAAAACTCTTTGCAGCTGGTTCTAAAAGAATTGCCAAGAAGGTTGGTGAAGAAGCAGTAGAGTTAGCATTAGAAGCGGAGAATGGCGAAATGGACAGGTTTATTGATGAAGCTGCTGACCTACTATTTCACACAATGGTGCTACTCTCATCAAGAAATATTAATTTGAATACTATTGCGAATCGATTGAAGGAAAGGCATTAAAAATAAAAATATTTTAAGATTTGATGCAACCTTTAAAAATTTCTTTTACCAAGATAGAAGAAAAGCGAGTTTTTTTTCTAATTTTGCGCCCCGATAGATATACAAACGGGGTCCGGTAGCTCAGTTGGATAGAGCAACAGCCTTCTAAGCTGTGGGTCATAGGTTCGACTCCTATCCGGATCACATGAATAAGAAAGCCTTACATTCTCTGTAAGGCTTTCTTATTTTAATACCATTGACATATACCACTATATAATTCTTTCGGTTTTCTGATAAATAACATTTCTATCCTTCAAATAGTTAATTACATAATCAAAACATTTGGCATTTTTCCCAACAAGTTCAGGTGGAAAAACCCCTTTATCAGTAAAAACCCCATCGAGAATCATTTGAGCTGTTGCTGTTGCCGTAAATCCAGTGGTTCGCGACATGGATGAAAGTTTTTCCTTTTCGTCATACTCATCAAATAAATCGTATATAATCTCTTTACGAATGCCTTTTTCTAACCCATTTATTATTACTCGCATAATAGTGAACTCATGTTCATTAGGATTGAGTTTCCAACTATTGAACAATAATTTAGTTGTAAAATCGAACGGTGAAATAGAATTCCCATTGACTAAAACCGGCTGATGATCAAAAAAACCAGCAGCCTTAAACGCTTGGATCAACCGAATATGACCAGGAAATCGAAGGGTTTTTTCCTTCATATTAGGAATATTATTTAAAGTATACACCAGCGAGCGTAATCCATCGGAATTAAAAGCCTCGAGTGTTCCGATATTCGGAAAATCGATTAGTTCAGTATCGCTCATAGCAGGTTTTACAACAATTTGCCCGTTCTCTAAATACCTTGCAGGTCGAGTATACTCTTCAACCACATCACATGGTGAGAATGGCGCTTTGTACTCGAAAGGAAAAGTTCGAACTTTAGGCAGGCCTCCAACCATGTAATCCATTCGCTCTATTTGCATCAACTCGTTATGATAACCAGCTATATAGTTGGGCATACCTGGAGCAACACCACAATCCATAACAACTGTAACATTATTCTCCTTGGCTAACTTATCCAAATGAAGAACATCTTCGGGAAGGAATGAAATATCAACAAGATTCTTTTTACTCTTTATAACATTAATCATGGTTTTAAGGCCAAGAAAACCAGGAACGGCAGAAATCACAAGGTCATAATCCTTCAGAAGAGTTCTAAGAACTTCTTCATCGTTCACATCAAGAACTTTTGTTCTTACATTATAATTCTGAGATAGATAATCCAGCGATGTTGAATCAACATCAACTGAAGTTACTTCGTGTTTTTTCGAAAGGTCAATAGCCATGGCTTTACCAACCATTCCAGCACCAAGAATTATTATTTTACTCATGAGAAGTTAATTATTAAAACATCAATTTATGAAATTATTGAATACCATGTATTATTACGAATATTAAATATAATAGAATACAAAAAATCACATCTGACTATAAACTTTTAAAATAAATGAGCTAGATTTAAGTAATAATTTATCAATAGCCTATTTATGAAAAAGAATTTCATTTTTACCGTTCTTCTTGTATTGATAGTGACTTGTATTCATGCAAAGTCAAACGATGAATTTATATCCAACAATGGCGTTCTTGATCTCGGCATTTCCAATGTACTCGAGAAGAATACTTTGAAACTACAGGGCAACTGGGAATTCTACTGGAATCAGCTTTATGAACCAAAGGATTTTATTGAATCCCAAAAAATCGACAAGCCAATATACATTAAAATACCAAAGTCCTGGTCATCACAAAAAGTTAATGGCGCAAAACTACCAAGTATTGGTTATGCAACGTACAGATTAATTGTACATAAGAAACCCGACACTCAAAAATCAATTTACGGATTAAAAGTATCAACCGTTTTTTCTAGCTATAAACTCTGGGTAAACGGCAAGCAGATTGCATGCGTTGGCTCTGTCGGCAAAGCAAAGGAGCTAAGCCGCCCTGAGTTTAGCTATCAAGATATTCCTTTTGTATTAGACCCTAATGAAGGCTCTACTGAAACCATCGAAATTATCTTTCAGGTCTCTAACTTTTCACACCAACGAAGCGGATTGCATTTTCCTATATATTTAGGAACCTATGCAAATATTATTGAGGCAACACGATGGATGGATATTCTTAACGTATTGATAATTGGGATAATTCTAATTATAGGTATTAACCATCTTATCCTTTATTTTTTTAGGAAACAGGATAGATCGAACCTTTACTTTGGGATAATCTGTTTAGTAATGATTCTTCGGAATATTTCTTCAGGTGATAGATTAATTACTTTAGTCTTCCCCAATATAAATTGGGAACTCCTAGTTAAACTCGATAATTTTTCTGGTTTCGGTACTATTCCTTTATTTGCATTGTATTTCTATATGTTATTTAAGGAAGATTTCCCAAAAACATTACGAAACATATTTTTATACATTGGCATTGCTATAACAGCGCTTGTATTTATTACACCTGCTTTATTTTATGGAAAGTTTAGGACTTTCTTTGAACTTTACATTCTTTTCGGAGGCTTATACCTTACATTTGGTGTGCTTCTGATTGCTACCATTCGAAAAAGAGCTTATGCCCTTCCATCATTCTTAGGTATGTTCATTCTATATGCAACAGCTATTAATGATGTTCTTAGTAGCATGGGTATTATTCAAACCGCTTATATTGCACCGTACGGACTAGTTGGATTTATGCTGATTCAATCTACTACCATTAATAAAAAATCAGCAAACGCCATTAATGAGAATGAGTTGTTAAGCATTCAGCTAACCCACGAAAAGGAAAATCTTGAACATAAAATCGATGAAAGAACACGTGAATTGCAGCAACAACACGATGAACTTTTAAAGCATCAGGATAAGGAACAACTTCAGAATTGGGTTAACGCAGGTGTTACGCAAGTAAATGAGGTACTATCACAAAATAAGGACAATTTTAATTCTCTCAGCAAAAACGTACTTATCGCTTTACTAAAGTATCTTGATGCCAAACTTGGTGCAATGTATATTCTAAATGATGAAATCTCCGACAATCCATACCTTGAACTGGTTACAGATTTTGGGCTGAGTAAAGAGCACAAAAATAATAATTCTGTAATACCAATCAACAGCGGATTAATTGGAGCTACTTTCACAAATAACGAAGTGCAAAATATCACCAATCTTCCAGATGATTTCCTAGCAATTAACTCAGGTTTAGGGAGCGCTCCTCCAAAATCACTACTTCTTGTTCCCTTAAGTTTTGAAGAAAAAGTTTTCGGTGTTATTGAAATCGCCTCCTTCAATGTAATTAACCAATACGAGCTTGAGTTTGTAAATAAAGTTGCTTTCAGCATTGCCAACAACCTGAATACGGTAAAAATGAACGAGCGCAATCTGAAATTAATTCAGCAGTTTAAGGAGCATTCAAGTATAATGCAAGAAAATGAGGAACGGTTAAAACAGAATTTGGAAGAGCTTGAGTATATCAGAGAGCAATATGAATCGCTAAAGAATACTCAGGTTTCTCAAAATTGAACGTAATAACCGCTAGTAACCCAAATATTTTTGAAGCATCTCAAATAGATCGTTGCTATTGATTGGCTTTGTTATGTAATCGTTACAACCAGCGGCCTCAGCTTTTTGGCGATCCTCGCTAAAGGCATAAGCTGTTTGAGCAACAATTGGTAGTTTAGGATTAATTTGTCGAATCTCCATAGTTGCCGCATAACCATTCATAATCGGCATCTTAATATCCATTAGTATTAAATCAATCTTTTTAATAGTTTTTACAAGATCAACCGCTTGAGCACCATCTTTTGCCCAAAGAACTGTTGCACCAGTTAAATTGAGCAACTCATTAACAAATATATAGTTAACCTCTTCGTCTTCGGCAACTAAAATGACCTTATTTTTCCAGTCAGGATAGTTCTCTTCATCTTCAATTCGCTTCATCTCCTTTTTGATATCCGTTTTTTCGAGAACTCGATAAGGTAAGGTGAAATAAAAAGTTGTACCCATATCTAACTCGGACTCAACCCATATTGAACCACCCAAAAGATCGACAATTCCCTTTGAAATTGATAATCCCAAACCTGTACCACCTGATTTCTTACCTGATAAATCTTCAACCTGACGGAAACGTTCAAATATCATGGTTTGCATCTGAGGATCAATCCCAACGCCCGTATCCTTTACAAAGAAAGTCACCAGCTGATTATCAAGTTTGTATCCGAATTCAATAGATCCTTTTTCAGTATACCTTAAGGCATTTCCAATAAGGTTTGTAAAAACCTGCTCAAGCCGACCCTCATCGGTTACAAGATCAAGAAAATCAGTTCCGATTGGAAGTATCAACTTTATATCAACGGTTTCACGCTTCTGAAATAAACGATCCTTTATGTAAAACCGGTGCAAATTCCTTAAGAGGTTATTGATATTACATGGTACAAAAATTACTGTTAGCTGACCAGCTTCAACCTTCGACGCATCAATAATATCATTAATAAGTTTAACAAGACTATTTCCTTTATTGGTTATAATGTCGATGTACTGTTTCTTTTTTTCAGCGGTTAAATTAGGAAGTGCTATAAGCTGCGAAAATCCGATAATTGCATTCATCGGAGTTCGTATTTCATGGCTCATATTTGCTAAAAAAGCCGATTTTAACTTATCGGCCTCCTCGGCTTTTTCTTTTGCTGCAAGCAGCTGATTTTCCAACTCTTTTCTATTCAATGCAACTGATGCTTGATTGACAATTCCCTCAATCAATGAATGATCAATATCAGAAGATACATTGTTAATGAAAATCACAATGCCTCCGTAGCAATTATTCTCTTTATTAAAACCTATAACAAAAATCTCATCAATACCCAAATATTTCTCGATGGCTCTGGCTCCAACTGATGATAAATTCCCTTCTGAGAACTCATACAAGGTTTTCTCGACTTTAAACAATTTACGATTTTCAAATCGGTCATAAGCCTTTTCAGAAATCTGAAACCGTCTTCCAACAGGATTCCACCCAACAATTTCGAGAAGTTTCGACCATTTTTTAATATTTAATCCGTAAACCCCCTGAAAAATTCAATTAGTAAATGCAACAATGATTGATTTTCTCTCTTTCCGAAATGCAGCGATAGCGGAATGAAGGAAAGAGAGAAAAGCCCGAAAGACATTTTCTCTCTTAATGCAAAT
>JANYLA010000097.1 GCA_025361485.1 Bacteroidales bacterium
GATAAGAATGTAAACCGGGATAAAGACCATGTAGAAGTAACAGCTAGCAGCTAGCAACAGAATCCACCGTGCTCGGTGCGGTAGAACAAAGTATAGCGTTGTAACAACGACAAAGAAAAGAACGAAATTTATGGAGTTAAAAAGCACTATTTAATTTTTTAAAAGTATCCTGCTGAATTATTTGTACTAATCTAGCAGAAAATATAGTTGCACCGTAATCATTCATATGATTTAAATCGCGGAATAATTTCTGTTTTCTTACAAAGGAGGTATCAATTGTCATGTCAATAACGGAAATGGGGTTATTAATGCTTAGATTTTTAATATAGAACATTGTTGCCGTCTCTCTTTGTATTGGTAAATAGTCGGGGGGAATTGAAATTATTAATTTGGTGTGTGTTCGATTTGCATTTTCAATCAGTTGGTTTAGAAGAATTATTTTCTTGGGATTAAGTTCCTGGCTTATTAACGTATCTGTAGTATTTGTATTTTTCGAAATTACAGGAGGTGTAATCTCCCCTTTTCTGGGTTTCCACCCCTTATCACTTGTGTTTCCATCCTTGTTTTTAATAAAGTATGGTCTTATAAAATAGAACATCATTGAATTGTAAGTATAGATATTGGATAAGAGTTTATACTTTTCGCTCCAATTTTTTTTGCTTAATAATTCATAAATTGAAGTGTGGTTTCTTGAGAAAGGTCGAAGAATTGCTGCCATATCATAATCAATTTCCCCCTCAAGGCCATTGGGATCCATATTAAGTAAAATAATCTTGGGAGAGTATCGCTTTAATATTTCTTCTTCAAGGGCTATACAATAGAGCAGACCTTGTCCTCCTCGTCCTGCGTTCCAACAACTCATCCCTAATTCCTTTTCAAAAATGGCTGGATTATAGTTTGTCTCTGCTCGTGAACTACCTAAAATTATTATCTCCTCATTTGATTTGTCGAGGCTATAAGAAATTTTATAAAATCGACCATCATTTTGTTTATACAATAGGCTACTGCATAATAACCCCCAAGAGATATCTATTATTATCAGCAGGCCAATAAGAATGAATATATGAAGTGTGAATTTTAGTAATTGCTTAGCCTGCATAATCTCTAAAACTGAAAATAAATTGTCCACCATCAAAAACGCCAAAAAGTCCAATATATACTATCAAACAAATATAGGTAGTATAGCGAACAATAATGTTTCGGTTATGGAGTAATAGATATTCGTTTCTAAAGAATTCATGTTTAACTTCTACTAAAATCAAAAGTATAATGGCTAATAAAGAATATAACATAATATCCTGTTCACCAATGAAAAGTGTTCCATCAAATGAAAATATTTTTTCGATAATCATCATTGAATCAGGTAATGAGTTCGCTCTAAAGAAAATCCATGCAAAACAAGCTAACCCAAATGTTATTAAGATTTGTAGCGCGCTATGCAGATTTGGTAAACGATCTATGCCAATTAACTTATTGAACTTCTTGCGCATTTTTTCAGTAACAATTGCAAAGACCAGGTAAAAACCATTCAACGCACCCCAGATAATAAACGTCCAATTGGCACCGTGCCAGAGACCGCTTATTGCGAATACAATAAATAAGTTTAAGTACCAGCGTGGAATAGTTACCCTATTGCCTCCAAGTGATATATAGAGGTAATCGCGAAACCAAGTGGAAAGAGAGATATGCCAACGCTTCCAAAACTCTGAGATAGAATGGGAAAAGTAGGGTCGGTTAAAGTTGGTCATCAGTTTAAAACCCATAACCTTTGCTGCTCCAATGGCAATATTCGAATACCCTGCAAAATCGCAGTAAATTTGAAAGGCAAAGAATACCGTTGCAAGGAGCAATGTTTTCCCTCCATGCTGATCTGCATTGTTATAAACTGCGTTTACATAAATTGCCAACCTATCGGCAATTACTAGCTTCATAAATAAACCCCAAAGCATCAACTTAAGCCCTTCTACAACTCGGTCGTAATCGAAGTAATGTTTTTCATAAAACTGATGAATTAGGTTTTGAGGGCGTTCAATGGGCCCAGCAACTAGCTGAGGGTAGAACATTACGTAAAGGGCATAAATGCCAAAATTCCGTTCTGCTTTTTGATGACCCCTATACACTTCTATGGTATAACTCATTGCCTGAAAGGTGTGGAACGAAAGCCCGATTGGAAGTAGTATACTTAGGCTGGGAACGCTATTCGTATATCCAAAGGAGTTGAGAATCTCTGAAAGATTGCCGTTTAAAAAGTTGTAGTACTTAAATACCGCGAGAACACCGATATTTGCGATTAGGCTTGCGATTAAGAAATACTTCTTTCTTTTACCAACTGTCTTCTCAAGCCAAATCCCTGCAAAATAATCAATAACAATTGTAAACCCTAGGATAAGAATGTAAACCGGGATAAAGACCATGTAGAAGTAACAGCTAGCAGCTAGCAACAGAATCCACCGTGCTCGGTGCGGTAGAACAAAGTATAGCGTTGTAACAACGACAAAGAAAAGAACGAAATTTATGGAGTTA